>JAHWKI010000085.1 GCA_019347975.1 Gemmatimonadota bacterium
ATCCGCGCGGGCGATGAGATCCTCGGGCAGATCGACATCGACAGCCATCAGAAGGCCGCGTTCAAGGAATCGGACGAGCAGGAGGTCCAGACGGTGGCGGACAAGCTGGCCGAAGTCATCATGGCCGATCGTCACTGAGCCGACGTTGCTCCGAACCGTCGTCGCGCCGAACCCCTCGCCGCTGACGCTGGACGGCACCCGGACGTACATCGTGGGGCGTGACCGGGTCGCCGTTCTGGACCCCGGCTCGGACGACCCGGATCATCTCGACGCCGTCGCCGCGGTCGTGGGCGACGGCGTCGTCACGTCCGTCCTGGTCACCCACCAGCACCCCGACCACGTCGCGGGAGCGAGCGCCCTCGCGGAGCGCTTCGACGCCCCCGTCCGCTCCCTTCGGGGAAAAACGCTGCGGGACGGACAGCGGATGGAGACGGACGCGGGTGAGCTGGTGGCGGTCGCCACGCCGGGTCATACGACGGACCACGTCGCCTTCCACTGGCCCGCCGAGGATGCGGTGTTCTGCGGCGATCTGATGATGGGCGGCCACGACACGGCGCTGGTGGCGCCGCCGGAGGGCCGCCTCGGACCGTACCTCGCCTCTCTCGCGCGGATCCGCGCGCTGGCGCCCTCGGTGATCTATCCCGCCCACGGGCCGCCCTTCCTGAACCCCGGTCAGGCGCTGGACCGCTACGTCCGTCACCGGGCGCTGCGGCAGGAGCAGGTTCTGCGGGCACTGACCGACGGGATCGGGGATTACGAGGGGCTGCTGGACGCGGTGTACGGGGGCGAGCTGGACCCGGAGCTCAGGCGCCCGGCGATGGCCGCGCTGAAGGCGTACCTGGAGCACCTGCAGGGGCTGGGCAAGGTGCGGCGCAAGGCACGGGGGTGGGAGGTGCGGGAGCGATGAGCGTGTTCGCGTCGGCGGACGAGGCGGAGCTGCGCGAGGGGGCGCTGGGGCGGCTCCGTCGGCTGGTGGAGCTGGAGTCCCCGTCCTCCGATGAAGCGCGGCTGCGTGCGGTGGCGGGGTGGCTCGCGGCGGAGCTGACGGCGGCGGGTGGGGAGGTGGACACGGTGGACGTCGAGGGGATCGGCGAGCACGTCATCGCCCGGTTCCGCGGGAGCGAGCCGTCGCTTGAGCCGCTCGTGGTGCTCGGCCACATCGACACCGTTCACCCGGTCGGGACCTTCGACCCCGTCTTCCGGCTGGATGGCGGTCTGGCGCGCGGCCCGGGCGTGTTCGACATGAAGGGCGGCCTGGCGTGCGTGCTCGCGGCCCTGGCGCGCTTCCGGGACGAGGGCAGCGCACCCCGGCGGCCGACGGTGCTGGTCGCCACGTGCGACGAGGAGACCGGGTCGGAAACGTCGCGCAGCCTGATCGAGGACGCGGCGCGCGGCGCCCACGCGGTGCTGGTGCCGGAGCCGCCGCTCCCGGGCGGTGCGGCCAAGACGCGCCGGAAGGGCGTCGGGTGGTATCGTCTGGAGGTGACCGGCCGGGCGGCGCACGCGGGGGTGGACCCGGAGAACGGCGTGAACGCGCTGGTCGAGCTCGCGCATCAGGTGCTGGCGGTCACCGCCCTGGCCGATCCGGCGCTGGGGACGACGATTAGCGTGGGGGAGGCGGCCGGAGGGACGGCATCGAACGTGGTCCCGGCGTCCGCATGGGCGTCCGTGGACGTGCGGTTCGCGACCGGGACGGAGGCGGAGCGGGTGGACCGCGCCATCCGCGGCCTCGGGCCGCGGCTGGAGGGTGCCTCCCTGAGCGTCTCAGGTGGCCAGAACCGCCCGCCGGTGGAGCGGACGGAGGCGAACGTCGCGCTGTATCGGGCGGCCCGCGGTCTCGCCGCGGAAGCGGGGTGGGAGCTCGGGGAAGGCTCGACCGGCGGCGGCAGCGATGGGTCGTTCACCGCCGGCATGGGCGTGCCGACGCTGGACGGCATCGGTCCGGCGGGGAGCGGCCCCCATTCCGTCGATGAGCACGTCCTGGTGGAGGACCTGCCGCGCCGCGTGCGGCTCTATGGGAGGCTGCTGGAGACGCTGTGAGCGAGATCGTGATCCGGCCCCTCGAGGGGGAGGCGGAGTACGCCGCGTGCATCGCGCTCCAACGACGGACCTGGGGCGACACCTTCGCCGAGGTGGTGCCCGGCACCATCCTGATGGTGGCGGAGGAAATGGGTGGCGTGGCCAGCGGCGCATTCGACGGGAGCCGCCTGGTGGGCTTCGTGTTCGGGATCTCCGGAGTGCGCGATGGCAGGCTGGCGCACTGGTCGGACATGCTGGCTGTGGAGCCGGACTACCGCGGCCGGGGGCTGGGTCGCACGCTCAAGCTTCATCAGCGGGAGCGGCTCCTGGCGCTGGGGATCGAACGGATGCTCTGGACGTTCGATCCCCTCGTGGCGCGGAACGCCCACCTCAACCTCAGCCGCCTCGGCGCCGTCGCCCGCACCTACAAGCGGGACCTGTACGGTCAGTCGGGCTCTCCGCTCCACGCGGGCATCGGCACGGACCGTCTTCTGGCGGAATGGGAGATGAAAGGGGAGCGGGCGGAGAGACGCCTCGGCGGGGCGCTTCCTCCCGGCAGCTCGGACGACGCGCCCCTGCTGGCGGTGCCGGACACGTCCGGGGCCTTCCCGCGCCCGGGCCCGTTCTCGCCGGACGCGTCGCACACCAGCGTACGCGTGGCCGTTCCCGCGGACATCGACGCGCTGAAGGCGGCGGATACGCCGCTGGCCCGGGCGTGGCGCCGGAGCGTCCGCGAGGCGCTGGAGTGGGCGTTCG
Organism: Gemmatimonadota bacterium; assembly: GCA_019347975.1. GTDB lineage: Bacteria > Gemmatimonadota > Gemmatimonadetes > Longimicrobiales > RSA9 > JAHWKI01. The sequence continues at coordinate 2,776 of JAHWKI010000085.1, forward strand.
GCGAGGGGTATGTGGCGGTGGGGCTGGAGAGCGCCGGCGACGGGACGGCGGCCTACACCCTCACGCGCGGCTTCTGACGGTACATGTCCTCGTCCGCCGCGCGGATCAGGTCTTCTGGCTCCTTCATGGCCGGGTCGAAGATGGCCACCCCGGCCGAGATCTCCACGGCGCCGCGGCCGAGCGCCGTGACGTCCCGGTGGAACCCGCCCCGAACGCGCTCGATGAAGGCGCGGGCCCCCTCGGCCGAGGTTTCGGACAGGAGCGCGACGAACTCGTCGCCCCCGTAACGGGCGACCAGGTTCATGGCCCGGGTCTCGGCCTGGAGAACCCCGGCGAACGCCTGGAGCGCCTCGTCGCCGGCGAGATGCCCGAACGTGTCGTTGTACGCCTTGAAATTGTCGAGATCGAAGATGACCGCGACCAGCTCGCGTCCGCGGCGGGCGGCGGCGAACTCCCGCTCCAGCCCCTCCTGGAGGCAGCGGCGGTTCGCCAGGCCGGTGAGCGGGTCCGTGACCGAAAGGACGGTCACCTGGTCCAGGAGCCGGGCCCGCTCGATGGCCATAGCCGCCTGCTCCGCCATGGCGCCGAGGAGCGCCAGCTCCTCCGGGTCGAACGGCTCGCTGCGGATGCACGCGTACAGCGCACCGGTGGTCTCGCCCCGGAAGCGGATCGGCGCGGCGGCGAGGGTGGACCGGCCCAGGAACCAGAGGCTCTGGCGGTTGACGTGGGGATCCGCCGAGGGATCGAGAGCGGCCCGTGGCTCTCCGTGCTGCACCACCCATCCCGTGAAGCTCTCGCTGATGGGAAATCGAAGGCCGTGAATGTCGTCCGGCAGCCCCACCGTCGCCCGGGTCTCCAGCGTCAGGCCGTCCTCGGTGATCAGCTCGATGCCTACACCCCCTGCCCCCAGAACCCGCCGGGCGGAGTCGCAGATCACGGTCAGGGTCGCATCGAGGTCGGTGGCCTCGGCGAGCGAATGGGTCACCTCCACCAGGGCGCGGGTGTACGCGAGCTGACGCACCCGCTCGTCCTCCCGGTCCGTCAGCGCGACCGCACGGGCGGTGCGGAGCGCGAGCATGACACCGAGCAGCGCGACGGCGACCACGGTCTCCGGCCGGATCTCGGGCCTCAGCGCCACATCGACCACGACCACCGCCAGGAACAGCGCGGCGACCGGGACGATCATCCGGCGGAGCCCCTCGTACGCCAGCCGGTCTCGGAGGATGCCGGGGGCCGTGGCCGGTGCGGTCCGCGCCACGAAGCCGGAGAACGCGAGCAGCAGCCAGCCGAGGACCCAGAGGTAGTCGAACGGATCGGCCAGCGTGAACGGTTGCGGGTCCAGCCCCGCCAGCGACAGCATCCCCCCGCCCGCCAGCGCCATGGTGGCGGCCAGGAGGGCGGAGGACGACGTGGGCGCGAACGCCGAGCTGCGTCGCAGGACCAGGAGGCACGCCAGCGAGAGGGGGACGAGCCCGAGCGTCTGGAGCGCCGCGATCAGCGCGATCTCGGCGAATCCCGAGTCGGAGGAGCCCAGGACCGGCTCGACCACCAGCCGGAGCACGACCACGGCACCGGCGAGCAGCACGAGCAGCGCATCGCCGGCCAGCCCCGCGCCCCACGCGCCGCGGCGAGAGCCCAGCGCCAGCCACGCACCGGCGGACAGCAGGATGTACGGGACCAGGAACAGATAGGCGGCGACCGGCACCTGCGGGGGCGCGAGGACATGCATCTCGAACGCCCAGACCACCTGCGTCGCGAGACCGGCGGCCGCGGCGGAGGCGAACGCCCAGGCCGCCAGCCGCGCCCGCTGGTCCGTCCGCCGCACCGCGCTCCCCCACCCGACCACCGCGAGGAACGGCGCCAGGAGCCACGGGATGTTGCCCCAGGGCGCGGACGTCGGCGCCAGGATGATCACCGGCGCGTACGCCGCGGCCACGGCGACCAGCCCGACCACCCACAGGGCGCGCCCGTCCGTCGACCGGCGGACCGCGTGCGCCGCCGCCTGACGGATGAACTCCGTGCTCGTGCTAGGGAAATCGACGCGCATGGCGTCGCTCGTCTTTTGGGGTGTAGCCGTGGCCGGGAGAGGCGGGTGGCCGGAGGCAGGCAACAACATAGAACCGCGTGACTCATACTACAAGGATTCCCTGACCATGCGAATCGAGCGGATCGTGCTGCGGGTGATCGGTCTGGAGCTGCGGGAGCCATTCCGGATTTCGTCAGGCGTGACGCGCCAACGGCGGATTCTCCTGGTGCACCTGGAGGGTGAGGGAGTGGAGGGGGTGGGGGAATGCGTAGCGGGAGAGGCGCCGAACTACTCCTACGAGACGCTGGCGACGGCCCGGTGGGTGCTCCAGGCGCACCTCGGCCCCGCCGTGCTCGGCGCCGAGCTGGACGGTGCTGCCGAGGTGACGGCGCGGATGGACGCGGCCGCGAAGGGTCATCGGATGGCCAAGGCGGCCATCGAGATGGCGGTATGGGACGCGGAGGCCCGGAGGCGGCAGGTATCGCTGGCGTCGCTGCTGGGTGGCGAGAAGGCGGCGGTCCCGGCCGGCGTCAGCATCGGCATCCAGGAGAGCGTCGAGGCGCTGCTGGAGCGGATCGACGGGTTCCTGGCCGCGGGCTACCGGCGGATCAAGCTGAAGATCGAGCCCGGTCGCGATTTCGCCATTCTGGACGCGGTGCGGGCGCGCCATCCCGACATCGCGCTGACGGTGGACGCGAACGCGGCGTACGGCACGGGCGAGATGGAGCGGCTGGCGGGGCTGGAGCGGTACGGGCTGATGCTGATCGAGCAGCCGTTCGCGGAGGACGAGATGCAGGCGCACGCTGCGCTGCAGTCCCGACTGGAGACGCCGATCTGCCTGGACGAGACGATCACGAGCCCGACCCGATGCCGGGAGGCGCTGAGCCTGGCCGCGTGCCGGGTGATCAACATCAAGCCGGGTCGCGTCGGCGGGCACGGCGCGTCGGTGGCGATCCACGACGCGTGCGCGGCCGCGGACATCCCGGTCTGGTGCGGCGGGATGCTGGAGTCGGGGATCGGCAGGGCCCACAACGTGGCGCTGGCGAGCCTGCCGAACATGCGGCTGCCGAACGACACGTCGGCGAGCGCGCGGTACTGGGCAAGGGACGTGGTGGTGCCGGCGTTCGAGCTGGACGGGGAGGGGATGGTGAAGGTTCCCACCGGTCCGGGGATCGGCGTGGAGCTGGACGAGGACTTCCTGAGCGCCATCGAGCTGGAGCGCATCGAGCTCTACTGAGCCGGGTCGTCCGGCTCGCCCCGATCCGCTGATGGGCGGTCTCGCCGGCGAGCGAGCCTGGCGACTTCCGCGAGGAACCAGCCGAACACCGCGGCGGATCCCAGGATGAGCGTCCATATGGCGACTTCGGTCGCCAGCGCCCAGCCGCTCATCGTGCGCCCCTGTCCACGGAGGGGTATCGTGTGCCCGTGATCTGGCCGACGACGAACGCGAGGCCGGAGACCGGGAGCGCCACGAGGACCGCGTAATCCTGCCACAGGTCCAGGGTCAGCCCGCCCGCGGAGAAGGTCCAGATGGTGGTCCCCCATTCCTCGCTGACATCGCCGAAAACATTGACCACGGCATAGAACAGCGTGGCGGAAAGGAGCCCGGCCAGGCTCGACCAGAGGCCCGCCCGCGCGCTGGGCCGTACGGGGAGGTAGAGGGCGGCGATGATCGGGATCAGCGCGGCGGCGATGAGGACGGTGGTCATGAAGATCCAGGCCGAGACCATCGACCGGAAGAAGAGGGCGAAGAGGACGCTCACTCCGCCCGCGACCACGACCATGGCGCGGGTGTGGCGGAGCTGCTCGGCGTCGGTGAACCGGCGGCGACGGAGGGGGCGGTAGAGGTCGTACGAGAGGTTGCCCCCCGCGATGAGGAGGTAGGAGTCGATGGTCGACATAGCCGTGGCGACGACGCCCGCGACGAACAGCCCGGTCAGCCCCGGGGGCAGGACCTCGACGACGAGGGTCAGGAGGGCGTAGCGGGGTTCGGTCTCGATCCCGGCCGCGGCGGCCGTCATCCCGAGTACGGTCACCACCCAGTCGAAGGCGGCCCACAGGGCGAGGCCGATCCCGAGCGCGACCAGCACCGCCCGGTAGCTCACGGCGGCGAAGATCCTCTGGTAGAACGCGGGCTCGACCAGCACGCTCAGGGCGGAGAGGCCGAAGACGACCAGGATCCATCCGGGATAGCTGCCCCGGGGGTCGAAATAGGAGGCGGGGAGCGCGCGCTGCAGCCCGTCGACTCCGCCGTGGGCGTCGAGAGCGAGGATCGCGGCGATCCCCAGCGTGACGCACATGAGGGTGAACTGGACCGTATCGGTCAGCGCGTCGGCGATGAGCCCGCCCATGAGCGTGTAGACGATGGAGACCGCCGCCCCCAGAACCACGCCCCAGGCGAACGGGAGGCCGAGCACCACGTCGAGGAGGACGCCGATCCCCATCACGGCCAGGAGCGGGAGCGCGTAAAGGAAGCTGGCGCCGGCGACCACGACCTGCGTCCCGCGCCCGTAGTAGTGGGCGGCCACGTCCGGCAGAGACAGGAAGTCGTGGCGCTTGAGCCGCCGGGCGACCAGCAGGGCGGCGACGATGATCGCCAGGTAATACGGACGCAGATAGTAGAACCATCCCACGACGCCCTCCACGTAGCCGACCTCGGAGCCGCCGAAGAGGACGTCCAGGCCGTAGTACGTGGAGACGAGGGTGCAGACCAGGAGCGGCGCGGTCATGCGGCCGCCCGCCACGAACCAGTCGCGGAACGACTCGATCCGGCGGGACACGGCCCACCCCAGGAACAGGATCCCCGCGACGTAGGCGGCGAGGATCGCGAAGTCGAAGCCGGTCAAGCCCCGGCGGTGGCCGCCTCTGCGGCGCTGCGCAGGAGGTCCCAGGCCCGCCCGACGTGGGCCTCCCGCGTACGGAGATTCCCGATGGCCAGCCGGATCGCGTAGCGCCCCCGCACCGAGGTGTGCGAGAGGAACACGTCCCCCGCGGCGTTCACCCGCTCGAGGATCGCGCGGTTCAGGGCGTCCAGGCGCTCGCCGTTCATCTCGCCGGGCGGCGCGTAGCGGAACGCGACCACCGAGAAGGGGACGGGGGCGAGGCGCTGGAAGTCGGGCGCGTCGTCCACCCAGCCGGCGAAGAGCGCGGCGAGGCGGCAGTGCTCCCGGAGCGCCTCCACGATGCCGTCCCGGCCGAAGTACCGCAGGACGAACCACAGCTTCAGGGCCCGGAACCGTCGTCCGAGGGACACGCCGTAGTCCATGAGGTTCGTGACGTCGGGCGCGGAGGTGGTGAGGTACTCGGGGGTCAGGCTGAACGCCCGTCGCATGATCTCCGGATGCCGGGTGTACGCGGCCGAGCAGTCGATGGGCACGAACAGCCACTTGTGCGGGTTCACGACCAGCGAGTCCGCGCGGTCGCAGCCGTCCAGGACGTGCCGCAGCTCCGGGACGATGGCGGCGCTCCCGCCGTACGAGGCGTCGACGTGGAGCCAGAGCCCCTCGTCCCGGCAGATCTCCGCGATGGCGGGGACGGGATCGATGGCCGTGACGCCGGTGGTGCCGACGGTGGCGACGACGGCGAGGGGCCGGAACCCCCGCGCCCGGTCCTGGCGGACGGCGCGACGGAGCACCTCCGGGACGATGCGGAAGTCGTCGTCGGTCGGCAGGTGGACGACGTTGTCGGATCCGATCCCGAGCGTGATGACCGCCTTGTCCACGCTGGAGTGCGCCTCTTCGGAGCAATAGACGCGGAAGTGCGGGAGGTCGCGATCTGTCATGCCGCGCCCCCGGATCTCCGGGTCCGCGGCTTCCCGGGCCGCGGCGAGGGCGTACAGCGTGCTGGAGGACGCCGTGTCGTTGATGACGCCGTGGAAGGACGCGGGGAGCCCGATCATGGCGCGGAGCCAGCCGAGGGTGACCTCCTCGAGCTCCGTCTGGGCGGGACCCGTGCGCCACAGCATGGCGTTCACGTTGAGGGCGGCGATGAGCGCCTCGGCCAGAATCCCCGGCGCGGATCCCGTGGTGGCGAAGTAGGCGAAGAAGCCGGGGTGGTTCCAGTGGGTGGTGTTGGGGACGATCAGCCGGTCGAAATCGCGGAGGATCCGCTCGAAGGGCTCGGGAGATGCGGGAGCCTCGGGGGGAAGGGCGTCGCGGACGGCGCCCGGGCGGAGAGCGGGGAGGACGGAAACGGCCTCGGGATCCGCGAGGTAATCGGCGATACGGTCGATCACCGCGCGGCCGTGCTCGCGAAAGGCTCTGGCATCCATGTCGCCCGTCATGGGGCGAAGCTACGCCGCGGCAGGGTGCGGCGTCTACTGCGCGAGCACGCCCTCGACGATCATGGTCAGGACGTCCGGCGTGAAGGGCTTGGTGAGGTACGCCGCGCCCAGGCCGCCCACGCCACGGACCGCGAGCTCGTCCTCGTCGAAGCCCGACATGAAGATCACCTTGAGCTGCGGGTGAGCGGCGGCCAGGGAGTCCGCCAGCTGCGGACCGCTCATCCCCGGCATGACCACGTCCGTGAGGAGGAGGGCGATATCCGGGGCCTGGTCCCCGAACAGGCGCAGGGCGGCCTCGGCGTCTCCCGCTTCCAGGACCACGAAGCCGCGGCGGCGCAGGACCTTCGCGACGAGCTGCCGAACCCTCGGCTCGTCCTCCACCACCAGCACATTGGAGACCGTCCCGTGTTCCATCACACCCTCGCCGTGCGACCCCGCCGTTTCCGCTTCCACCAGTATCGGACGTCCGGGTCCTTCCTTTACCAGCCGCTCCGGCCGCCCCACTTTGCGCGGATGCGTAGAACTCTCCTGTCCCTGCTCCTGGCGGCCACCGGGTGCGCTCCCGCTTCGTCCCGGCCCTCCCCGCCGCAGCCGCTGCCGGTCCGTACACCGGCCTCCGGGACGCTGGAGGCGGTGGTCGATTCGGTGATCGCTCAGCCGCCCCTGCACCGCACGCACTGGGGGATCGAGATCACCGATCTGGCGGGGCGGGTCCGGCTCGAGAGAAACGCCGAGCGGCTGTTCTCCGCCGCCTCCAACGCCAAGCTGGCCACGATGGCCGCCGCCATGGAGCTGCTGGGGCCAGAGTTCCGCTGGACGACGACGATGGAAGCGCGCGGTATCGCCGACGGGGTGGCGCAGGCGGTGGTGGTGGCGGGGAGCGGAGACCCGACGTTCTCCGACCATTTCCACGACGACCCGCTGGCGCCCCTCGATTCGATGGCGGATTCGCTGGCGGCCGCGGGCGTCAGGCGGATCGCCGGGCCGCTGGTCGTGAGCCAGGCGCTCTTCGACTCGCTCCTCGTACACCCGGCGTGGGAGACGTACGATCTCGACTGGTACTACGCCGCCCCGGTCGCGCCCTTCGCGGTGATGGAAGGGGCATACCCGGTGGTAATCACGCCGCGGGCCGTCGGCACGGAGGCGACGGTCGAGCTGCCCGTGCCGCTGGCCCGGACCGACGCCCGGATCGTCACCGTCGAGGGAGACAGGGGCTGGAACGATGACCTGCGGCGGATCGCCGGGACGGATTCCGTGGTGCTCCGGGGGGTCATTGGCGCCGGCGCCGGGCCGGACACCTCCTGGCTGGCCCAGGACGCGCCCGGGCGTTTCGCGGGGCGCGCGCTGGTGGCGGCGCTCGAGCGGAAGGGGATCGCCGTGGAGGGGCCGGTGGTCGTCACCCGTCACCCGGCGCAGCTCGCGCTGCCCGGCGACGTGGGGGCGCGGGTCGTCTGGCGGTCCGCCCCGCTGGGCGACCTCGCACCCATCGTTCTGGAGCAGAGCGACAACTGGGTCGCCGAGCAGATCCTGAAGACGCTGGGCGCCGAGCACGGAGAGGCCGGGAGCTGGAGCGCGGGCACCGCCGTGATCGAGTCCTTCCTGGCTGAGCGGGTCGGAGTCGACCCCGGCGCCGTCTACCTCAGGGACGGCTCGGGCCTGACGGGCCAGACGCTGCTGACGCCGCGGGCGCTCACGGCCATCCTACGGTACGCGGCCGGCCGCCCGTGGGGCGCCCGCTTCCGGGACGCGCTGCCCTCGCCCGGTGAGGCGGAAGGCACGCTGGAGGACCGGCTCGAGGGCCGCGGCGAGCGGATCGCCGCCAAGACCGGCACGATCCGCCATGTGAACTCCCTCAGCGGATACGCCGTGGCCCCCGGCGGTGAGGTCCTGGTATTCAGCATTCTGACCCACGCATCGGGACGCCCCGCTTCGGAAGTTCGGCGCGCGATGGACCGGATCGTGGAAGCGATCCTCGACAACGGGAGCTGAGAAAAATGGACGAGACGCAGGCAAGGGAGGGGCACCACCCTGTGGAGCCGGGCGCAGCGGCCGGAGGGCCGGACCCGCGAGGCCGCCCCCGGAAGAGCCGGGCCATGTGGTGGCTCCTGGCCGTGGTGCTCGCCTTCCTGGCCGGCTTCGGCTGGCAGTACTTCCGGGCCATGCAGATCGAGTCCCGGCTGGAGCGGACGGAGCAGGAGCTCGCAGTCGAGCGCCTGCGCGTCGGGCTGGCACAGGCCGCGGTGGCCGCTCAGTCCGGGGACTTCGAGGCCGCGCGCAGGCAGATGAGCACGTTCTTCACGTCGCTGCAGGCGCAGCTGGGCGAGCTTCCTCCCGACCTGCGGGAGACCGGTGAAGACATGCTTCTGAGCCGCGATGAGGTGATCACCGAGCTGTCCCGGTCGAATCCGCGATCGGGGGACGACCTCTACGACATGCTGGTGCGACTCCGACTCTCTCTCGGAGAGGCGCCGCCTCCCCTGGCTCCGGCCACGACCGACACCGCCGGGGCCGTGCCCTGAGCGGGGGGTGGGGAGACGACCCCGCGGGTCGTCTCCCCGAGCCTAGGCCGGGGCCACAGGGTCCGGCTCGGAGGGGTCCCGCTCCAGCTCGCGGTCCAGCTCCTCGAGCGCGCTCCGCGTCGCCCGGTACCCCTCCTCGAGGAAGTAATCCACCGCGTCGAAATCGAACGTCGAGTAGTCCTCGACGTCCGGGTGAACCCATGTGATCGGCGGTCCGAACCAGGCGTCCTGCACGACGGATCGCCGCGCCCACGCCATGATGTCGACCACTCGGTGGTGAATCGCCACCATCCCCTTCTCCACCGTGTCTCCCGCGTCCTTCTTCTTCCCCGCCGACGCGTGAACCGCGATGATCCGCGTCGCCCGCCGGTCTGCCGCTCGCGTGATCGGGAGGGCGTCCATGATCCCTCCATCCACCAGGTGCATCCCGTTCAGCCGGGCTGGCGGATAGAACACCGGGAGCGCCGCCGACGCGTAGACCGCGTCCGCCAGCGGCACATCGGTTCGCCCACCCGCGCCGAACCACACCGCGTCCCCGCTTTCCAGGTCCACCGCGTTCACGCCCAGCGGGATCGCCAGCTCCTCCCACTCCTTCACCGGCAGCACCCGCTCGATGTAGGCGCGCAGCGCCCGCCCCCGGAAAACCGCCTGCTGCCGGATCCCGTTCGGCAGGACCGCCCAGCGGTTCACGTCGACGATGTCCGTCTTCACCAGTGCCCGCGCCTGCTCCTCCAGACGGGCCACCGACGTCCCCCCCGCGATGCTCGCGCCGATCAGCGCGCCGATGCTGGTGCCCACCACCTCCGCCACTTCGTAGCCCGACTCCAGGATCGCCTTCCACGCCCCCGCGTGGGCCACTCCCTTCACTCCACCACCCCCCAGGACCAGTATGATGCGCTCCATGATCGCGAAGCTACGGAGCGGCACCGAAGCGGTCCAGTTTCCTCTTCCCCACGGACGGAACGACGGGCCTCGGGCGGGGTTGCATCGCGTGCGGCGCCCGGGTATAGTTGAAACCGAGAATCATTCTTGTTTGCGACGCCTCGCGGGATGTCCGGGAGGCGACTTTTGTCTGAGAGAGCGAGAGCCGAGTCTGGAATGAGCGAGCCGATCCTGAAGATCGAGGACCTGCGTGCGCGGGTGGCGGAAAGCGACGGGGACGACATCCTTCGTGGTGTGACGCTGGAGATCGAGGCGGGGAAGATCCACGCGATCATGGGGCCGAACGGGTCGGGGAAGAGCACGCTCGCCAAGGTGCTGGCCGGGCATCCCGGGTACGAGGTGACGGGCGGAAGGGTGGCGTTCCGCGGGGAGGACCTTCTGGAGATGGAGCCCGATGAGCGTGCACGGGCGGGAGTGTTCCTGGCCTTCCAGTATCCGGTGGAGATCCCGGGCGTATCGATCGCGAACTTCCTGCGGACGGCGGTGCAGGCGAGGAAGGGCGAGGAGGAGGTGGACCTGTTCGAGTTCCAGGAGCAGCTGATGGAGAAGATGGCGCTGCTGGGGATGGACACGTCGTTCGCGATGCGCAGCGTGAACCAGGGGTTCAGCGGGGGCGAGAAGAAGAGGAACGAGATCCTGCAGCTGGCGATGCTGGCGCCTTCGCTCGCGATCATGGACGAGACGGACTCCGGTCTGGACATCGACGCGCTGCAGGTGGTCGCGGCCGGCGTGAACAAGCTGCTGCAGGATGATCCCGAGATGGGGGTCCTGCTGATCACGCACTACCAGCGGCTGCTGAACTTCGTGAAGCCGCATCACGTGCATGTGATGGTAGCGGGCCGGATCGCGGAGAGCGGCGGGCCGGAGCTGGCGGAGAAGCTGGAGGCGCAGGGGTACGAGAGCTGGCGGGAGGCGGAGACGGCCGCGTAGGGTGAGCGCGGGATCACCCGGCCGCAGTATCGAATCCGCGAAGCGGCCGAGGCCGGAGGCCGAGGTTCGAACAGCGGAAATCGGGCCGGGCTGAAGGGTAGGAAAGAAGAGACGAAGGAAGCATTGTCCACGAACGTGGAAGGCGAATAACGATGCCGCACGACGAGACGGTCGCGAACCTCGGGCTCGAGGAATACAAGTACGACTTCCGGACGGAGGACACGCCGCTGTACCGGCCGGAGCCGGGCCTCAGCGAGGACGTGGTGCGTGCGATCTCCGCGAAGAAGGAGGAGCCGGAGTGGATGCTGGAGTTCCGGCTGAAGGCGCTGGAGGTCTACTACAGGAAGGCGATGCCGACGTGGGGCGCGGACCTGTCGGACCTGGAGCGGGTGCTGGACAGCATCTACTACTACGTGCGTCCGCAGGAGAAGATGGAGCGTTCGTGGGACGACGTGCCGGACAACATCAAGACGACGTTCGAGCGGCTGGGGATCCCGGAGGCGGAGCAGAAGGTGCTGGCGGGAGTCGGGGCGCAGTACGAGTCGGAGATGGTCTACCACTCGCTGAAGAAGGA
>JAHWKI010000296.1:0-1421 GCA_019347975.1 Gemmatimonadota bacterium
GCGCTGCGCTCCCGCGCGTTCTGCGACTCGTGGTCCCAGTGCGTGTTGACCACGTAGAACGACGTGTCGGTCGCGGTGTCCCGGAGGCGGGCCCAGGTCGCGATCCGGGGGATGCGGTTCCCCCACGACGTGGAGCCGGGCACGCTCGGCGTGTCCGACAGCCAGAACGTGCCCTGGTCGAGCAGCGCGAGGCGGCCGCGGTCGTACAGGATGGCCGAATACTCCCCTGCCTCGGCGCCATCGTCCCGCCCCACGCCCACCACCTCCCCGGGCTCGTCCATGGCGGCCCGGATCTCGTCGACCTGGAAGCGGAGCGCCTCCTGCAGCCCGAGCACGTCGGGATCGTGGTCGGTGACGACGCGCAGCAGCTGCGCCCGCCGGTGCGGCCACGCGTCCGCGCCGTCGGGAGCGGTGCCGTAACGCACGTTGAAGGTCATCACCCGGAGCGCTGCGTCCGACGACGCGGCGTCGCCGGACGGGCGGCCGGCGCAGGAGAGCCCCGTCGCGAGGGCCAGGAACAGCATCGGGACACGCAGCAGGGATCTCGTCGGCATACGGCCTCGGTGAGCGGGTTGAGGACGCACGGAAGATCCGCGGCGGTCGGTCGTCGGGCAATCCCGCGGTTCGGGGCCGGCCGAATGTGATGTCCCGACCACGAAGGCGCGTCCACCTGCCGCGCCGGCTCCTCCAGGCTAAGGCCCGCGCAGCGCCCGCATCGGATCCACACCGGCCGCCCGCCGGGCCGGCACCCAGGAGGCCGCGGCCGCGGCGGCGAGGAGGAGCAGCGCGGTCGCCGCGAAGGTGACGCCGTCCAGCGGCTCCACACCGAAGAGGAAGGACCGGAGCGCCCGGGTGGCGACCGCGCCGGATGCCATGCCCAGAGCGACCCCGGCCGCCGCGAGGGCGAGGCCACGGCGGAGTACCTGCGCCAGGACCCGCTCGCGGGCCGCGCCCAGCGCCATGCGCACCGCCATCTCCCGCTCCCGCTCCGCTACCACGAACGACAGGACACCGTAGATCCCGACCAGGGCGATGAGGGCGGCCGCCACCGCGAGGCCCACCAGCACGAGCGTCCGGACGCGGGGCAGCGCGATGGAGCCGGAGATCCGGGTGGTGAGCGGCTCGACGCGCGTAACCGGCAGCGTCGGGTCCACTTCCCAGACCTGCCGCCGCAGCGCCCCGCCGAGCGCGGCGGGGTCCGCCTCCGTACGAACCGTCAGGTAGAGGTCCGCGTTCCAGAACGCCTGCGTGTGCGGGAGGTACGCTTCCGGAGCGGTCTGCTCATCCAGCGTCCGCCGCTTCACGTCCGCCACGACCCCGACCACCGTGATGGCGCCGCTGCCCCCGGGTCCGCTCCCCTCGAATCGCTCACCGAGCGGGTCCCGGTCCGGCCAGAAGAGGCGGGCGAGGGTCTCGTTCAC
>JAHWKI010000296.1:1521-3524 GCA_019347975.1 Gemmatimonadota bacterium
TCTCGTTCGCGCCGGGGTTCGCCTCCTGGATCCGCGACAGCGCCGCCCGCAGATCGGCCTCCGCGGCGCCCGTGCTCACCCCGGCCCGCAGTCGGACCAGCACCTGGAGGTAATTGCAGTCCCGCTCCGCGGAGCACGAGTCGCCCGTCAGGGGCACCCAGTACTCGACCGCCGGGGCGGGGAAGCGGAACCCGGAGGGCGCCACGCCCACCACGCGACGGGGCGTCCCCCCCAGCTCCACCGTCCCGCCCACCACGCCGGGATCGGCGCCGAACCGCCGCTGCCACAGCGCATCGCTCAAGACCACGACGGACTCCGCGCCGGGGGCGCCGTCGGCCGGCTGGAGCGGCCGCCCCAGGGCCACAGGCACGCGGAGCAGGTCGAACATCCCGCCCTCGAGCCGCGCTCCCACCAGCCGCTCGGGGTCGCCCTCCCCCAGCAGCGTGCCGCTCTCGAACGCGAACGCGGACACCGCCTCGAACGAGCGCGTCCCCTCCCGCAGATCCACGAAGTCGGGATACGACAGCGGCGCCCGCTCCATCCCGTACCGCTCGACCACCCGGCGCACGTGCGCGAGGCGATCGGACTCGGGGTACGGCAGGGGACGCAGCAGAACCGCGTCGGCGACGGTGAAGATCGCCGTCGTCGATCCGATCCCCAGCGCCACCGTCAGCACCGCCGTGAGCGTGAACGATGGACGGAGCAGGAGCCCACGCGCGGCGTGGCGGAGATCCTGCACGAACCCTCTCACGGGCGTACCCTTCCGCGTCTGGCGCGGCACCGGCCGCGGCCTGCCCACGCGAAGCCGGACCGCGGTGGACAGCACGTCGAGCGTCTCGCCGGCGACCCGCGCCGCCGTGCCCGCCCGCCCGCTCCGCGCCCGGGCGTCCGCCAGCCGCTGCCGGTAGACGTGCTCGAGCTCCTCGCCATGTCGCGCCCGGAAGGGCTCCGGCAGCAGACGCAGCGCCGCCCGGTAGATCCCCTCCGCCACCCGGCTCATCAGCCGTTCCCCCGCCGCGACGACCGCGACGCCGGCGCCGGCGCCAGCCGCCGCTCCGCCGCCAGCGCCACGAGCTCCGCCAGCCGCGCCATCTCCAGCCGCCCCACCCGCCGGCCCAGCTCCGTGAGCGCGTAGCACCGCCGCCGCGGTCCCTCCGACTCCTCGGCGAGATCCGGCGCCTCCTCCAGGAGGCCCTCGTCCACCATCCGCTGGAGCGCCGCATACAGGCTCCCCGCCCCCGGCACCCGCACCGCTCCGCGACGCTCCTCCAGTTCCTTCAGGATCGCGTACCCGTGCCGCGCGCCCCCCGCCACGGCCAGGAGAATCGAGGCCGTGAGCGGCGTCAGCGGCAGGAATCGGTCGGCGAGGTCGGACATGCGCCCGCGCTCCTTCTATTCATATGATCTGTATAGTTGCCGGATGAATACACTCGCGCAGGCCGGCGGGTCAAGGGCGTTGGCGCAGGCACCCTTCAGGTGAGCGATCAGCCGTCAGGCGCTCCCGGAGCCGGACGCGAAGACGTCGCCCAGCCGGTAGGGGCGGGCCTCCTCGAGCTGGTCGTAGCGGCATTCGGCGGGGTCCTTGTCCGGCCGCCAGCGCAGGAACGTCGCGGCGTGGCGGAAGCGGTCGCCCTGCATGTGGTCGTACTTGACCTCGCAGACGCGCTCGATCCGGAGCGGCTCCCACGAGAGGTCCTTACCGCCGCTCCAGCGGCTCTGCGCGCCGGGCATCCGGTCCGTCGCCGCCGCGTCCGCGTCCGCCCACTCCCGCCACGGGTGGTCCTCGAGCGCGTTCTCCCGCAGCGGCGCGAGCTCGTCGAGGAGCCGCCGCCGGTCGGCCATCTTGAACGACGATGTGACGCCCACGTGCTGGAGCACCCCCCGGTCGTCGTACAGCCCGAGCAGGAGGGATCCGACGGCGTCCTCCCCCGTCTTGTACCAGCGGAACCCCGCCACGACGCAGTCGGCGGTGCGCGCGTGCTTGATCTTGAGCATCGACCGCT
>JAHWKI010000297.1 GCA_019347975.1 Gemmatimonadota bacterium
GAGACGTCCGGGACCAGCGCGCGCGCGGGGCCTTCAGGCGCGCGCGCCGGCGGCCCCGCGTCCAGCCGGAAGACGAACGGCCCGGGTGCCGGAGGCAGCCACGGACCGCGTCGGCTCGACATCGAAGGGGCGCTCGCCACCCCGCGAGGCCCGGGATCCGGCGTGGCCCTCGCCACCGCCCTGCGGTCCAGCGGGATCGCCCGTGCCGCCAGCGCGGCCGCCAGCGTGCCACGCGTGACCGGCGCCGCTACCGCTCCGCCGTACTGCGAGCCGCGGTCGAGCTTGACCAGGAAGACCAGCTGCGGGTCCTTCGCCGGGAAGAACCCGGCGAACGAGGCCGTGTACGTGCCCCGTCGGTAGCCCGTGGCATCGTGGACCCACGCGGTGCCGGTCTTCCCCGCCACCTGGAAGTCTCCCAGCCCCGCGTGCCGCCCCGTTCCGTCCTCCACCGCGTCCGCCAGCACTTCCGCCACCGCCGCGGCGGTTTCGGGCGACGCAGACCGCCGCACCGGTCGCGCCGAGCCCCTGCGCGCCACGAGCCCGTCCGGGCCGCGGACCTCCCGCACCAGCCGCGGCTCCATCAGCACCCCCCCGTTCGCCAGCGCGCCGTACGCCATGGTCATCTGCAGCGGCGTCACCGACACCTCGTAGCCGATGGAGATGCTCGCCTGCGAGTAGGCCGACCACGTATCCGGCCGCCCCAGCCGGCCGCCGGATTCGGAGGGGTACGCCACACCGGTCGGCGTGCCGAAGCCGAAGTCCCGCAGGGTCTCGTACTCCTCCCGCGGCGCCAGCCGCTCCGCCAGCTTGACCATCCCGATGTTCGACGACTCCCGCAGCACCTGCGCCGCTGTCAGCCAGCCGCTGGCGTGCGTGTCGCTGATGGTCCGCGCCCCCCGTCGCATGCGCCCGTTCTCGGCGAACACCGTATCCGTCAGCACCACGCGTCCGCGGTCCAGGAGCCCGGCCAGCACGAACGGCTTGATCGTGGATCCGGGCTCGTAGGGGTCCGTCACCCCGCGCCAGTGCCGGCTCCCCTCCGCTCGCAGGCTCGCCGCCGCCAGCACCTCTCCCGTCCGCGGGTCCGCGAAGATCAGGTCCCCGCCGGTCGCGTCGTTCTCCGCCACAGCGAGCCGCAGCGCCTCTTCCGCGATCTCCTGCAGCCCCAGGTCGAGCGTCAGGTAGATCGCGTGGCCCGCCCGCGGCTCCGTCACGGGGATCAGCGCGCCCGGGATCGCGTCCCCCTCTCCGTCACGGCGCATCACCGCCGTCCCCTCCTGCCCGCGCAGCAGCGAGTCCAGCTCCAGCTCGAGCCCGCCCAGCGCTCGCCCATCCCCCGACGTCGCGCCGAGCAGCTCGACCGCCACGTCCCCGTGCGGCCGGAACCGCTCGAGGATCCGCTCCAGGTACACACCATCCGTGTCCTCCAGCGCCGCCCGCACCGTCGGCTCGTACCGCCCCGGCAGCACCACCCACCGACGGCTCCGGTCCAGCGCCCTCCTCGCCCCGGCGCTCGAGAGCCCCAGCGATTCCCGGAGCGCACGGGTCACCGCGTCGCGGTCCTTCACCTCCCGCGGCGCCACCGCCACCCGCACCATCTCCCGCGACGTCGCCAGCGGGATGCCGTTCCGATCGTAGATCGTCCCACGCTCCGCCGGCAGCGCCACCCTCTCCCGCTGCTGCCTCTGCGCCCGGACCTCCCACTCCGCAGCCTCCAGCACCTGCAGCTGGAAGCCCCGGCCGAGGAGAACCATCCCCCCGACCAGGATGCCGGCCAGCAGCAGCCGCCTGCGACGGACGTGGAGCGCCCCGGGCTGGCTCATCCCTCGCCGCCGCCCGTGACGCGCGTCGGGACGGCGGCGAACGTCGCCACCGTCGGCTCCGCCATGGGAAGGATCACGAGCTCGGCTCCGCTCGGAACTCGCATCCCGAGCCGCTCCCTCGCCGCCACCGACACCCGCGCCCGGCTCTCCAGCTCCTCCACCCGACGCGACAGGGATGCCCGCCGCGCCTCCTCGACGATCCGCTCCTGCCGCACGGCGTCCAGCCCGCGCAGCATCTCCAGCGCCGTGCTCTGACGCCACACGACGAGCGTCAGCGACGCCAGCAGCCCCGTCAGGAGCAGCACGGCCCGGATCACCGGTGGGCCTCTGCGTACCGCCTTCTGCTTCATGCCGCCTTCCTCCATGCCCGGAGCCGCGCGCTCCGGGATCGGGGGTTCCGTTCCACCTCCTCCTCCGCCGGCCGCACCGGCTTCCGCGTCAGCGTCTCCCCCAGCGGCGCCCCGCGGCACGCGCATACGGGAAGCTCCGGCGGGCACACGCACGCCCGGCTCCACTCCCGGAACGCGTTCTTCACCCGCCGATCCTCCAGCGAATGGTAGGCGATCACCGCCAGGACTCCCCCCGGCGACAGCCGCTCCCGCAGCGCCTCCAGCGCCCGGTCCAGCGCCTCGAGCTCACGGTTCACCTCGATTCGCAGCGCCTGGTAGATCCGCGCCTGGTCCTGCGACGTCAGCCCGCGCCCGTAAACCTCGTCCAGCACCTCCTTAAGGTCGTCGCTCGTCCGGAAAGGCCGCGCCCCCCGGCGAGACACCACCCGCCGCGCGATCGGGCGCGCCCGCGGCTCCTCGCCATATTCACGGAGCACCCGCACCAGCTCGTCCTCCTCGTAGCCGTTCAGCACGTCCGCCGCCGTCCACGACTCCGCCCGCTGCCCCATCCGCATGTCCAGCGGGCTGCCCGGACGGAACGAGAACCCCCGCTCCGGTGCATCGATCTGATGCGAAGAAACGCCCAGGTCGAGCAGCGCTCCCGCAAGCTCCGACTCCAGACGCTCCGCCTCGTCCGCGAAATTGCCGAGCCGCGCCTCGAACCGCGCGCCGTGCTCCGACAGCCGCTCCCCCGCCTCCTCCAGCGCCTCCGGATCCCGGTCCACCCCGATCACCCGCGCGCCCGCGTCTTCGCCCGCACGCAGGATCGCCTCGCTGTGCCCGCCCCCGCCCACCGTACCGTCCAGGAACAGGCCCCCTCGCTCCGGGGCGAGAAGGCGCACCACCTCCTCCACCAGCACCGGAGCGTGATACTCGCTCAACGGAAGATCTGGGGCGCGTACCGCTCGAACTCCGACCGCGTCCCCGACACCGCTGCCTCGAACTCCGCCGGGTTCCACAGCTCCACCTTGTCGATCGCTCCCACCATCAGGACCTGCCCCGACAGCTTCGCCGCCTCCTGGAGCTTCGATGGCACCAGGATCCGCCCCTGTGCGTCCGGCGTCACCTCCACCGCGCTCGACATCAGCGACAGCACCCACATCCGCGCGTCCGGATCGTTCCGGATCACCCCCTTCAGCCGCTCCTCCACCTCTCGCCACGCCCCCTCCGGGTACAGCGCCAGCGCCGGCGAGTAGACCTGGAGCAGCACGAATCGCTGCTCACCGGCCTCCCGCCGGAACGGAGCGGGAAGACTCACCCGCCCCTTCTCGTCCAGCGTGTAGGTGTAGCTCCCCAGAAAGGTCGCCA
>JAHWKI010000086.1 GCA_019347975.1 Gemmatimonadota bacterium
TACAACGAGAGCACGTTCACCTTCGTCAACAACATCAACACGCACGAGGGCGGGACGCACCTCACCGGCTTCAAGGCCGCGCTGACCCGCACGCTCAACGACTACGCCCGGAAGAACAACTTCCTCAAGAAGGACCTGGACGCCCTCTCCGGCGACGATGTGCGCGAGGGGCTGACCGCGGTGCTGTCGATCCGGGTGAAGGAGCCCCAGTTCGAGGGGCAGACCAAGACAAAGCTGGGGAACTCGGAGGTCCGGGGCGCCGTCGAGCAGGTGGTGAACGACAAGCTCGCGTCCTACCTCGAGGAGAACCCGTCCGTCGGCCGCGCCATCATCGACAAGGCCGTCCAGGCCGCGCGGGCCCGGATGGCGGCGCGGAAGGCCAGGGATCTGACTCGCCGCAAGAGCGCCCTGGAAGGCAGCGTCCTGCCGGGCAAGCTGGCGGACTGCTCCATCACGGACCCGACGGTGTGCGAGCTGTACCTGGTCGAGGGGGACTCGGCCGGCGGCACCGCCAAGCAGGGGCGCGACCGTTCCTATCAGGCGATCCTCCCGCTGCGGGGGAAGATCCTGAACGTCGAGAAGGCGCGGATGGACCGGATCCTGTCGAACGAGGAGATCCGAACCATGATCACGGCCATCGGCGCCGGGATCGGCGAGGACGAGTTCGACCTGAAGGGCGCGCGCTACCACAAGATCATCATCATGACCGACGCGGACGTGGACGGCGCCCACATCCGCACGCTCCTGCTGACCTTCTTCTTCCGCCACATGCGGCAGCTGGTGGAGGCCGGGATGGTCTACATCGCGCAGCCGCCGCTCTACCGCGTGGCGAAGGGCAAGGAGGAGCACTACGCGTACACGGAGAAGGAGCGGGACGAGATCCTCCAGCGGCTTTCCCCCAACGGCCGCGAGACCGGGCGCGGCATTAACCTCCAGCGCTACAAGGGCCTCGGCGAGATGAACGCCGACCAGCTCTGGAGGACCACCATGGATCCGGAGACGCGGACGATCCTGCGCGTCGCCGTGGACGAGGCGGTCCAGGCCGACCAGATCTTCTCCAAGCTCATGGGTGACGACGTCGAGCCGCGCCGGAAGTTCATCGAGGAGAACGCCGCCTTCGTGAAAAACCTCGATATCTGAGGTTCACTGATCCTAACGGAGAACTCCGTGGACAGATCTCGGGGAAGGATCCGTGTCGCTCCGCTTTCACTAGTACTCCTCGCCTCGCTGCTCCACGCCGGCGCTGCCGCCGGGCAGGAGGTCGAAGCGCCGATCCGGACCATTGTCGGCCACGTCGTCGACCGAGTGACCGGCGTGGCCCTTCCCTATACGTCCGTCTCCCTCACGCATGATTCCGTGCGGGTTTCCGGAGTGAGCGACGCGAGTGGGTTCTTCCGCCTGAGGATTCCGAATCCCGATGTTTATGGCGCGTCGAAGCAGGCGATGGTGACGGCCGAGCGGATCGGCTATACGCGGCTCGACCTCCGCGTGACTCTCCCGGACCTGGACGCCATCTCTGTCCTCCTTGAGCTGCAGCCGGCGCCCGTGGCTGTGGATGAGCTCGTGGTCACCGCCAGGCGGCGCGCGCGGAAGCTTGACCGCGTCGGGTTCTCGCGCCGACAGCGCTACGTCGCTGGGGTTTTCATCACCGCGGAGGATATCGCGCAACGATACTTCCACGATCTCGGATCCGTCTTGCGGAACGTGCCCGGGCTCATGGTGCTGCCCGGCCGCGCACCCGGCAGCACCCGGGTGCTGGTGCGGCGCGGGCAGGCTTCGCTCCAGCCGGGGCCATGTCCACCCAGGGTCCTCCTCGATGGCATCGTCGTGGACGGTTCGGACATCAACGCCTTGGCGCCCCCCATCGCCGTCGCAGGCATTGAGGTCTATCGTGGCGCCGCGAGCATGCCCGCCGAGTACGGCGGCGCCGAGTCCGGCTGCGGCGTGATTGTCATCTGGACTCACTGACCTTCATCCGGGCGGGTTTCGGGCCGGCGCCGCCCGGCCATAACCTCTGAGACCGCAGACGACGGTGCCCGGCCGCCGCGGCTACGGCGCGGTGTCGGGGCGAGCGGACGGGATCGTGATGTCCGAAGCGCCGGTTCCATGCTGTAGCGGTGAGCCGTCACCCCAGCGCCAGGTATCGAGGAGGATCGCGGCGCGGGGTCCGAACCCGTCTCCGTACTCGGCGGGGTAGTGGACGACGAGGTGGTAGAGGCGTCCCGCGTGGGAGCCCAGCCCGATCGTGCCGAGATACCAGGTCCCGCTCGCCTGATACCTGAAGACGTACGCGTGATCGGCCCACGGCATCCGCCGGAGCGTCTCGGACTCACCCAGCGGCTCGATGCCGCGGCTCACGGGCACTCCCGCGGCGGCCTCGTACGCACGCACGACCGCGAGGGCCTGCTGCGGATCCGTGCCTACCGGGTGCACGAAGAGGTGGACCAGCGCGCGCTCGTTGCGGACGCCGCCGAACTCGGCGACGAAGCGAACCGAGGCGCCATCCTCGTCGTCGCCTTCCGAGGCGCGCGTCATGTCCTCGGGTACGTACGCGCTGAACGGGAGCGGGAAGTCGTCGTCGGTACGGAAGAGCCGGAGGGCGAGGGGCTGAGGGCTCCCCTCGATCATCAGGGTGTCCGTCATGGCGGCGGGGCGCGACTCCGTCTCACCCGACGCCGCGCCCTCGCCCGTGTCCCCGCCGGGATCCCCGCCAGCGCACCCGACACCGAAGAAAAGCGACAGGATCAGCGGGCTCCTGGTCGGCATGGCTCTCGCATTGGAGGAGGGTTCGGAGCGGCGACCACCCGATTGCAGGAAGTGGACCGGCATGGGCAAGAAAATCGAGGCGAACGGCGAAAAGTGGGAGGTCCGTCTCTCACGCGAGGAGCCGCACCATGGCGTGGGGCTGGTGATCTTCCGGTGCACGAGCAACAGCTCGCACGGCTGGCGGGTCGTCGAGATCCGGGAGGGGGAGTTCGGGTCGCAGGAGCGGCTCGAGGGGCTGCCGGACGCGGACCTGCACGAGCTGTTCGACCGGTCCCAGCCCTTCGACTACACGCACGATCCCGAGGCTCACCCGGACTCCATCGGGGAGGCTGGCGGTCGCTAGGCGCTCAGGGACGCACGTCCAGATCCCACGGAAACACCACGATCGCATCCGTCTCCACGGCGGAGTAGTCGGGCCGGTAGTGACCCACCTTCGCGAAGCTCGTGGCGGTGCGGATCTCGCGGGCGCGGACGGCGCGGACCGCGGCCGTGGCCATGCGCAGCGTCTCCCCGGTGGTGCAGATCTCATCGACGATCAGGACGCGCTTGCCGGCGGCCTGGAGTGGCGCCGCGGACAGGACGCGAGGCTCGTCACGGACGAGCTCGGCGCCGGAGCGGCGCGAGATCGTGATGGAGTAGAAGTCGCAGCGGAGGATGGAGGCGATGACCGCGCCGGGGATCACGCCGGCCTTGGCGATCCCGATGACCAGCTCGGGCTCGTAGTCCCGCGCGACGTTGAGGGCGAGGGCGCGGCAGAGCTCGCCGAAGACCTCCCAGGTGAGCTCGAGAACGCCATCATCCTGGAGCGAGCCGGCGGGGGCGTCGAACGTCGGCTGCAGGGGTCGGTCGAGCGACATGGTCGTCACCGCTGTTCGAGGGCTCCGATCCCCAACCTAGCGCCGGCGAACGGGCGGCGGTAGCGGGGTTGACCCCGGACGGCGGCGGCGACCACCTTCGGACATGAGCGACGATCTCCGAGCCCGCGCCGACGCCCGCCTCGAAGCCGCCCTGGTGGCGGCGCCCTGGCGGGACCCGCGCCCCTATCTCCGGCCGATCCTCAAGCACCTGAAGGAGCGCGACCCGGCGGCGTTCGAGCGCGCCCTGGACCACTTCAACTCGACGCTGATCCCCGCGGTCGCCGGTGAGGCGGACGCGCTGGCCGAGTGGCTGGGGTATGGGCGGCTGCTGGGCTCGCTGGCGGGGGTCGGGCGCGCCGTGGCCATCGACGGGTCGGGAAAGGCGGGGGAGCCGGAAGGCGCGCCGGAACCGGACGCGCTGGTCCTCTATCTGCCGGACGCGGCGGAAGTCCCGGCGGTGGTGCTGAGGTGCCCCCGTGATGCGACACCGGCCCAGGAAGCGAGCATGGAGCTGCTCGTCCTGGGCCGGGTGAGCGCCTCGGCGTACGACTGAGCGCGGCGCGTCAGGCGCCGCCCTTGGCCATGCTGTCCAGGAACTCCTGGTTGCTCTTGGTCCGCCGCATCCGCTCGAGCAGGAACTCCAGCGCTTCGGCGGACGGCATGTCGGACAGGAAGTTCCGCAGCAGGTAGACGCGGTTGAGCTCCGAGTCGGACAGGAGCAGCTCTTCCTTCCGGGTGCTGGACCGGTTCAGGTCGATGGCCGGGAAGACGCGCTTGTCGGCGATGTGGCGGTCGAGTACGACCTCCATGTTGCCGGTCCCCTTGAACTCCTCGAAGATCACCTCGTCCATGCGCGAGCCGGTCTCGATCAGCGCGGTGGCGATGATGGTCAGCGAGCCGCCGCCGTCGATGTTGCGGGCCGCACCGAAGAACCGCTTGGGCTTGTGCAGCGCGTTGGCGTCCACGCCGCCGGAGAGGATCTTCCCGGAATGCGGGACGGTGACGTTGTAGGCGCGCGCGAGCCGCGTGATGGAGTCCAGCAGGATGACCACATCGCGGCTCGCCTCGACCAGCCGCTTGGCCTTCTCCAGCACCATCTCCGCCACCTGCGTGTGCCGGTCCGCCGGCTCGTCGAACGTCGACGAGATGATCTCGGCGGGCACGTGCTCCTGCATGTCCGTGACCTCTTCGGGCCGCTCGTCGATGAGCAGCACGATCAGGTGCACCTCCGGCTGATTCTCGATGATCGAGTTGGCGATCTTCTGGAGGAGGATCGTCTTGCCGGCCTTGGGCGGCGAGACGATCAGGCCGCGCTGCCCCTTCCCGATCGGGCTGATGAGGTCCATCAGCCGCATCGACAGGTCCCCCGACTCGCTCTCCAGGCGGAGCCGCCCCTCGGGGTAACGCGGCTTCAGGTTGTCGAAGGCGATCCGGTGCTTCGCGTGCTCCGGCTCCTCGCCGTTGACCTGCTCCACCTTCAGCAGGGCGAGGTAGCGCTCCCCCTCCTTCGGCGGGCGGACCTGGCCGAGGACCGTGTCGCCCGTGCGCAGGTCGAAGCGCTTGATCTGCGACGGCGAGACGTAGATGTCGTCCGGGCCGTAGAGGTAGTTCCAGTCCTGCGAGCGCAGGAAGCCGTAGCCTTCGGGAAGCACCTCGAGGACGCCCTCGCCGCGCAGCACCACATCGCTGTCGAGGAGGTTCTGCTCTATACGGAAGATCAGGTCCTGCTTGCGCAGCCCCGAGTAGTTCGAGATCTGGAGCTCCTCGGCCATCTCGTGGAGCTCGGCGATCGATTTGCTCTTGAGTTCTGCGATGTCCACGTCAGTCTCCGACATCAGGCCCTTGGCCCGAACGGACGCGCGGATCGCGAGGGATCGCGCGGCGCGTACCAGCTGGCCGATCTATGGATTGGGAAAACGAAATCGGTGTTCGACCGGCGGAGCCGCCGAGTGGCCGTTGCGTGGCAGGTCGTGTGGTCGAGGGTGATTGGCGCAAGAGTATCACGGCGGGTGGCCGGGGTCAAGAGTAACGGCGGGAAGCGGAGCGGCCGCGCAAGATCCATACGCAGCGGGTGGCCGGGGTCGTCGCTTGACAGGGCCCCGGGTCAGCGGGAGTTTGACCTTCCCCGTTCGTTCTGGAGATGGCATGGCACGGCACAACCGCGAGGGGCACGGCTCCGACCAGCAGGGCTACGATTACACGATCAGCTACCAGCCCGACTGGCTGCGGCAGGTGAAGGTCACCCGGCTCCTCGAGTCGGGTCGACAGTCCACCAAGACGCTCTTCGCCAACCCGCAGGACCCCGCCCGCAAGCCCGGGCGCACGGTGCGCACCGAGGTGCGCTGCGAGGAGCAGGGGATCCGCTTCGAGATCGCCCTGTCCGATCCGCAACGGGTCGTGAAGCGGGTCATCGTGGAAACGGGCCCGGCGGGCTCGAACGGGGAAGCCCTGGGCGAGGGCGACGTGCTGTTCACCTTCGACCACCGCACCTGATCCGTCAGGGGACGACCATTCGGAGGGCGATGGACGCGGCCTCCTGACGGAGCGTGTCCACCTGCGCCTGCACCCGCCGCACCGCCACCTGCAGCGCAGAGTCCCGCGCCAGCCGGTCCAGCGTGCCGCCGCCGGCCCGGAAGCGGGCGTTGAAGACCGCGAGGTCCGTCCGGAGCGCGGCGACCCGCGCCCGGAGCGACTGCAGCGACCGGGGGAGCGCCGCGTTCTCTCCCTCCGCCCCCGAATACCGCTCGAGGGCCGCGCCGAGCTCGACGCCCAGGCTGTCGAGGCGGGCGCCCAGCCGCGCGACCGCGTCCAGGCCGCCGGGCTCCATGAACCGGCCGAGGCTTCCGCCCTCGAGCTCCGTCGAAAGCGCCCCCGCCGCCGAGGTGACGGCGTCGATGCGGACCTGGAGCCGCTCCAGGTCGTCGCTCCTCGAGCGGGCCATGCCTGCGACCTGTCGCGCGGAAGTAAGGAGCGAATCCAGCTGGGCGGGCAGCCGTGTGCCCTGGGCCAGGAGGAGATCGGTGTCCACGCGCGGATGTGCGAGCAGCGTGTCACCGGACCGGACCGGCGGGGCGCTGGCCGTGCCCGCCTCCACCTGCACCACGGGCTGTCCGATCAGCCGGAGCCGGATCGCGCGCACGTCGCTGTCCCGCCGGATGACGGCCAGGGCTTCGGCGGCGATGCGGAGGGTGAGGGCGATCTGAGAGTTCCCACCGGAGGCCAGGAAGTCGATGCTGGTGATCGTGCCGGACTCCACGCCCGCCACCCAGACGGGGGTCCCCACCCGGACACCGGACGCGTCGGGGAGGAGGGCGACCAGGTCGGCGCGGTCGCTGGTCAGGTCCCGGACGGCGTCGATGTTGAAGATGAGCACCGCGGCGATGAGGAGCCCGATGATGATCAGGTAGCCGCGTCGCGTCCGGGCGTCGGTGTCATTGCGGGTCACGGGCGGGGGAGCGTGCAAGGCGCGGGCCGCGCGCTGGAGAGGGTGGACAGCGCGGAAGCGCGGCCTCTATGTTTCGCGCAATGAATGGAGTCTGGGGCGCCCCGATCGCGTGGGTCGGCCGGTCGGCGCTGGGCACCGCCGGCGGGTTCGGCCAGTTCGGCCGCTTCATGGCCCGGGTCGGCCGCTCGGTGGCCGATACGCGCACGTGGAGCGCCGTCGTCGTGGTACAGATGGCCCGCATCGGCGTCTCCTCGCTCCCCATCGCGCTGTTCATCGCGGCGTTTACCGGCATCGTTCTGGCCCTCCAGGCCTCCTATACCTTCACGGGCGCCGTGCCCCTGTACTTCGTGGGCGTGCTGGTCGGAAAGACGATGCTCCTGGAGCTGGGCCCCGTGCTGATCGGCCTGGCCCTGGCGGGGCGTGTCGGGGCCAATATAGCGGCGGAGCTGGGGACGATGCGCGTCACCGAGCAGATCGACGCCCTCGAGACGCTGGCGTACGACCCGCTGGCCTACCTGGTGGTGCCGCGGATCATCGCCGGCGTCGTGATGTTCCCGCTGGTGGTCGCGTTCGCCGACGCGACGGGCGTGGTCGCCGGGTGGATCACCGCCATCAACCTGCTGGACCTCTCGACCCCGGAGTTCGTGCGGGGACTCCGGCTCTTCTTCCTGCCCTTCGATGTCACCTACTCGATGATCAAGGCCGGGTCCTTCGGGCTCGCGGTCACGGCCATCGGGAGCTTCTACGGGTTCACGACCCGGGGCGGCGCTGAAGCGGTGGGTCGGTCGACCACGCAGGCGGTGGTGGTGAGCAGCATGCTGATCCTGGTTCTGGACGCCTTCTGGGCCGTGACGCTCCTGTGAGCATCCTGCTGGAAGGCATCTCCAAGGCGTTCGGCTCCAAGGTGGTGCTGGACCGGATCGACCTGGAGGTGCGGGAGGGGGAGACCGTCGCGGTCATCGGCGGGTCGGGCGTGGGGAAGTCGGTGCTGCTGAAGACGATCGTCGGGCTGCTGGAGCCGGACGCGGGTCGCGTCGTCGTCGACGACCAGGTCGTGACGGAGCTGTCGCGCGAGCACCTCTACGAGCTGCGCCGGCGTGTGGGCTACGTCTTCCAGTTCGCGGCGCTGTTCGACTCGATGACCGTGAAGGACAACCTGGCGATGGGGCTCCGGCGGATCGCGGGCATGGATGCAGAGGAGCGCGCCCACCGAACGGAGGAAGCGCTCCGGCTGGTCGAGATGGAAGGATACGAGGGGCAGCTTCCCGGGCAGCTGTCGGGCGGTCAGCGGAAGCGCGTGGGGCTGGCGCGGGCCGTGGCGACCCGGCCCAAGTACCTGCTGTACGACGAGCCGACGACCGGGCTGGACCCGGTCACGACGTCGGTGATCGATCGGCTGATCCTGAAAATGGACGAGGAGCTCGGTGTGACCAGCGTAGTGGTGACGCATGACATGACCAGCGCGTACCGCGTCGCGGATCGCATCGCGATGCTCTACGACGGCCGGATCCGGTTCACGGGGACGCCGGCCGAGATCCAGGCGGCGGACGATCCCATCGTGCGGGGATTCGTCGAAGGCCGGCCCGAGCTGATGCAGGAGTCGACGGCGTGAGCGCCCCCGCGGAGGTGCGCGTGGGGCTCATGGTCCTCGCCGGTCTCGCGCTGATCGTGGTGGGGACGATCTGGATGCAGGGCTGGCGGATCGGCGCCGAGGAGCGGGAGGTGGTCGCCTGGTTCCGCGAGGTGGGGCAGCTCCAGGGTGGCAATCCGGTCAAGCTCCGCGGCGTCCCCATCGGCCGCGTGGAGAGCCTCGCCCTGGACCAGCGCTCGGCTGGTGTGATCATCCGCATGTCGATCTCCTCCGAGGTCGTGCTGCCCGAGGACCCCGTCGTGATCCTCTCTCCCGAGTCGCTCTTCGGCGACTGGCAGGCGGAGATCTTCCCCCGCTCCCGCTACCCCTTCTACAGCTACGCCGTCTCACCATCCGTGGAGATGCTGCCCGGCTATTCGCTGCCGGATGTCTCCCGCCTGACCGCGGTGGCGGACCGCATCGCCGAGAACCTGGCGGTGATCACGGACCGGATCGACATCGCGTTCACGGACGAGACGGCGGTGAACATCCGCCAGGCCATCGACAACATCCAGGAGGTCACCGCACGGCTCACGGGCCTGGTGGAGGCCCAGGGCCGCACCGTGGAGGATCTGGCCGCGGGGCTGGAGATGACGACGGCCACCCTGAACGAGGCGGCGGCCACCGCGGGGCGGACGTTCTCCCGGATCGAGTCCTCGATCGCACAGGGGGAGCTCACGCGGATCGTGGAGAACGTGGAGCGGGTGACGCTCCAGCTGGATTCCCTCAGCCGCTCGCTGGGGACGGTTACCGGCGAGCTCGGCGGCGCCGTCGGCAACGCGGACAGCGCCTTCTCGGCGCTGAACGGCATTCTCACCGAATTGGAGGCGGGGGAGGGCACGCTGGGCATGCTGCTCCAGGACACCGCCCTGTACCGCGAGCTGGTCACCACGAACACCCTGGTGCAGGACCTCCTCGAGGACTTCCAGAGAAACCCGCGGAAGTACATCAACCTTCGGGTCTTCTGAGCGCGGCACGGTCCGCGGGTTGCGTAGCCGCAACGGGCTCAGGGCCGGACCCGGCCTGGATGTCGTGGGTGCGACCGGCGGCCCGTGAGTCGGTCCGGGACGGAAGGACGGCGTGGCACTGATCGTTCAGAAATACGGCGGCACCTCCGTCGGCGATCCGGAGCGGATCCGCCGCGTGGCCGAGCGCGTGTGCCGGTTCCGTCGGGAGGGCCACGACATGGTGGTGGTGGTCTCCGCCATGGGCGACACCACCGACGAGCTGGTGGCGCTGGCGGAATCGGTGAGCGCCGCAGCGGGGAAGCGGCACCCCCGTGAGATGGACATGCTGCTGACCGCGGGCGAACGGATCTCCATGGCGCTGGTGGCGATGGCGATCCGGGAGGCGGGGCAGGAGGCGATCAGCTTCACGGGCTCGCAGGCGGCGATCATCACCGACTCGACGCACACCGGGGCGCGGATCGAGGAGGTACGGGCGGGGCGGGTGCGGGAGGAGCTGAACCGTGGCCAGGTCGTGATCGTCGCAGGGTTCCAGGGGGTGAGCCGGACCCACGAGGTGACCACGCTGGGGCGCGGCGGCTCGGACACCACGGCGGTGGCGCTGGCGGCGGCGCTGAATGCCGAGCGGTGCGACATCTTCACGGACGTGGACGGCGTCTATACGGCCGACCCCCGGAAGGTCCCCACCGCGCGGCGGATCGAGCACGTGACGTACGAGGAGATGATCGAGCTGGCCGTGGCGGGGGCGCAGGTGATGCATCCCCGCGCTGTGGAGATCGGAGCCCGCTACGGGGTTCCGATCCGCGTGCTGTCCTCGCTGGTCGACGGCGAGGACGGGGGAACGCTGATCGCGGGAAAGGAGCGGGGGATGGAGGACCCGGCACTGACGGGAGTGGCCTCGGAGAAGGGATGGGCGCAGCTCGTGCTCCGGGGGCTGCCACCGGAGATGCGGACGATGACGACGGTGCTCTCGCGGCTCACGGAGGCCGGTGTGAGCGTGGACCTGCTCACGCAGGTGGACCGGGCGGACGGCCGTCGGCTGGTCCAGATCACGGTGGCGGAGGACGAGGTGGAGGAGGCGGAGCGGACCTGCGAGGCAGTGGTGCGGGAGCTGGGGGGTGAGCGTGTGGACGTCCAGCACGGGCTGGCACGGCTGGCGCTGGTGGGGAGCGGAATGCACAAGCGGCCCGGCGTGTTCGCGCAGGCGTTCGAGACGCTGAGACGCGAGGGCGTGGACGTCCACAGCGTGTCGGCGGCCTCGACCTCCATCATCCTGATGGTGGCTGCGGAGGACGAGGCCCGGGCTCTGACGATGCTCCACGACGCGTTCGGGCTGGGGGCGGCGGCGTGAGGGCGGCGATCCTGGGAGCGACCGGAGCGGTAGGCCGGACGATGCTGCGGGTGCTCGAGGATCGGCTTCCGGCCGTCGACGCCATCGTGCCGCTGGCGTCCCCCCGGTCGGCGGGCGCCCGGCTGTCGTGGCGCGGGCGGGAGTGGGAGGTCAGCGTCCCGGGCCCCGGCTCCTTCGAAGGGTGCGATGTGGCTCTGTTCTCGGCGGGCTCGGGACTCTCGCGGGAGTGGGCGCCCCGCGCGGCCGGCGAGGGCGCCGTGGTCGTGGACAACTCGTCCGCCTGGCGGATGGATCCCGGCGTCCCACTGGTCGTACCGGAGGTGAACGCGGGGCGCGCGTCGGAGCGTCCCATGGGCATCATCGCCAATCCGAACTGCTCGACGATCCAGGTGGTGGTGCCGCTGGAAGCGATCCGTCGCGCGGCCGGGCTGGTCCGGGTGGTCCTGAGCACGTACCAGTCCGTGTCGGGCGCCGGTCAGAAGGGGATCGCCGCCTACCAGGCCGAACGCGACGGCGGAACGTCCGCGTCCTCGCCCTTCCCCGGTCCGATCTTCGGGAACGTGATCCCTCGCATCGGCCCGATGGGGGAGAGCGGGTGGACGGAGGAAGAGGAAAAGATGCGGAACGAGAGCCGGAAGATCCTCGGGATGCCGGGGCTCGAGGTGGCGGCGACGTGCGTACGCGTCCCCGTGGAGATCGGGCACGCGGTTACCGTGGCGGTCGAGACGGAGCGTCCGCTCGAGGTCGAGGCGGCGGCGGCGGCGATCGCCGCGATGCCGGGGGTGCGGCTGTTCGACAACAGCCTGGACCCTCTCCCGCTGCAGACGGCGGACACCGACGAGGTCTACGTGGGCCGTTTGCGGCGGGACCCCGACCGTCCCAACGTTCTGCACATGTGGATCGTGGCGGACAACCTCCGGAAGGGGGCGGCGACGAACGCCGTCCAGATCGCGGACGTCGTGCTGCGTGGCTAAACGGACGGGCTCCCGCGGCGGCCGGCGTGGTGCCAGGCGACCGGTCCGGCTCGAGACCAGCGCGGGAGGCGTCGTCTTCCGTCGGACGCCGGAGGCCACCTATTTCCTGCTGATCCGGGACCCCTACGAGAACTGGGGTCTTCCGAAGGGCCACGTCGAGAAGGGTGAGACGCCGCCGGACACCGCGCTCCGCGAGGTGCGGGAGGAGACCGGGATCGAGACGCTGGAGATGCGCGAGGCGCTGGCGACGATCGACTGGTTCTTCCGCGAGGGCGCGGACCTGATCCACAAGTACTGTCATTTCTACCTGCTGGAGACCGCGCTGGAGGCCACCCGACCGCAGGTGGAGGAAGGGATCACGCAGTGCGTGTGGCTCCCGCTCGAGGATGCCCTCCGTACGCTGACCTACGACAACGCCCGCCAGGTGCTCGAAGCGGCGGGGCGACGCGTGAGAGCGCTGGAGATGGAGGACGGCGCCTGATTTCCCCCGAAGAGACACCGACCGCGATGAAGCGACTCGCCGGAGTGCGGGACTGGCGCCTGATCCACGGCGCGGCCGTTCTGCTGGTCCTGGCGCTGCTGCTCCTCCAGCTGCGCCCGGTCCTCTCGCCACTCGTGCTGTTCGCGGCGCTGGTGGTCCTCATGATCCCCTACGCCGGCAGCCAGTTCCATCGGCTCCTGCTCCTCACCGCCACGGCCCTGCTCGGCCTGTGGATGCTCCGGGCTCTGGGCACCCTCCTCGCCCCGTTCATTCTGGCCTTCGTCCTGGCCTACATCCTGGACCCGGTGGTGGATCGGCTCCAGAGGTGGAGGATCCCACGGAGCGCGGGCATCCTGCTGCTCGCTCTCCCCGCCGTGGGCGCGATCGTGGCGCTGATCGTGGCGGGGATCCCGGCGCTGGCGGAGCAGGTGGAGGCGCTGATCCGGCGGGTCCCGGAAGCCGTCGAGCGTGTGGCACAGTGGGTGGAGGGGCTGCAGGCGGGGCTGCTCGGGCTCGACCTTCCGCTCCTCGATGAGCGGGAGCTGGCCGCGCGGCTGCGCGGACTCTCGCCGGAAGCCGTCACCGAGTTCCTCGAGCAGAAGCGGATAGAGATCGCCCAGCGCTCGTGGGAGGCGGTCCTCGGACTCGGCCGCGGGATCGGCACGGTCTTCACGATCCTCGGCTACGTGATCCTCACGCCGGTGCTGACCTTCTACCTGCTCCGGGACTGGGACGGAATCATGGCCCGGATCTCGGCGAACATCCCGCGGCGGCGGGCGGCTTCATGGACGGCCTTCGGTCGGGAGTACAACCGGCTCCTTTCCCGCTACCTCCGCGGGCAGCTGATCGCCGCGGCCATCGTGGGCGTTCTCACGTGGCTGGGTCTGTGGATCGCCGGATTCCCCAACCCGGGTCTCGTCGGCGCGGTGGCGGGCGTGTTCAACATCGTCCCCTACCTGGGGCTGCCGGTCTCGCTCATCCCCGCGGTGATCATCGCCCTGGTGAGCGGATCCTTCCTCGCCTCGATGCTCAAGCTGGCGATCGTCTTCGG
The DNA here is from genome assembly GCA_019347975.1 of Gemmatimonadota bacterium. GTDB lineage: Bacteria > Gemmatimonadota > Gemmatimonadetes > Longimicrobiales > RSA9 > JAHWKI01. The sequence continues at coordinate 13,521 of JAHWKI010000086.1, forward strand.
GATCGTTCAGGTGCTGGACGGGAACGTCATCGGGCCACGGATCGTCGGCGAGTCCACCGGGCTCCACCCGGTCTGGGTCATCCTCGCCATCGCCGTGGCGGGCGTCTCCTACGGCTTCGTCGGGTTCCTCCTTGCCATCCCTGCGGCGATCCTCGTGAAGCTGCTGGTCGAGGCGGGGCTGGGCCGCTACCGGCGATCGGAGATCTTTCTGGGGGCGGGAACGGACCCGGCGAGCGGCTGACCGTGGCGCGCGAAATGCTACGGGTCTCGCCCGCGCCTCACCTTGCCCGATGGACCGGACCGCGGGTACCATGCGGCGCCGGGGGGAAGCAGTCGTTCCAGCAGGGTTGACAGAGCGTGACGGAAGAACGCAGGGACATCACCATCATCGGTGGCGGCCCCACAG
>JAHWKI010000087.1 GCA_019347975.1 Gemmatimonadota bacterium
AGACCGTGAACGGCCCCTCCACGAGCTCGAGCTCCTCCATGTCGAAGACGTAGCCGCGCCGAGTCTTGTTGTCGAGCCCGTAGTCGACGAAGAAGTAGTAGGGGTTCCTCACCATCTCCGGACGGGCGGCCTTGAAGGCGAAGTAGGCGCGGAACGCCCTCTGGAGCGCCTCCGGATGGCTCGTCGCCGTCACGTGGGGCGACAGGGCCGTGATGGCGCGGTCGGCGGAAGCCGCCACGTCACGCGGGTCGACGGTTTCGGCGACGGCGGGTCGGCTCGCGACGAGGACCAGGAGGACGAGGCTCGAGGCAATACACGAGATGAGGCTGGGACGCATTCGTCACGTCGGTTCGGGTCGTCTTTTTCTTCGGGAAAAGCGAGGCGTGCCGCCCTCGCGGGTACAGTATAGCCCCTCCCGCCTTGTGTGCCAACCCTTGGTGCCCCTTCACTTTGCCGACCGCGGGCGAGAGCGTCCGCCGGGGTCAAGGCCGCCGTGGACCTCCGGCGGGTCCGGGCTCAGAACACCTGGATCCGCTCGATCCGCGGCGTGAGGGGCCCCTTGCGGAGCCCGGTGAGCTGCCGGACCGGGGTGGTGCTGCCGGCGGCGAGGTTCCAGAGCTCGACCTTCTCCTCCGTGCCGGCGGCATCGCGCACGATGAGCGACAGGGTGGAGACCTTCCTCTCGGTGGGGTTCCGGATTCGCCCCTCGACGAGGGGGACGCCGCCGAGCGCTTCGGCCATGCGGAGCTCGATCACGAGGGCGCGGGCGACGGCGGCGCGTCGCAGCAGGGACCCGGCGGCCTGCACGTCGCCGGCGCGGGCCATGTCAGGATACCGTCCGGCCGCGTCGAGGTACGCCTCGGCGCGCGCGACGGCGGCATCGTCCATGGCACGGGGCGCGGCCCGGACGAGGATGGCCAGGGAGTCGAGGAGCGCCTGCTCGGCCAGCCCCATGGAAACCCGCCAGCGGAGGCGGTCCCGCTCGTAGAGCCAGAGCCTGAACGGGTCGTGCATCGCCACGAGGCGCACGGTGTCCCGGGCCCCGCCGGCGACCTGCAACACCACCGACGCCGTGTCGCCACGGGTACCCAGGAGGGACGCCGACTCCAGCGCGGCGTCGCCCCACCCCAGCAGCTCCAGCATGGCGCTCGCCGGGAGATCGGCGGGGAACGCCTCGAGGGGGAACGCCGCGCGGTCGCCCTCGGTGAGGAGGGCGTAGATGCCGGGGTCGTCACCGGTCAGGCGCAGCGCGTGGAAGCGCTCCGCGACCTCGACCGGGTCCGAATCGGGACCCGCACAACCCCCGAGCACGAGCAGCAGCCAGAACGCGCGTTTCATCGAGAACCTCCGACAGGATGTGCCGGGGAGAGGAGGGGGAGACACGCACAATATAGCTGGCGGTCAGGCGCCGCACCACAACGCTCGTACGATCCGCCGCGCGGAAAAACATGGGCACGGTGCGGCGCTCGCGTCCGGATCCGCGGCGACCGTCCATCTTGTTATCGTTATATAATGTTCGTAATATGTACGCCATGACGATCTTCGATACGCTGGCCGATGGGAGCCGCCGTCGGATCCTGGAGCTGCTGCGCACGGAGGAGCGACCGGTGGGGGAGCTGGTGGATGAGCTGGGGATGAGTCAACCGGCGGTGTCGCGTCACCTGCGTGTTCTGCGGGAGGCGGGAGTGGTGGAAGCCCGAGCGGAAGCGCAGCGACGAGTATACCGGCTGCGGCCGGATGCGCTGCGGGAGCTCGACTCGTGGCTGGAGCCCTACCGCCTGCTCTGGTCGGGGCGGCTGGACGAGCTGGAGAATCACCTGGACGAGATGGAGGACCGATGACGGCAGCGAAGCGGGACCCCGGGGAAGGAACGCTGGAGCGGACGGAGGACGGACGGTGGCGGCTGCGGTTCGAGAGGACGCTCCGTCATCCGCCGGAGAAGGTATGGCGGGCGCTCACGCAGGAGGAGCACCTCGCGGCGTGGTTCCCGACGACCATGGAGGGCGATCTGAGGGCGGGGGCGCCGCTGCGGTTCCGGTTTCGCGGCGAGGAGTACCCACCGTCGGAGGGGGAGATGATCGAGTTCGATCCACCGCGCGCGCTGGAGTTCACGTGGGGGTTGTCGGAGGAGGATATCGATCAGCAGGAGCGCACGCGGTTCGAGCTGACGCCGGTGGGAGACGGCTGCCGTCTGACGCTCCTGAGCACGTACGACCGGGTGGGCAAGTCGGCGCGAGATGCGGCCGGGTGGCACGTCTGCCTGGATCTGCTGGAGGCGGAGCTGGCGGGGGAGCCGCGGACCGGCACGTCGCCGGAGCGGTGGAAGCCTCTGAACCGGCTCTACACGGAGCGGTTCGGACCGGAGGCATCGACGATGAAACCGCCGGAATCCATGCCGGAGTACCAGGAGGGACAGCGGGGCTGACGACGCGGCGCCAGCGGCCTCGGCCGTCGTGTTACCTTTTCGGCCATGCCAGCCCTGACGGTCGACCGCCTCCGCAAGAGCTACGGCACCCGCGTGGTGTTCGATGGCGTCTCGTTCTCCATCGAGGAGGGCGAGAAGGTGGGGTTCATCGGCGTGAACGGCTCGGGGAAGTCGACGCTGTTCCGGATCGTGGCGGGCGAGGAGGGATCGGAGGGCGGGACGCTGGCGTACCGTCGCGGGCTGAGCGTGGGGTCCCTGGCCCAGGATCCGTCGTTCGACGAGGGGGACACGATCCTGGCGGCGGTGGCCGGCGGGCGGCCGGAGCTGCTGGACGCCATCGCCGAATACCACGAGGTGGCGCTGGCGCTGACGTCGTCGTCACCGGACGAGGACCTGGAGCGGCTGGTGGCGCGGCAGGGCGCGGCGATGGAGCGGATCGACGCCCTCGGCGGCTGGGACTACGAGCACCGTCTGGAGGCCGTGCTGACCCGGCTCGGGGTGGACGGCTGGGACCGCCCGGTGGGGATGCTGTCCGGGGGCGAGCGGAAGCGCGTGGCGCTGGCGCGGGTGCTGGTGCAGCAGCCGGATCTGCTGCTGCTCGACGAGCCGACGAACCACCTGGACGCGGACACCACGGAGTGGCTGGAGGACGCGCTGCTGGACTACCCGGGCGCGGTCATGCTCATCACCCACGACCGCTACTTCCTGGACCGGGTGGTCACGCGGATGATCGAGGTGAACCGGGCCGAGCTGGTCCCGTTCCCCGGCGGCTTCACCGAGTACCTGGAAGCGAAGGCCGAGCGGGAGGAGCGGCTGGCGGTGGCGGAGGAGAAGCGGTCGAAGCTGATCGCGCAGGAGCTGGCGTGGGTGAAGCGGGCGCCCAGCGCGCGGACGGGGAAGCAGAAGGCGCGGATCCATCGCCTGGACCGGACGCGGCGCGAGCAGGAGTTGGAGCGGCTGCCGGAGCGGGACGCGGTGGAGCTGAAGTTCGGGCGGCCGCCCCGGCTGGGCCGGACCGTGCTGGACCTGGAGGCGCTCACGAAGTCGTACGACGGCCGGCCGCTGATCCGCGACTTCTCCACGCAGCTGCGGGCCGGTGAGCGGATCGGCATCGTGGGGCCGAACGGCGCCGGGAAGACCACGCTGCTGCGGATGATCCTGGGCGAGGAGTCGCCGGACGCGGGCAGGGTGAAGCCGGGGGTCAACACGCGCATCGCGTACTACGACCAGGCCCGTTCGGACCTGGATCCCGACGCGGACCTGCTGGAATCGGTGGCCGGCCGGCAGGACTGGGTGGAGGTGGAGGGGCGCCGCGTCCACGTCCGGAGCTACCTCAACAGTTACCTCTTTCCCAACGAGATCCACGAGCAGAAGGTGCGCAGCCTCTCCGGCGGCGAGAAGAATCGCCTGCTCCTGGCGCGTCTCCTCCTTCAGGACGCGAACCTGCTGATCCTGGACGAGCCCACGAACGACCTCGACGTCTTCACGCTCCAGGTCCTCGAGTCCGCGCTGGTGGAGTTCCCCGGCTGCGTCCTCGTCGTCACCCACGACCGCTACTTCCTCGACAAGGTCGCCACCGCGCTGTTCGTCTTCGAGGGCGACGGGCGGGTGCACCGCCACGAGGGGGGCTACGACGCCTACCGTCGGCGCAGAGAGGCGGCGGTACGGGAGGCGGCGGAGCGGGCGGCGGCGTCTGGGCCGGCTGGTGGCGGGCAGGCGCGCCCGAGCGCCGGGAAGGGAGCTTCCTCGGCCTCGCCGGCCAGGCCCCGGCGGCTCACGTACGCGGAGCAGCAGGAGCTGGAGGGGATCGAGGCGCAGATCACCGCCGCCGAAGCCGAGCGCGACCGCCTGGAGGCCGTCCTCGGCGATCCGGCTCTATACAGCGACGCCCCCGGAACGGTGCCCGCGATCACCGCCGAGTTCGAGGACGCCCGCCGCCGCGTCGATCTGCTTTACGCCCGATGGGGGGAGCTGGACGCGGTGCGGGACCGACCGGGGGCGTAGCGTGCCGGAGGTCTGTGACGAATGTGCCGGCTGGTGCGTTCTTCGGCCGAGACCCCCATGCAAGGAGCAGGTCGATGCGACCGACATGGCTGGCCCTGATCCTCGCCGCGGCCGGGGCGGTGTTCTCCGCCCGCGTCGCTGCGCAGCAGGCTCCGGACCCGGAGCGCTGCCGGACCGAGCCGGAACGGCGCCAACTGGACTTCTGGATCGGGACCTGGGACGTGATCCACCCGGAGGACGGACGTCCGCTGGGCGTGAACGTCATCGAGCCGATCCTGAACGGCTGCGCCCTCATGGAGAGCTGGACCGCGGCCCGGGGTGGGGTAGGCAGGAGCCTGAACTTCTACGACCCGCAGCGGCGGACGTGGCGGCAGGTCTGGGTGGATGCCTTCGGGAGCGTGCTGGACTACCGGGAGGGGGAGTTCCGTGACGGCGCCATGCGCTTCAGGGGGATCACCATCCAGCCGGCGGGCGACACGACGCTCCAGAAGCTGACCTTCCACCACGTCGCCACCGACACGGTGCGACAGGTCTTCGAGTCGTCGAAGGACCGCGGTGCGACGTGGAGCATGGACTGGGAAGGGATCTACGTACGGCGCCCGGAGGACCCCGGCGGGAAGTAGCGACGGTTGCGCGCCCCCTCGCCGCGCACGACCATGATCGGAGCCATCCGAGAGGTTGAGGTTCCCGGAGCGGTGAGGGTGCCATGAAGGACGCGGAGGAGGACGAGCCGAGCGCCATCGAGGAGGTGGCGGGGGAACGGCTCGGCGTCGCGCCGTGGGACCGGCCGCTGATCTTCCGGGAAGCGGCCGCCGCGGCGGTGGACAACGGACTGCCCTACTGGCTGGTCCTGGCCCTCAGCGGCGCGATCGCCACACTGGGTCTGGCGCTGGACAGCGCGGCAGTGGTCATCGGCGCGATGCTGGTGGCTCCGCTGCTGGGTCCCATCGTGGGGCTCTCCCTGGCGCTGGCCGTGGGCGATTCGCGCCTGGCGCTGCAATGCGCCGCCGTGGTGGGCGGAAGCCTGGTCGTCGTCGTGGCGACGGCCGCCGCGCTCACCGCGCTCCTTCCGTTTCACACGCTGACCCTCCAGATCTCGTCCAGGATCCACCCCACGACGCTGGACCTGGGCGTGGCGGTGTGCTCCGGCCTGGTCGCCGCTCTGGTCACCGTGGCGCGCCGCCACAGGCTGTCGACCGCGATCCCCGGCGTGGCCGTGGCGGTCGCGCTGATCCCGCCGCTGGCGGTCGCGGGCTTCGGCATGGCGGCAGCGTGGCAGACGGACGTGATCCGCGGCGCGCTGCTCCTGCTGGGCGCGAACCTCGCCGGGATCGTCCTCAGCGGCGTCGCGGTCTTCCTCCTGATCGGCATGCATCGGGGCGACGTCGTGGACGCGGCCCGGCTGTGGCACGAGGAGGCCACCCCGCCCGGTGTGGCCGGGCTGGTGTGTCGGCTGCCGGGCATGGGGCGCGCCCGCGTGTTCGGCTCCGCGCTGGGACGGGCGGTCCTCGTCCTGGGGTTCGTCGTGGCCCTCGCCATCCCCCTGACCGCCGCGCTGACGGAGGTGGTTCGGGAGGCCAGGGTGCGCGCCGCGGTCGATGACGCCGCGACGGTGCTGGAGGCGGAGGGCCGCACGTCCATCCTCTGGCGGCAGGTCGAGCTGGGCCCGGACTCCGCCACGGCGAGGGTGCGAGTCGCCACCACGGTGGGGGTTACGGCGGAAGCGCGTGAGGCGTTCCGGCGCCGCGCGACGGAGCTGGCGCGCGAGCCGGTGTCCCTCCGGCTCGAACAGCTGCCGGCCTCGGCGGGGACCGGGTCGGGGCTGCAGGCGCTGCTGGGGGGCGGTGATGCCCCGGACGAGGCGGACCCCGTGCCGTGGCCGGAGACCGTGTCCAGGGCGCGGGAGGCGCTGGAGCGGGCCGCGTGGTCGCTGCCGTTTCCGGAGGGCGCCGAGGCCATCGGCGTCGTGCTTCGCGTCGGGGGCGGCGACCCACCGCTCCCGGCCGACAGCGTCGAGGTGGCCTATCTCGCGCCCCGGCCCCTGGAGCCGCAGGCGGTGGAGGTGCTCGGCCGGGCGCTGCGCCAGGCCGTCGGGCACCCGGGCCTCAGGACTTCGTTTCACCGTGCCGGGCCCGCCGTGCTGGTGCTGGAGCCGGCGGACACCGCGGGTCTCGGCGCGGTGATCGCTCTCCTGAGAACGTACCCGGGGCTGCGGGTCAGCCTGCGAAGCGCGCCCTCGGACTCCGTCGCGAGCAGCGGACTGCTGGAGGCGCTTCGCGCGGCGGGCGTGGATTCCATCAGGGTCGAGCGCCGCCCCCGACCGGGTCCGGTGGAGCTCCGCATGACGGGAGCTGGCAGGTAGCTCGGCACCCGCTTCGGCGGCCGCGCCTCAGCGGGATGACGCCGCCGCTTCCGCCGCGCGGATCCGCAGGGTCGTTCCCCACGGATCGCGCGCCAGCGCGCCCCGCGGCCCCTCTTCCACCGCGTGCCCGGCCGCTCGCAGGCTTTCGACCGCCCCCCGTGCCGCTTCCGGGGCGGGCACCACTAGCTCCCAGTCGAGCAAGCGGGCGTCGTTTTCGCCGGCCGGCGACGCCCCGGCCGCCCACGTGTTCAGCCCCAGGTGGTGGTGGTAGCCGCCGGCGGAAAGGAAGAGCGCCCCGGGATAATCCCATACCGTCTTGTCGAGGCCCAGGGCCTCGTGATAGAAGGCCGCCGCTCGCTCCAGGTCACCCACGTGCAGGTGGACATGGCCGATCGTCGTCCCGGGAGGCATGCCGGTCCAGGCCACGCTTCCGGCGGCCCGGGCCAGGCTCGCCAGGTCCAGCGGCTCCGTCGTCATCAGGATCTGCCGGTCCCGATGACGCCACGCCGCCCGCGGACGGTCCGCGTACACCTCGATCCCGAGCCCGTCCGGGTCCTGCAGGTACAGCGCCTCGCTCACCAGATGGTCCGACGCGCCGGCGCGCTGCCCCAGCTCCGTCAGGTGCCGGACGAAGGCGCCGAGCGCGGCGCGGTCGGGCAGAAGAATCGCATAGTGGAACAGCCCCAGCCGCCCCCGCCGGGGGACCGGTGCGGCGCCCGGCTTCTCGTGCAGCTCGATCAGCGGCACGCCCCCGCCCTCGGAGCCCAGCGACGCCCGGCTCCCCGAACGCTCCAGCGCCCGGAAGCCGAGCACCCGCTCGTAATACGCGAGGGATCGCTCCACGTCGGCGACCTGGAGGCGCACTCGCCCGACGCGCGCCTCCTGGTGGAGCCGGAACCCCGGCGGTCGGATCCCCCGCGCCGTCGCTCCGGCGGTCTCCTCCTCCATGCTCTCCTCCCGTCTCCCGACGATCCACTTCCGTGCCATCGTGAAGTGAGCACGGCTCCGCCACGGTCGCAACGCCGGGTCCGGCCCCGCTCCCGCGGAGCCGGAGCCGGTGGATGTCTACTTCGCGAGCGACTAAGCTGACCGTCCGGGGTACACCGAGAGACACACAGAGCCAGGAGGGGCGAAGTGGCGAAACGGCAGAACTACGGATTCCAGAAGCGGCAGAAGGAAACGGAGAAGCAGAAGAAGAAGGACGAGAAGGCGGAGAAGAAGCGGGCGCGGCGGGAGGCCGCCGAGCCGACGCCGGCGGAGGGCGACGCCGGGGGCGAGGAGGAATCCGACCAACCGGATCCGCGGCAGGGCCTCTCCGCGCTCGATCCGGCGCTGCGGATGCGGCTGCACACCCTGTGTGAGGAGGGCTGGGAGCTCTGGGCCCGCTTCGACACGGAGGTGCGGCAGCGCGATTTCCATCCGTTCGTCGCCGCGGACTACCAGGCCGTGCTGGAGGCGCTGATCCCGCTCCGGACCCCGGGGCTCCGGTTCCTCGAGTGGGGATCGGCCACGGGTGTCATCACCATAATGGCCGATCTGCTGGGCTTCGAGGCGTACGGCATCGAGATCGACCCGGCGCTGGTGGACCAGGCCAGGGAGCTCGCCCGCCGGACCGACTCGCGGGCCACCTTCACCGCCGGCAGCTTCATCCCGACGGGGTACCACTGGAGGGACGGCGGGGGAGACGACCGGCTGGGCACCATCGGCTCCGGCGACTCCGGCTACCTCCAGCTGGGCATGCCGCTCGAAGAGTTCGACGTGGTCTTCGGCTACCCGTGGGCGGGCGAGGAGCCGATCATGGTCGACCTGATGAAGGCCTATGGCCGCCCCGGTGCCCGCTTCCTCCTCCACTCCGCGGGCGCGATCAAGGTCTACACGGGCGGGCGCGAGGCGGCCTAGGAGAGAGCAGCCGTCTCTTCCTTCCACAAGGCCGGGCGGGCCGCGTAGGCGCCGGGTGGCAGATATCTTGCCCGCTGGCGTCTCCATGCGGACAGGAGTGCACAGGCTCCTCCGCGCGGCGGTGCTGCTCACGGCCATCCTTCCGGCCCAGACCGCCGCGGCGCCGGCGGGGGCACAGGAGACGACGGACTCCGGAGACGAGAGCCCGCGCGTGGATCGGCTGACGTTCCGCGGCGCGGACGCCGTCGACACGGGAGACCTGCGCGAGAGCATCGTCACGCGGGCGACCCGCTGCATCACCGCGATCCTTCGGCCGCTGTGCGCCATCACGGACTGGGGCGTGCTGGAGGACGAGTACCATCTCGATCGTGACGAGCTCCGCGCGGACGAGCGCCGGCTGGCGATCTACTACTACCAGCGCGGCTACCGGCGCGCGCAGGTGTCCTCCAGCGTGCTCCCGCGAGGCGACGCCGTCGAGGTGGTCTTCGACGTCTCCGAGGGGCCGCCGACGGTGATCGAGGCGTGGTCGCTGCGGCAGGCGGAGGACGTGCTGTCGGAGCGTCGCATACGGCGCGCGAGCCTGCCGGACGAGGGCGACCCGCTGGACCTGCTGCGCCTGAGCGACGGGCTCACGGACCTGGCCGAGGCGTACGGGGTCCGGGGCTACCTGGACGCGGTGCTCCGCGACAGCATCGCCGTCACGCCCGACGGGCTGCGGGCGCGGGTGAGCATCGACATGGAGCCCGGCCCCCGTTCGACGCTGGAGACGCTGGACGTTCGCGGGAACGAGCGGGTCTCGGCGGGCGCGATCGGCGAGGCGCTGCGGCTGCGGCGGGGGCGGGTGCTGCGGACGCGGGACATCGCCGCCAGCCAGCGCAGCCTCTACGAGTCGAACCTCTTCCACGAGGCGCGGGTCGCGGTGCCGGAGCAGCCCGACAGCGCGAAGCGGGTGCTGGTGACGGTACGGGAGGCGCCGCCGCGTGGCGCGCGCGCGAGCGGCGGCTTCAACACCGTCGAGTTCGTCCAGGTGGAGGGCCGGTTCACCCACTACGACTTCCTGGGCGGCAGCAGGCGGCTGGATCTGCGGGGCACGCTCGGCAACCTGCTGGCGGGGCAGCTGAACGGCACCAGCGTGTTCCAGGACGTGCTGCCTTCGGGTCCGGGCGTGGTGGACCCGGACGAGTTCCTGCGGCCGACGTGGCAGGTCAGCGCCGAGTTCCGCCAGCCGACGTTCCTCTCGGCGGCCAACGTGCTGGGGGTCGCGCTCTTCGCGCACCGCCGGACGATCCCCGGCATCGCCGTGGACGAGGGGTTCGGCGGCGACCTGTCGGCGACGCGGCGGCTGGACTTCCCGACGTCCGTGACCGCCTCCTACCGGTTCGAGATGACAGGTGTGCACGCGGGGGACCTCTACTTCTGCGTGAACTACGGCATCTGCGAGCTCCTCTCGATCGAGGCGCTGCGGACGCGGCACGCGCTGTCGCCTCTCGCGCTGAGCTACGTGGACAACCGTGCGGACGACCCGGTCGCCCCCACGACCGGCTACCGCGTGCGCGCGGACCTGGAGCACGCCTCGGGGCTGACGATGTCGGACTTCCGCTACACGCGTGTCTCGGCAACCGGGGCGTACTACATGCCGCTCGACCTGCACCGCCGCCGGGTCCTGGCGGGGCGGCTGCGGGTCGGGTGGGTCCAGCCGCTGGCGGGCACCGCCGAGGCGCTGGGCGTGGCCGCGGACGGCGAGATCCTCCACCCCCGCAAGCGGTTCTACGCGGGCGGGTCGCGCTCGGTGCGCGGCTATCACGAGAACCAGCTCGGGCCGCGGGTGCTGACCGTCGATCCCAACGATCTCCTGGGCGAGAGCGGCGGCTGCACCGAGCCGGAGATCGAGGACGGCACGTGCGATCCGTCCCAGGCGCCGGTCGGGGCCTTCTTCCCGCGGCCGGTGGGGGGACGGTCCGTGGTGGAGGCGAGCGTGGAATACCGGTTCCCGCTGGGCGGCTCGTTCCAGGGCGCGGTGTTCGTCGATGGCGCCCTGGTCGGTGAGGGGCTGCGCGAGCTCTTCGGCTCCGGCAGCCGCGCGGTGACGCCCGGGTTCGGCGGCCGGTGGCAGTCCCCGGTGGGGCCGATCCGCATGGACCTGGGCGTCCGCCCGTTCCTGGTCGAGGAGCTGCCGGTCGTGACCGAGATCGTCGACGACGCGGGCGTGCGCCGGCTCGTTCGCCTCGACAGCCGCCGCCGCTACGACCCCCTCTCCGAGTCGAGCGGGTTTCTGGACCAGGTGCTCGGCCGCCTCGTGCTCCACCTCTCCATCGGGGAGGCGTTCTGATGCGCAAGCGCCGCATCGCCGTGTGGACCGCCGTGGGAATCGCCGCCCTGGGCGTGCTCCTGCTCGCCGCGGTCCTGATGCTGACCCGCACGGACCGGGGTCGGGAGCGGGTGCGGGGCTACGCCCTCGAGCGGCTGGAGGAGGCGATCGACGGGGAGGTCGAGATCGGCCGGATCGAGGGCGACCTGCTGAAGGGCGCCCGTCTCATCGACGTCGCCATCCGTGACCGGCAGGGGCGGCCCTTCCTGGAGGCGGACACGCTCGAGACCCGCTTCAGGCTCCGGGCGCTGCTGCGCCAGCGGATCGCGCTCTCCGACGTGCGGGTGGTGAACGCCGTCGTCGTCCTCGACCAGCCGCCGGGGGAAGAGTGGAACTACGTCCGGATCTTCGGGCTGGGCGAGGAGGGCACCGGACCGGGGGGGGAGTCGCGGTGGGGTCACTGGATCGCCCTCGACGACGTGACGCTGGTGGACAGCAGGGTGCACGTCCGCGCCGAATGGCATCCGCCCGAGGGCGCGACCCCGGCGGAGCGGCAGGCGGCGCTCCGGGAGGCGCTGGCAGGGGATACCCGCGAGCACGTGGTGGAGGCGCCCGGGGGCTACCAGAACGTCATGGACTTCAGGGAGCTCGACGCCGAGCTCCCGCGCGTCCTGATCGCGCACCCGGACACCGCGGGGACGGCCGTCAGCGTCGCCCGCCTCGGCGGCCTGGTCCGTCCCTTCTCGCCACCGCCCGCCCGGGTCCGCGATCTGTCCGGGCAGGTGCGCCTGCTCGGGGACTCGCTCTTTCTGAGCGGAGTGCGCGCCGTGCTGCCCGGCTCCCGCCTCGCCGGCGGGGCCGCGTACGACCTGCACTCCGGCGACCTGCTGCTGATCGCCCGCGGGGCGCCCGTGGCGTTCGGGGACCTGCGCTGGCTGGAGCCGCGCCTTCCAGAGCGGGGCGGCGGCGAGATGATGCTGCGGCTGGAGCTGGGCTCGGTCGTCGACCGGATCCTCGCGTGGGACGTGGACGTGGCCATCGGGGACGCGACGGTGGAGGGGCGCTTCGAACTCACCACCGGGGACACGGTCCGCTTCGGCGACACCGACCTCCGGTTCGCCCGCGTCGAGACCGAGATGGTCGAGCGGCTGTTCGACGTGGAGTTCCCCCGCTCCGGACGCCTCACCGGCGAGCTCGCCCTGGCCGGACGCCCCCGCTCGCTGCAGGTGGACGGCGACATCCGCTTCGATGACCGGGTCGGGCCCACAAGCCGCATCGTCGCGGTGGGCGGGCTGGGGGTCGAGCCCGATGTGCGATTCGATGAGCTGCGCCTGCGCTTCGCCCCGCTCCACGCGGGGCTCGCCCGCGCGGCGCTGCCGGACCTCCCGCTGAGCGGGACCATCGAAGGGACCGCCGTGCTGTCCGGCACGCTGGCCCTGCTCGACCTGGATGCGGACCTGGCCCTGCGCGATCCCCGGCACGGGCTGAGCCGCGTGCGGCTGGCGGGTGGGCTGGACCGGAGGGAGGAGCTGCGGCTCCGGGACATGGTCGTGCGGATGGACCCGCTGCGCCTCGATCTCCTCCGCGATGACCTGCCCGAGCTGCCCGCCGGCGCGACCGCTACCGGACGCGTCAGCCTGGACGGGATGCCGGCCCGGGCGCTGAGCGTGGACGGGGACATCCTGCTGGACGATCCGGCCACGGGTGTGAGCGGGATCGGCGCGACCGGGGAGATCGTGTTCGCGGACGAGCTGCGTTTCCGCTCGCTGCGCCTGCGGTTCTCGCCCCTCCAGGCGGAGCTCGTTCGAGTCGCTGTGCCGGAGCTCCCTCTCCGGGGCAGCATCGAGGGGACGGCGCTCCTGACCGGGACCCTCGCCGCGATGGACCTGGAGGCCGACCTCACCCTGCGCGACCCCCGCCACGGGCGCAGCCGCGTGATCGCTTCCGGGGGTCTGGACCGGGGCGACGAGCTTCGGCTCCGGAACATGGTTCTCCGCATGGACCCGCTGCGCCTGGACCTGCTCCGTGGCGAGCTGCCCGAGCTCCCGCCGGACGCCGCGGTGACCGGACTGGTCACGCTGGACGGAGCGCCGTCCCGGGCCCTCAGCGTGGACGGTGACATCGTCGTCGACGATCCGGCCACGGGGCGGAGCGAGATCGGCGCCCGCGGCCGCGTGGCCTTCGAGGAGGGTCTGCGCTTCGACGACCTCACGGTGCGCATGACCCCGCTCCGGGTGGACCTCGTGCGGCCCTGGATCCCCGACCTGCCGGCGGGCGGCAGGATCGAGGGGCAGCTGGCCCTGGACGGTGCCGCGTCGGGCTTCCTCCACGTGGACGGCCGCCTCTCCCACCACCACGAGACGATGGGGGCCAGCGCCTTCCAGGTGAGCGGCGGCGTCGACCTGACCGGACCCCTGGAGTTCCGTGGCTTCGATGTCCGGATGGAGCCGCTCCACATGGCGCTGGTGCGTCCGTTCCTGCCGGATCTTCCGCTGGCTGGCACGCTGAGCGGCACCGCCCGGCTCGACGGCTCGCCCGCGTCGCGGATCGCGATCCGTGGCGATGTGGTCCACCAGGAGCCGGGGGAGCGCTCGCACGTGGTCGGCACCGTCGAGGTGGTGAGGGGTGCCGGCGGGTGGGCCGCGGTCGACGTCCGCCTGGACCCGCTCTCCCTGGACGTCGCCGGCCGGTTCCTGCCCGCGGCGGGCCTCCGCGGCACCGTGGCCGGGCGGCTCCGCACCACCGGCGACATGGACGACCTGCGGGTCGACGCCGACCTGCGCGTGGCGGATGGGGGCACGATCCGTCTGGACGGGATGCTCGACCTGGCCTCCGCGACGCCGGTCTACGACGTCGACATGGACCTGCTCGACTTCGACCTCGCCGCGGTGACGGTGCGGGCCCCGGCCGCGACCGA
>JAHWKI010000298.1 GCA_019347975.1 Gemmatimonadota bacterium
CCACGCCGGACGAGATCAATCACATCTGGTCGGTCGCGTCGAGCTGACCGCCCCCGAACGAGAACGATCATGGCGGCGACCCGACCACCGCTCGGACAGAGACGTACCCTCTCCCTGCTCCGTCGCGCGTGCCTGCTGCTCGCCGCTTCGGTCCTGATGGCCGCTCCGGCCCCCGCACAGGATCCCGCGCCGCCGGACAGCGCAGCGGGGGAGACCGCGAAGAAGCCGGAGCGCGGCAGGGGCGAGCTCCCTCTCGAGCCGGCGGACACGCTTCGCCTGCCCCTGGAGGAAGGGACGTGGCTGAGCCTGGACGTCACGCCGGACGGCCGGATCCTGTTCGATCTCCTGGGCGACCTCTATGCCCTGCCGTTCGACGGCGGGGCGGCCCGCGCGATCACGCGCGGAATGCCGTTCGACGCGCAGCCCGTCGTGAGCCCCGATGGGCGCCGCGTCGCCTTCATCAGCGACCGGGACGGCAGCGACAACCTGTGGATCGCCGAGCTCGGCCCCGACACGCTCACCGGCCTAAAGAAGCTCTCCTCCGAGAGCCGCTCCCGGATGATGTCGCCGGAGTGGTCGGCGGATGGCCGGTACGTGGTGGTCAACCGCCTCGGCCGTGAGGTCGAGATCCGCATGTACCACGTCGACGGCGGCTCCGGCGTCACGATCGGAGGCGCCGGCGTCGAGGACGGCGACGACGCTCCCGCCGGCTTCGGACCTGTCCTCTCGGCCGACGGCGAGAGCCTGTTCTTCGCGCGCCGGCGCGGCGGACCCGGCGGCACGTTCCCGAACGTGCAGGTGGCGCGCAGGGACATGGTGACAGGCGACATCGACCAGGTCACGCAGGCGGAGTGGGGCGGCGTGCGGCCGCAGCTGTCGCCGGACGGCCGCCACCTCGTCTACGCGACGCGGCGAGACGCCCGGACCGGTCTCCGCATCCGCGACCTGCGGACCGGCGCGGACCGTTCGCTCGTCTGGCCGGTCCAGCGGGACGCCATCGAGGGTGGCGCCAGCAGCCGGGACTACCTGCCGCGCTACGACTTTACCCCCGACGGGCGCGAGGTCGTCACCACCCGTGACGGGAAGATCCTCGCCGTGACGATCGCGACCGGTGCGGAGCGGGTGATCCCCTTCCGGGCCGACGTCGTGCTCCCCGTGGGCCCGGACCTGACGGCGCCCTACCGCGTGGAGCAGGGCCCGGTACGGGCGCGCCTCGTTCAGTCCCCCGCCCTCTCGCCGGACGGCCGCCGCGCGGCCTTCAGCGTGCTCACCCACATCTACACGATGGACCTGGCGTCGGGTCAGCCCAGGCGCCTGACCGGAGAGGAGGTGCGCGGGTTCAAGCCGGCGTGGAGCCCGGACGGGCGGTGGATCGCCTACGTCACGTGGGAGACGGACGGCGGCCACGTCTGGCGCACGCGCGCGGACGGCCGCGGACGGCCCGAACGCCTGACGACGGTCCCCGCCTTCTACACGGACCTGGCCTATTCCCCCGATGGGCAGCGGATCGTGGCGCTCCGCGGCAACGCGTGGATGCGGAACCAGACGTTCAGCGAGTTCGGCGGGCTCCGGATCCCCCTGGACGTCGTGTGGCTCCCGGCCGGCGGAGGCGAGGTGCGCACGGTGGCCCTCCAGGACGGGCTGGGGATCCCGCACTTCGCCGGCGGCCCCGACCGGATCTACGTCTATTCCGACGACGGTCTCATCAGCATGCGCTGGGACGGCACCGACCGGCGGACGCACCTGAAGGTGACCGGGCGGCCGAACCCGCGCGCCCCCCGACCCCCGGTGGCGGAGGGGGCCGTGATGCGGCCGGGCGGCGGGTGGGCGCTGGCCAGCTCGGCCAACCAGCTCTACCTGGTCGCCGTGCCGCCGGTCGGAGGGGAGGCGCCGTCGGTGTCCGTCACGGGCGGCGGCGTCCCGGTGAAGCGGATCACGGACATCGGCGCCGACTACTTCGGGTGGGCGGAGGAGGGGCGGACGATCTTCTGGGCCATCGGCAGCACGCTGTACCGGCGCCCGTTCGACAGCATCACGTTCGGCGAGGAGGACGAGGAGGCGGAAGACAGCGGTGACGAGGGCGCCCCGCTGGGCGAGCCGGCGGAGCCGGAGGAGGGAGAAGATGCTCCGGAGCTCCTGGACCTCGAGGAGGACGTCGTCTCCACGGAGGTCGTGCTGGAGTTCCCGCGCGCCACGCCGCGCGGGCTGCTGGCGGTGCGGGGAGCGCGCGTGATCACCATGGGCGAGGCGGGGGTGATCGAGAACGCGGACATCCTGGTCCGTGATAACCGGATCGAGGCGGTGGGCCCCGCCGGCAGCGTGACGATCCCGGCGGACGCCCACACGGTGTTCGCGGAGGGCAGGACCATCGTTCCGGGCTTCATCGACACCCACGCCCACTGGGAGTTCCGAACGCACGACGTGCTGGAGCCGCACAACTGGAGCCTCCTGTCGAACCTGGCGTACGGGGTGACGTCGGGTCTGGACGTGCAGACCTCGACGAACGACTACCTGGCGTACCAGGACCTGGTGGAGACCGGCCGGATCGTGGGGCAGCGCGCGTTCATGACGGGGCCGGGCGTGTTCAGCTCGAACGCGTTCCGCAGCTACGAGGAGACGGAGGCGTACCTCCGTCGATACCGGGCGCACTACCGGCTGCCGAACATCAAGAGCTACATGGTCGGAACGCGGAAGCAGCGGCAGTGGGTGGTGGAGGCGTCGAAGAAGCTGGGGCTGATGCCGACGACGGAGGGCGGCAGCGACCTGACACTGGACATGACGCACGCCATCGACGGGTTCCACGGCAACGAGCACAACCTCCCCATCGTCCCGCTGTTCGACGACGTGGTCCAGCTCTTCGCCCGGACCCGCACCGCGTACACGCCCACGCTGCTGGTCCTCTACGGCGGCCCGGACGCGCGGGAGTACTTCCTGCAGCGGGAGGACCCCATCGCGAACGAGAAGCTGCGGCGCTTCTACCCGCCCAACTGGCTCGGGGAGCTGACGCGGCGGCGGCGGCTGTGGGTCCGGGAGGACGAGAACACGTTCGACGAGGTGGCGGCCGGCGCGGCGGCGATCCAGCGGGCGGGCGGGCTGATCGGCGTGGGCGGGCACGGCGAGGTCCAGGGGCTCGGCTACCACTGGGAGATGTGGGCGCTCGCCATGGGCGGGATGACGCCGGTCGAAGTGCTGAAGGTCGCCACGATCGACGGCGCGCGTATCATCGGCGTCGACCGGGACCTCGGCTCCATCGAGGCGGGCAAGCTGGCGGATCTGGTGGTCCTGAACGCCAACCCGCTGGACGGGATCCGGAACACGGACAGCGTCTGGCTGGTCATGAAGAACGGCGTCCTCTACGAGGGAGACACCCTGCGGGAGATCTGGCCGGGAGACCGCGGCCTACCGCCGCTCTGGTGGTGGGGCGACGACGTGGCGCGGTAGCAACCCGGGGAGCTCTCTCTGGCCGCCGACTTGCACGACGGTCCCGCTCCGCGCTACGCC
>JAHWKI010000299.1 GCA_019347975.1 Gemmatimonadota bacterium
AGTCCTCGATCTCCACGACCGCCTTCACCGGATCGCTCACCCGGAAGTAGACGACGGCGTTCACCTTCACCGACACGTTGTCGCGGGTGATCACGTCCTGCGGCGGAATGTCCATGGCGACGATGCGGAGCGGCACCTTGACCATCCGCTCGAGGGCGAACGGCCACAGCACGATCAGCCCCGGACCCCTCGGCTTGCGGAGCCGGCCCAGCCGGAACACCACCGCGCGCTCGTACTCGCGCAGAACGCGGAGCATCATGGCCGCGAAGGCGGCGATCACGCTCGCGCCGCCGATCAGAATCGGGATCATCGTGATACCTCCCGTGTCAGTCGAGTACCTCTACCACCACCGCCATCCCCTGCCCGCCGCCGATGCAGGCGGAGCCCAGCCCGAACCGGCCGCCACGCCGCCGCAGCTCGTGGATCAGATGGATCGTGATCCGGGCCCCGGAGGCGGCCAGCGGATGCGTCAGCGCGATGGCGCCGCCGTTCACGTTCGTCTTCTCCATGTCCAGCTCCAGGTCGCGGGCCACCGCGGCCACCTGCGGCGCGAACGCCTCGTTCACTTCTACGAGATCCATCTCGTCCATCGTCATTCCGGCGCTCTCCAGAGCCTTCCGGCTGGACGGCGCCGGCCCGAGACCCATGATCCGCGGGTCCACCCCGGCCACGCCCCAGGAGACTAGCCGCGCGAGCGGCTTCAGACCCCGCCCCTCCGCCCATTCCCGGCTCGACACGACCACGGCCGCCGCCCCGTCGCCGATCCCGCTGGCGTTCCCCGCGGTCACGAGTCCATCCTTCCTGAAATATGGGCGGAGAGCCCCGAGCGCTTCCATGGTCGTGTCCGGACGCATGTGCTCGTCCGACCGGAACTCCACCTCGCCCTTTCGCCCCTTGAGGCTCATGGGGATGACCTCGTCGTCGAACCACCCGGCGTCCCACGCCCGCTTGGCCCTCTGCTGCGACTCGTAGGCGATCCGGTCCGCCGCCTCCCGCGCCACCTCGTAGCGCCCGGCCAGCTCCTCGGCCGTCTGCGCCATCGAGAGTCCGCAGTTCGTGTCGGTCAGCGCCTGCCACAGCATGTCCTCGAAGAAGCCGCCCGCCTCCCCCAGCCGGAGCTGCCCCCAGCGCGCGCCCCGGACTACGTGCGGCGCCTGGCTCATCGATTCGGCGCCCCCGGCCAGGCAGACCTCCGCCTGACCCAGCAGGATCTCCTGCGCCGCGCTCACGATCGCCTGGAAGCCCGAGCCGCACAGACGGTTCACCGTCAGCGCAGGCGTCTCGTTTCGCAGCCCCGCCTGCAGGCCCACGTGCCGAGCCAGGTAGATCGCGTCCGCCGATGTCTGGAGCGCGTTCCCGAAGAACACGTGGCCGATCTCCGCCGGCTCGACTCCGGCCTCCTTCAACGCCGAGCGTGCGGCCTCCGCCCCGAGCTGCGTCGCGCTGTAGTCCTTCAACGACCCGCCGAACGTGCCGAACGGTGTGCGGCGGCCGGAAAGGAAGACGACGTCGGTCGGTTGTCCCTGCGTTCCCATGTATCTCCGCTCGTGTGCTCTGGTCGCGTGTGAGTGGTAGGTGGCATCGCCTCAGGCTCAGTACCCGCCGTGGCGCCGTACGTTCTGGTGCCGGGAGCCCTCTCCGGCGATTGTAACAGGTCAAGAATCCAGGCCTGGCCCTTACTTGTGGAGGGCGTTCCGGATCCAGGCACCGGCTTCGGCCGTCCGGAGCGGGCCGCCCAGGTCGGCCGTCGTGGCGCCCTCGCGGATGGAGGCTTCCACCGCCGCCTCGATGCGCCGCGCGGTGTCCGTCCGCCCCAGGTGCTCCAGCATCAGGGCGGCCGTAAGGATGGCGGCGACGGGGTTGGCCGTGCCCTGCCCGGCGATGTCCGGCGCGGACCCATGGACGGGCTCGAAGAGACCGATCCGCCCGGGGTGCAGGTTGGCCGAGGGGGCGAGTCCGAGCCCGCCGGCGAGGCCGGCGGCGAGATCGCTGATGATGTCGCCGAAGAGATTCGACGTGACGATCACCTGGTAGCGTCCCGGGCGCAGGACCATGTCGGTGGCGAGAGCGTCGATGTACATGAGGCCGGTCTCCACCGCCGGGTATTCGTCGCCGACTTCACCGAAGACCCGTCGCCACAGCTGGCCGCTATGACGCAGCGCGTTGGACTTGTCGGCGAGCGTCAGACGACGGCCCGTCCGGCCGGCGTGCTCGTACGCCGCCCGCACGATCCGCTCGACTCCCTTCCGCGTGTTGACGTCCTCTTCGATGGCCACCTCGTCCGGCGTGCCCTGCTTGAACACTCCGCCCATCCCGACGTAGCTCCCTTCCGTGTTCTCGCGGAAGATCACCATGTCGATATCGGCGGGAGAGACGTCCTTCAACGGTGATCCCCCGGGATGCAGCAGGCGGACCGGGCGGAGATTCACATAGAGGTCGAGCTTGAAGCGCATCCCGAGCAGGATGTCGCGGGCGTGCTCGTTGCCGGGCACCCTGGGGTCGCCGAGCGCACCCAGGAGGATGGCGTCGTAGCCGGATCCGAGCTCCGCCATCTCCTCATCCGTGATGGTGAGGCCGGTACGGAGATAGCGATCGGCACCGAGGTCCCATTCGACGAGGTCCAGCCCCAGCTCGCCGTCCCGATCGAGCTCCCGCAGCACGGCCACGGCTTCGCGCGTCACCTCGGCGCCGATCCCGTCGCCGGGCACCACCGCGATCCTCGGCATCTCAGCCTCCGTTTCCGACCGCGATCACCCCTCGTGCACCGTGGGAGAGGCAGACGAACGGGTATCGGCCGGCCGGTGCGTCCGCCAGGCTGACCACCCAGGCCGTCCCCTCGTTCACCAGCGGCGGCCCCCGCAGCTGACCGGTCCGGTCCAGGAACTCACGCGCTGCAGGTGGCAGGGACCCGGGATCGAAGACGAGAGCGTGTGTCCGGTGGTCCTGCACTGTGAAGCGGATCGCGTCCCCCGGCGTCGCGGAGAGCGATGCCGGAGCAATCGTGTCCCGCGCACCGGCACCGCCGATCGCGATGTCGTGGAGCTCCGCCCCCGACGGCAGCGAGACCTCTGCGCTGTCCAGCTGAACCGTCGCGCCTCCGCCGAGGGCGTCGCAGCCGTTCAGGGCCAGCAGGGCCGAAAGCAAGACGCCGGAGCGCCACATCGGACGCCCCGGCGTCGCATCACGCGCCAACGTGGTCAACTCCCGGCGATCGACAGCACGTAGCCGGCGAGGGCGCTGACCTGCTCCTCGCTCAGGTTGGCCCCGCCCATCGGTGGCATTGGCGCCGGGTGCTCCTTCGGCTCCGCCACCCCCGTACGGATCAGCTGCTCGATGGTCTCCAGCGAAGGATCCGGGATGTTCAGCCACTCGTCATCGGTCAGGTCCGGCGCGAGCTGGGTCCCCTTCGCCTGCGGGCCGTGGCATGCCTGACAGCCGCCCTGGCCGGTGAAGAGCTGCCGGCCCTGGTCGAACTGCTCCTGGGTCACGCCCTGAGCCA
>JAHWKI010000300.1 GCA_019347975.1 Gemmatimonadota bacterium
AGGACGCGCCCCGGGGGATGCAGTTCCTCTACAGCCCGAACCGGCTGAACGTGGCCACGTCCCGGGCGAAGTGCCTGGCGATCGTGGTGGCGAGCCCGGCGCTGTTCGCGCCGGAGTGCCGGACGCCCGAGCAGATGCGGCTGGCGAACGCGTTCAGCCGGTTCCTGGAGATGGCCGTCGGGGTCGGGGTTCCTGGCACGGTCCCGGCCGGCGGCTGAGTGTGGCCATCCGCGTCCTCGACGGGAGCGCTGGCGGGCGCCGACCCTCAGGTTGAGCGATCACTTCGGGTTGATCGTCGCCCTGAAACGGAAGCGCGGCCGCTGACGTCCAAACTTCGAGCTGTACAAGCGGATCGCGGACGACCGGGCGCTCGTAGTCCTCCACTCTCGACGCTTGCGACCCCCTCGGGCCCACAGCCACGCCCCGATCATCAGCGTTGCGCTGACGGGGTGGCTCGAAGGCCGATTCGGCGCACAAGAGCCTCGTACCTGTGATGGCCGCGGAGCGGATCGAAGGCCGGGTTGACCGTCAGATAAATGATATGGCCCCAGCCCTCGTCGAAGGTGCGGTCGAGCATGTCGAGTGCTTCTTCGTGTCGGCCCAGGCCGGCGAGAGCAATGGCGATCTGGAACGGCGGCCCTCGCCGCTGCGTGATCTCTGCGGACAGCTGCGCGAGAACGCGTTCGGCTTCGGCTGTTTGGCCCGCCCGGCCCAGCGCGTGTGCCAGGTAACTCCTGAAGAGAGCGTTGTCGCCGGCCAGCTCGACCGCGCGGCGGGCATGGAGGACCGCCTCGTCGAAGCGACCCTGCGGTCCCAGAATCCAATACGCGAGCCAGGCGTGCGAACTCGGGAAAGCGGGCTCGAGCTCGATCGCCCGACGTGCAGCCTGCTCGCCCTCGGCAAAGCGTCGGGCCGCCCCGTAGGCCCACGCAACGAAAGCGGCGCGCTCGGGTGACAGCGGGTCCAGCGCGTAGGCGCGTTCGAACTCGCGGATCGCCTCGTCGTGGCGTTCGAGCGTCGAGAGGAGAAAACCATAACGGCTGTGTGCCTGGGCGTTGCCGGGATTCAGCCTCAACGCCTCGACCAGCGCACGCTCGGCGGCGCGCACGTCGCGCCGATGGCCCCACCAACGCACCATCGCGAGGGCGAGCTGGGCATCGGATGAAGCCGGATCGAGCTGCACGGCCCTCATCGCCGCGGATTCGGACTCGCTCTGGCAGACGGTTCGAGGTGGGGCGCCGGCGAGCGCGAAGTAGCACTCCTGCACCAGCGCATAGGCGAACCCGGCGTAAGCCGGCGCATACGTCGAATCGATGTCGATGGCCTCCCGGAATGCGGCCTTGGCGCTCCCGAAACTCTGTCCCCTCCAGAGGGTGAGCTGGTAACGCCCCCTCAGGTATTCCGCGTATGCTTCCGGATCGACGGGTCGGGCGGAAGCCAGCAGCGAGGATGCTTCGGGTGTGACTTCCGCGCGCAGCTCCGTCACGATCGAACGGGCGACCCGTTCCTGCAGCTCCAGGAGATCTCCAGCGTTGCTCCCGAACCGGCCCGACCACAGCTCCCGGTCGCTCACGCCATCGATCAAACGCACCGAAACCCGCACTCTCCCGTCGGCCCGAAGAACCGCGCCCTCGATGACACCGTCCACTCCGAGCTGGTCGGCGAGCTGGGGGATGGTCGCCCGTCCGGCTTTCGCCAGCATCGCCGTGTGGTGGGAAATCACCTCGAGCGAAGGGACCTGCCCCAGTTCCGTGATCAGCGCGTCGGTAATCCCGAAGGAGAGGTAGTCCTCCGCCGGATTGCCGGAGAGGTTTTCCAGGGGCAGCACGAGGACAGATCGGATCGGGGTGGCCGGCTCCCGAGGATCGGTCCCGAACCAGCCGTAGAGTGCGATGAGTAGCGCGAGTCCAGCGCCCGCGAGCAGGTAGGGAAGCCTGCGATTGCGCGAACGTCGAGCGGCAGGGGCGCTCGGGGCCGGTGGAGAGGAGTGAACGGCGGCCAGGCCGGGAACGGTGATGGCGGTGGAGGTGCTCCGGAGGACCGGCTCACACTGGCCGTTCTCCTGTCCGACAGGTCGAACGAGGGCCGCTGTGTCTTCCGACGGTCGTAGTCCCAGATCCTGTTCGAGGCGAGTCGAAAACGCGGCGTAGGCACGCAGTGCCAGCGGCTGATTTCCGTGGCGCAGCAGCAGCTGCACGTAGCGGCGGAAGCCCTCTTCGTCGTATGGCGTCAACGCCATCGCTCGCTCGGCCCAGGCGCGTGCCGCCGCCACGTCGCCGCGCCCTTCATCGCGCTGCATCAGCCGCCATGCGGCAGAGCTGGCCGCGTCCGAATACCACCGACGGGCCTGATCGAGCCAGCGCACGAAATCCGGTGCGGAAGCCAGGTGAAAGCCAGGGAGCAGCGGGCCGCGATACAATGAAAGCGCCTCCGCATCCGCTCCCTCGGACAGGAGCACCTGGAGCTGCTGGGCGTCACACCACAGTCGCGTTGGGTCGAGCCCCAGCAGGTCTTTCCCTTCGCTCGGCACGACATCCTCGCCCAGCTCGCGCCGCAGGCTGTAGAGGGATTGTCGCAGAGCGTTCCGCGCGTGCTCCTCGTCCAGATCGGGCCAGAACATTGCCACCAAGGAGTCCCGGCGGTGCCTTGCGCCAGGCTCGGAGGCGGCGAGGTAGGCAAGGATAGCCGTCAGCTTCGGCCGCCTGATGGTCGGGATCGGCCCTCGACCATCACGGTCGAGCGAGATGTTTCCGAGCAGCTGGAGCCGAATCATCGCTTCCCGTTCGGGCTTCGAAATCCGCCGTCTGCGTGAATGTGGCGTCTAACGCTGCCGTGACGCTGGCCAGCAGCATCGACTGACGGCCTCGGGGCAGGTTCATTGGCGTTCGACCTCACCCGTGAGGTCTCGCGTCCTGCACCCTGACCGGAGGAGACGTATGGAAGGCATCACAAACATGAGGATCACCAGGTCCTGCTACAAGGCGCTCGTCATCGTACTGCTGGGATCGGCCGCCTGTGCCGGAGTGCACCCCATGCGGCCGCAAGCCCCGGGAGGCAGGAACGTCCTGACCGAAGCGGAGCTGTCCTCCGTCGGCCCCATATCTGCCCTGGAAGCGCTGCGGCTGCATCGGCCCCATCTGCTGATCGGCCGGGCACCCGGTCACCACCGTCCGCGGGTCTACATAGACGGGATGGAGTACTCGCTGAGCGGGCTTGCCCAGCTGCCGGCTGCCCACGTGGTCGAGATTCGATACATCACCGCCCTCGAGGCGACGCCGCTGCTCGGGAGGAGCCGTGGGGGAGGCGCGCTCCTCGTCAGCACGCGCGGCTGGCGTGCGGCGATTCGCGGAATGTGAGTAGGAGCGTCTCCGGTAGCGCGCGCCACGCGCGGGGGAGCGGCCCCGCCGTCTTCGGCGGAGCCGCTCCTCCCTAGCACCTTCCGTCCTCACCCATCCAGCCGCAGCACTGCGTTCAGCAGCACGTTGGCGCCGTT
>JAHWKI010000301.1:0-1841 GCA_019347975.1 Gemmatimonadota bacterium
TCTCCGCCTGGTACGGCGTGTACGCCGTGTACCAGCCCGGGTTCTCCAGGATGTTGCGCTGGATGACCGGCGGCGTGGCCGTCCCGCTGTAGCCCATCCCCAGGTACGAGCGGAACACCCGGTTCTTCGACGCGATCGACCTGAGCTCCGTCAGCGCCTCGTGCTCGCTCAGCGGCGGATCCAGCCTGAGCGGCCGCTCCAGACGGATCGCCTCGGGGACCGCCGTATCGATCAGCTCTTCCAGGGAGTCGTAGCCGATCGCCTCCAGCATCTCGGCGACCTCGCCCTCGCGCGGGCCGATGTGCCGGCGGACGAACAGGTCGGTCGGGGCGAGGGCGTGGCGTCTATCCTGAACGGACATCGAAGATCCCGCTGTCTGCGCGTTGTCCCGCCCCTTCCCGGGGCGGCGGAGCACAGGATGATACCAATGCGGGTTCCGCGGAGAAAGTCCGGGAGGCACGGGGCGGGACGGGTCCAGCCGAATGTGACTTCCTTGCGGGCTGATCCGTCGTTATCTTGGCCGCCATCCCCCGGTAGCACCTACATACCAAGGAGCTCGTGCGATGAAGCATCTAGCCCTCGCCCTGGCGCTGGCCCTCGGGCTCGCCGCCTGTGGAGACGACGACCCGTCCGGTCCTACCGGCACCGCACCCTCGCTCACGAGCGCGAGCCCGGCCGAGGGGACTACCGGGACGGAAGTCCGGATCGACGGGACGGGCCTCGAAGCCGGTGCGACCGTCTCGTTCGGCACCATTGAATCGGATTCGGTCGATCTCGAGAGCGGCGCGCTGTTCGCCTTCGCGCCCGCCGGGCTGACCGCCGGCTCCACGTACGACATCACCGTGACCAACCCCGGCGGCAAGTCGGACCGGCTCACGGCCGCGTTCACGGCGGTCGCGCCGTCCGCCAGCCGCGTGAACGGCGTCTCGAAGCCCACCGGGCTCCAGGGGATGACCATCATCATCGAGGGCTCCGCGTTCGGCGATGACCTCGCCCTGAGCGGCGGGAAGGTCTGGTTCACCAACAGCGACGGCACGAACATCGAGGCGGTGATCGCCGATTCGGCCGCCGACTGGACGAACAGCTTCATCGTCACGTCGGTGCCGACCGGCGTGAGCGACACCTCGTCCGTGTGGGTGGAGACGAGCACGGGCGAGAGCGAGCGGATCGAGTTCCGGCTGATCCAGAGCGGCACGTTCAGCCCCAGCACCATCAACTGGACGCAGACCACGGCGCTGCCGCAGGGGCTCCAGGGTCTCGGAGCCGTGTTCGTTCCCGTCGAGGAAGGGACGGCGCCCGCCAACTACGTGTTCGTGGCCGGCGGCGGCGACTCGCTGGGCGTGGCCACGGACGTCGTGTACCGCGCGACCGTGAGCGAGACCGGCGCGCTGGGCGACGCCTGGGCCAGCCTGGCCGGGCTGCCGGCCGCGCGTGCCTACCACGCCACGGCGGCCGCGACGGGCTACACCGCGGCCCTCGATACCACGACGACCGCCGCGTACATCTACGTCATCGGCGGCCAGGCCGCGGACAGCAGCGTCGTGTCGACGGTGTACATCGGGCACGTGGACCTGGCCGGCGACGTGACCGGCTGGGCGACGGGCGAGGCGCTGCCGCAGCCGCTCCACTCGGCCAGCGCGGTGCTCTTCCGCGGGTTCCTGTACGTGTCCGGCGGCGCAGGCGCCGATGGCGCCCCGGTGTCGACGGTCCACCGGGCCGCCGTCGCGGAGGACGGCACGCTGGGCGCGTGGGAAACGCTGGCCGGGGCGCTGCCCGTGGCCGCGGCGCACCACTCCATGCTGAACTTCGGTCCCTTCCTGTACGTCGTCGGTGGCGACTCG
>JAHWKI010000301.1:1941-3492 GCA_019347975.1 Gemmatimonadota bacterium
AACGGCCACGTCCTGGTGCTCGGTGGCGCCGACCGGGCGGCTGCCGGCACCCCGTCCGCCGCGGTAGTCTACTACTGAGCCTTCGCTGAAGGCCAGGCATGAGGAAGGGCGGGGCCGACGAGGCCCCGCCCTTCTGTTTTTTCCCCTGTCTCCGCGCGCTCGCCCCCTGCAGAAGCTCCCCGCAACGGATGTCGGATCCGGCGCTCCGCTACTGCGACCGTCGCAGCGTCCGCCCCGCCCGGGCGTCCCGGTACTCCCCCCCGTCCACCGTCACCACCCCGTTCACGATGACGTACGGGATTCCCGCAGGGTACTGGTGCGGGGCCTGGAACGTGGCCCGGTCGTCCACCGCGGCCGGGTCGAAGATCGTCACGTCCGCGTACGCGCCCCCGCGCAGGACGCCTCGGTCGCCGAGCCCCAGCAGGTCCGCGGGCAGAGACGTCATCTTCCGGATCGCATCCGCCCACCCGAGCACCCCTTCCTCGCGGACGTAGTGCCCCAGCACGCGCGGGAAGGTGCCGTACCAGCGCGGGTGTGGGTGCCCCTCCCCGGGCTGCGTCAGCCGACCATCCGACGCGACCATCGTCTGCGGGTGCCGCATGATCCGCCGGACGTCCTCCTCTTCCAGCGCGTGGTAGATGGCCGACGCGCCGCCCCGTCGGATCGCCTCGATCACCAGGTCCGCGCCCGTTTCCGGTGTCGGCTCGCGATCTTGCCGCCGCGCCCAG
This sequence comes from Gemmatimonadota bacterium, assembly GCA_019347975.1. GTDB lineage: Bacteria > Gemmatimonadota > Gemmatimonadetes > Longimicrobiales > RSA9 > JAHWKI01. The sequence goes on from JAHWKI010000301.1 coordinate 2,670, forward strand.
TCGGCGAGCGTGAGCCCCTCCAGCGTCGTGTCCCACTCCACCCGGGAGAGCTGGACCCGAGCGATGTCGCCCGCGCCACGGTCCTGCCGGATGTTGAAGACGATCCCGTCGATGATGCTGTCCCGGAGCGCCGGGTCCTCCAGCCGCGCGAGGAATGCGCTGTCACCGCCGGCCTGCGCCCACGCCGGGACGAGAATGCCGATGCCCGTGTAGGTGGCGGTGTAGGGGTACTGGTCGACGCGCGCCTCCGTGCCCGCGGCCCGCGCCGAGTCGATCATCCCGAGGGTCTTCACGCTGCTCCCCCACATCGGCTGCCCCACGACCTTGTGGTGGGTCACGACGACGGGGAGCCCCGCCCGTCGCCCGATCTCCAGCAGCTCCGCCACCGCCTCGATCAGGCCGAGCCCCTCCTCCCGCATGTGCGACGTGTAGAACCCGCCCGAGTCCGCCGCCACCGCCGAGAGCGCCACCACCTCGTCCAGGTCGGCGAACGTCCCCGGGAGGTACTTGAGCCCCGTCGAGATCCCGAACGCCCCCTCCCCCATCCCGCGAGCCACCATGCCCCGCATGGCCTCGAGCTCCGCGGCCGTGGCGCGCCGGTTCGCCAGCCCCATCACCTCGCGACGGATGGTATTGTGTCCCACCGTGTACCCCACGTTCATCCCGATCCCCACCGCGTCCAGTGAGTCGAGGTATGCGCCGATCGGCCAGGGGGAGGAGCCGTCGGGGCCGCCGAGCGCGGTCGTCACCCCCTGCCGCACGTGGCTCTCCGCTCCCGGCAGCCGGAGGATGGGGTCGAGGTGCGCGTGGACGTCGACGAACC
>JAHWKI010000088.1:0-9058 GCA_019347975.1 Gemmatimonadota bacterium
CCACCAGCCAGTCCATGGTCGCGAGCGCCTCCCGCACGTGCTCCAGGTCCGGGTCGGACATCGCGGGGTTCTCGCCCATGATGTACATCCCGCGGATCTCCCGGCGGAGCGCCGCGTCCATGATCTCGACGACGGTGAGCCCCGGCTCCGGGTCCAGCGTCGTCCCCCAGAACGCTTCGAACTTCGCCCGGACCGCGTCGTCGTCCACGGCCTGATAGTCGGGGTAGACCATGGGGATCAGCCCCATGTCCGACGCCCCCTGGACATTGTTCTGGCCGCGCAGCGGGTGGAGCCCCGCGCCACGGCGGCCGATCTGCCCGGTCACCAGCGCCAGGTCGATCAGGCAGCGGGCGTTGTCGGTGCCGTGGGTGTGCTGGGAGATGCCCATCCCCCAGAAGATCATCGCCGCGTCCGCGGTAGCGTAGAGCCGCGCGGCCGCCCGGATCTCGTCGGCGGGGATGCCGCAGATCGGCTCCATCGCCTCCGGCGAGTACGCCTGGATCCCGCGCCGGAAAGCGTCCCAGCCGTCCGTCCGCGTATCGATGAAGTCGGCGTCGACCAGGTCCTCGGCCACGATCGTGTGGAGCATGGCGTTCAGCAGCGCCACGTCCGAGCCCGGCCTGAACTGGAACGAATGCGTCGCCAGCCGTGACAGCTCCGTCTCCCGGGGATCGATCAGGATCAGCTTCGCCCCGCGCTCGATGGCGTTCTTCATGAACGTGGCCGCCACCGGGTGATTCACGGTGGGGTTCGCGCCGATGATGATGAAGACGTCCGAGTGCTTCACGTCCGCGAACGGGTTGGAGACCGCGCCGGAGCCGATCATCTCCAGCAGCGCCGCCACCGAGGAGGCATGGCACAGGCGGGTGCAGTGGTCCACGTTGTTGGTCCCGAACCCGGCCCGGACCAGCTTCTGGAAGAGGTACGCCTCCTCGTTGCCCCCCTTGGCGGAGCCGAACCCCGCCAGCGAGCCGCCGCCGTGCTCGTCTCTCAGACGACGGAGCCCCGCCGCCGCCACGTCCAGCGCCTCCTCCCACGTCGCCTCCCGGAACGCGTCGCCCGGGTTCCGCGGGTCCACCATGTTCGCCGGGTCCTTCGGCACACCTTCCCGCCGGATCAGCGGAACCGTCAGCCGCTGGCGGTTGTGGATGTAGTCGAACCCGAAGCGCCCCTTTACGCACAGCCGGCCCTCGTTCGCCGGGCCCGGCCGCCCGGTCGTGTGGGTGATGGTGCCGCCCTGCTCGTGATAGGTCACCTGGCAGCCGACGCCGCAGTAGGGGCACAGCGAGGGCACCGACGTCGTCCCGCGACCATCGGTCGCCCGGTCGGCGATCAGGGGCAGGTACTGGGAGGGCTTCTGCCCGTGGAAGCCGTTGCCGCGCCCCGAGAGGGGATCGCCCGCCGCTGTAAAGACGGCCCGGCGGGCCGTCTTTACCACGGCTCGGCCTGGCTCATCGCCCGGACGCTCCCCCGTCCCGGCCGCGAACATGATGGCGCCGGGCTCCACGATGCCCTTCGGCATGAGCGCGCCGGTCGGGCAGGCCTGGACGCACTCGCCGCACGCCACGCACGTGCTCTCGCCCATGGGGTCGTCGAAGTCGAAGACGGGCAGGGAGTCGTGGGCCCGGTACGCGTAACCGATGACGTCGTTGCCCTGGACCTCGCGGCACGCCCGCACGCACCGCGTGCACTGGATGCACGCGTCCAGGCGCACGAGCATGGCGGGGTGGGACGCGTCCGGCGCCGGCTGGTGTCGACGCGGGAACCGGCCGCCCTCCACGCCGAGCTCGTCCGCCCAGAGGTGCAGCTCCGAGTCGGCGCGGTATCGCTCGTCCGGCATGTCCGAGAGGAGCAGCTCGAGGACCACCTTCTGGGAACGCCGCGCCCGCTCGCTTTCCGTCCGGACCACCATGCCCGGCGTGGGCGGCCGGTGGCAGGAGGGCGCGAGCACGCGCTCGCCCTCGATCTCCACGACGCACGCCCTGCAGTTCCCGTCCACCCGCATCCCATCCGTGTAGCACAGGTGGGGGATGCGGATCCCTTCCCGGCGAGCGGCCTGGAGGATGCTCTCACCCGGCGCGGCGGCGACCTCCCGGCCGTCGAGCGTGAACCGCACCGGCTCCATCGTCGCTGGCCCGCCGTCCGCGTGCCCGGGCTCCCGCCGCGCTTCAGCCATCGAGCTCCTCCGGGAAATGCTCCATCACCGACCGGACCGGATTCGGCGCCGCCTGCCCCAGCCCGCAGATCGAGGCGTCCGCCATGGCCGCCCCGAGCTCGGTCAGGAGGTCGGTGTCCCAGCCGCCTTCCATGATCTCGACGGCCTTCGCCGTCCCCGCGCGGCACGGCGTGCACTTGCCGCACGACTCGTGGGCGAAGAACCGCATGAGGTTCAGCGCGGCGTCCCGGGCGCTGTCCCGGTCGGACAGGATCACGATCGCCCCGGACCCGACGAAGCAGCCGTACTCGCCCAGCGCACCGCCGAAGTCCAGCGGGAGATCGCCGAGCGAGGCGGGGAGGATGCCACCCGACGCCCCCCCGGGCAGGTAGCCGTAGAACGCGTGCCCGTCCGCCATCCCCCCGGCGGCCTCGATCAGCTCGCGGACCGTGATCCCGTTCGGCGCCAGGTACACCCCCGGTCGGGCGACGCGGCCGCTGACGGAGAAATACCGCTGACCCGGGTGCCCCTCGCGGCCGGTGGCCGCGAACCACTCGCCGCCACGAGCGAGGATCTCGGGCAGCCAGTACAGCGTCTCCACGTTGTGGACCAGCGTGGGGCGCCCGAACACGCCGCGCTGGGCGGGGAACGGGGGGCGGAGGCGCGGCTCGCCGCGCTTCCCCTCCAGCGATTCGATCAGCGCGCTCTCCTCGCCACAGATGTACGCACCGGCACCACGGCGGAGGTGGATCCGGGGCAGCTCGCACGGCGGATCCGCGCGAAGCGCCGCGATCTCGCGCTCGAGGATCGCCCGGCACGCCGGGTACTCGTCCCGCAGGTAGAAGTAGATGTCCGAGGCCTCGACCGCCCAGGCGGCGATGAGCATGCCTTCCAGGACCGGGTGAGGGTCCGTCTCCAGCAGGTAGCGGTCCTTGAACGTGCCGGGCTCCCCTTCGTCGGCGTTCACGACCATCAGCCGCGGCTTCGGCTCACTGCGCACGAACTCCCACTTCCGCGCAGACGGGAACCCGGCGCCCCCCAGCCCCTTGAGCCCCGACGCCATAACGGTCGCCATTACCTCCTCGACGCTGCGCCGCCCCTCCACGCAGTCCACCAGCGCGCGGTAGCCGCCCGCCCCGCGGTATTCCGCGGCCGTGCGGTACTCGGGGAGATCGGGTCCGGTCCGCTCGTCCAGCACCACGCCCTCGATCTTCTCCACCGTGGCCCGGTCCACCGCGTGCCAGCCCACGAACGCCGCCGGCGCCGTGTCGCACCGCCCGATGCAGGGAGCTCCCACCACGCGGACCTGGTCTCCCAGCCGCGCGCCGAGGGTCTCGAGAACCGCGCGGGCGCCGGCCATCTCGCAGGCGATGGAGTCGCAGACCCGGATGGTGAGAGGCGGAGGAGGAGCGGCACCATCCTTCACGACGTCGAAGTGGTGATAGAACGTCGCCACCTCATAGACCTCGGCGGCGGTCAGCCCCATCTCCCGGGCCAGCCCCAGGAGGTGGTCGTCCGAGAGATGACCGTACGCGTCCTGGATCCGGTGCAGGTGCTCGATCAGAAGGTCGCGGGTGCGGGGCGCGTCCCCGAGCAGCTCCCGGACCCGGCCCAGGGCGTCCGCGTCGAACGACCGGCCCTTCGGCACCGGCCGCATGCGCAGGACGGGGAGTCCGGCTTCCGTTCGTTTCGCCATGACACTGCGGGAGCGGGTGGACGTGGACCCGAAAGTTCCCCCCGCCGCGTCCAAAAGTCAAAGTGGCGCGGGTATGTCATTTGCGCCGCGTAGACGACATGGGCAAGCCACACGCAGTCGCGCTCGTCATCGCCGGCCTCTTCATCGCCGCCACCTGGCTCCTCCTGAGCCGCGACCGCGGTCCTTCCGAGCCCGCCGGCCGGGAGCTCGCCGCCGCCGACACGGGGACCGGCGTCGTGGGCGGGCCGGTCGCCCCGGCGCCACCGGCTCGACTCCCGGCGGACGCGGTCGTCGAGGACGATGTGGTCTACACGCCCCGCGACGTCGAGATCTTCGAGGAGACCGTGGCCTGGGCCCGGGAAGAGCGCCTCGACACCCTGGAGCTCGGCGCCGCCATGGCCAGGATCGGGCGCCGCTTCGTGGGCGCGCCCTACACCCCCCATACGCTCGACCCGCCCGGTCCCGAGCGACTGATCGTCAATCTCCGGGAGTTCGACTGCGTCACCTACCTGGAGAACCTTCTCGCCCTCGGCCGCCTCATCCGCGACGGGAGCCCTACCTTCCCGTCGTTCGTCGAGGAGCTACGCCGCATCCGCTACCGCGACGGCGTACTGGATGGCTACACGAGCCGCCTGCACTACTTCAGCGAGTGGATCCGGGACAACGCCGAGAAGGGGCTGGTGCGGGAGATCACCGCCGAGCTGGGCGGGGTACGCGACACCGAGCCGATCAACTTCATGACCAGCCACGCCAGCGACTACGCCAATCTCAAGGGGCAGCCGGAGCGCCTTGCCGAGATCCGGCAGGTGGAGCAGCGGCTGAGCGCCCGGCCGCGGTTCTACATCCCGGAGGGGCGGATCGAGGGCATCGCCGAAGGGATCCGCGACGGCGACATCATCGCCGCTACCAGCACCGTTGCCGGACTCGACATCGCCCACACCGGGCTCGCCCTCTGGCTCGATGGACGACTCCACCTGATGCACGCGCCGCTCGTGGGGAAATCCGTCGAGATCAGCACGCGTCCGCTCGCCGGAAGGATCCAGCGGATCGACGGGCAGGACGGGATCATGGTCGCCCGCCCTCTCTGACGTCCACGGCCCCGCTGCGCCGGCAGTCCGGACAGAGCAACCACACCCGGCTCCGCACGTAGGACACGGACGCCGGCGGCCGCACCGCCCGCCGATCCAGCTGCACGCCGCACGAGGGGCATGTCGGCTCCGTCCCCGCGGCCAGGGCCGCGGCCAGCCGGCGCCGTTCCTCCGCCGTGAAGGAGCCCGTCACGCGTCGGGGGGTGGTCGCCGCGAGCGCAGGCGCAGCAGCGTGGCCTCCACAGCGGCGCGCCCGAGCGCGCTGGCGCCGCGGTCGTCACCGGCCGCCGCCGCCTCCGCGCCCGCGGCCGCCAGCACGGCACCGGCGCGATCGGGGCGGGCGTCCAGCATCCGGAGGAGGAGGGCCCCCTCGGCCCAGCCGGCTTCCGCCCGCATGAGGCCGCACTCCATCGAAGCGTCCAGGGTTGCGGAGAGGTACGCGCGCGCGGCCCGACGGGCATGGTCCGTGACGGCGGCCGGCGCGTTCCCGACGCGCAGGACCCAGTGCCTCAGCGCCGCGTATCGCGCCAGGATCCGGGTGATCCGGACGGCGGCGTCCGCGCCCGTGGCCCGCTCCAGGTCGGCGAGCACCTCGTCGGCGGGAAACCGGTCCGGCTCATCGGGCGTTCCGTACGGCGGCGCCGACTCCCGTATCGGCAGGCTGGTCCCTCGAAATGCGAACATGGTGTGGAAGATCGGCACGACGGCCGGTAAAGGCCATGGCGGGCTGGGACGCGCTCAGGGGGTCGGGATCCCCCGGCCGCGGCTCGACTTGGCGACGTAGAGGGACTCGTCCGCGCGCCGGATCAGATCCTCGGGAGAGGCCATACCGGTCTCGTAGCTGGCGATCCCCGCGCTCACGGCGAGGGGGGCGAGATCCGGGTGGCGTCGCATGGCCTTGAGGACGCGCCCGATATGCATGGCGCCCCCCTCGTAGTCCGTGTCGGACAGGATGGAGATGAACTCGTCGCCGCCGTAGCGGGCGGCCAGGTTCATGGCCCGGGTCTCCCCGGCCAGCGCCCGGCCGAACGCGCGGAGCACCCTGTCACCCGCCTGGTGGCCCTGGGCGTCGTTGAAGACCTTGAAATCGTCCAGGTCGTACAGGATCACGGTCAGCGCCCGGCCGCGCTCGGCCGCCGCGAACTCCTTTTCCAGGAAGATCTGCATGTGACGGCGGTTCGGCAGCTCCGTCAGCGGATCGGTGAGGGAGAGGAACCGCACCTGCTCGTGGAGCCGCGCGTTGGAGACGGCGAGGGCCGCATGGACGGCGAACCGCTCCAGGAGGCGCACATCGTCGGCGAGGTACTCCCGCGCGGTGCCGTGGCTCACCGAGAGCGCGCCGATGAGCTCGCTCTCCAGCAGCAGGGGCACCGCGATGCCGGACTCCGCCCTGACGAGGCGGCGGATCTCGTCCGGGATCAGGGCGTTGTGCTCGCTGTGGTCGAACATGACCGGGCGCCGATCGCGCGCCATGGTCCGGTAGAGCGCCTCCGGCACGGGGATCGTCGTGCCGGTGGGGAGGGCCAGCTCGCCCGCGGTCATGGCGACCTCCGCGCGCATGTCCGGCCGCAGCAGCCAGACCCCCGCCCCGTCCGCGCTGACCAGGTTCTGGGTCGCACCGACGATCCGCTCCAGCACCTCCGTCAGCTCCAGCGACGAGGCCAGCGCCCGCGCGATCGATTCCAGCTGCTCCGACTCCCGCCGCTGCCGCTCCAGCTCCTGGACGGTGCGGGCGTTGGAGACGGCGACGCCGGCCAGGTCCGAGATGGCCAGCAGCAGCTCCAGGTCGTCGGCGGTGTAGGCGGCGGAGCGGTAGCTCTGGGCGCTGATCACGCCCAGGACGTTCCCCTCGTGGAGGAGGGGCGCCGCCATGACGCTCCGCGTCACCTCCTCGTCCGAGTCCGCGCCCAGCAGCATGATGGCGCGCTCGGGCGCCTCCAGCTCCTCCAGCACCGGCCTCGCTTCCCGTATGGCGCGGCTCTCGGAGCCGCGGTACGTTGTTCCCGGTCGCCCGATCTCCCCCCGGTCCGCGTAGAATACAACCGTCGCCCGGTCCCGCTCCTCGTCGTACAGCGAGATGTAGAATCCGGTCGTCTCCAGCACCCGGCTCGCCTGCTCGTAAATGGTGCGATAGAGCTCGTCGGCTTCCAGCGTCCCCGTGAGGATGCGGCCGATGTCCAGAAGCACCGCGTATCGCTTCTGGAAATCCGGAGCTGGATGGGGCGAACGGACGGTCATGAGAGGCGCTGGGGAAGCCCGCGGCGCCGGGAATCGGCCGGACGCAGGGGAATGGGTCGGGGAGCAGGTAGTGGCGGGCCAATCTAGCGCGCGGAGCAGCCCAGAACAAGCGTTTTGCCGGGCCCCCTTCCTCCCCGCCGGAGGAGAGCCGGAGACGACGCGATGCTGAAGACTTCCCGCCTCGCCATCCTGTTCGTCACCGTGCTGGTGGACATGATCGGCTTCGGCATCGTGCTCCCCCTCCTGCCGTACTACGCGGAATCGTTCGGGGCCTCGCCCTCCGAGGTCACCCTCCTGATCGCCTCCTTCTCCGCCATGCAGTTCGTTTCGGTCCCCATCTGGGGCAGGTTCTCCGACCGCCTGGGACGGCGCCCCTTCATCGTGGCGGGCCTCTTCGCCTCAGCCGTCTCCTACCTGATCTTCGGCCTGGCCCAGTCGCTGGCCATGCTCTTCTTCTCCCGCATCGCCGCGGGGGCGGCAGGTGGCACCATCTCGGTGGCCCAGGCGTACGTGGCCGATACGACGGAGGCCAGCGACCGCGCCCACGGCATGGGGATGCTCGGCGCCGCGGCCGGCCTGGGCGTTCTCATCGGCCCCGCCATCGGCGGCTACTTCAGCGCCTGGGGCTATGGCGTCCCCGGCTACATCGCCGCCGGCCTGTGCCTGGCGAACGGTGTCGCGGCGGTCTTCTTCCTGCCGGAGTCCCGGCGGGGCCGGAGCCGGGACCGGGTGGACGGGGAGGTGGCGGCCGGGAGTGCCGATCCGCGGGGGGAGCGGAGTGGACAGGCGGCCACCGTCCGCGCGTGGGTCCGGAGCCTGACGACGTTCCCGTTCGCGCTCCTCCTGATCGTCTATTTCCTCTCCATCATGTCGTTCACGGCGATGACGGCGGTGCTGGCGCTCTATGTCGAGCGCGCCCACGCCATGGACGCCATGGATGTGGGCATCATCTTCGCCACCGCCGGGGGAACCACCGTCGTGGTGCGCGGCCTCATCGTGGGCTGGCTGGCCCGCAGGTTCGGCGAGCGCCGGATCGTCCAGGCGGGGACGCTCGTCCTGGCCACTGCCCTCCTCACGATTCCGCTCATCCGCGACTCCGCGCTGATCTTCGCGACGGTTCCGCTCTGGGCCCTGGCCACCGGGCTGACGTTCCCGTCGCTCGCCAGCCTCGTCTCGCAGGAGACGGACTCCGAGTCGCAGGGTGCAATGCTCGGGGGACAGCAGGTGGTAGGCGGCGTCGGGCGCGTCCTCGGGCCGGTCGGCGCCGGCGTGCTGTTCGAGACCGTCGGCATCACCAGCCCGTTCTTCGCCGGCGCCTGTCTCGTCGCCATCGCCGCCCTCCTCGCCACCCGCATCCCGGCGCCCCCTGAACGCCGGGTCCCCGCCGCCCTGGACGACGACTCGGCGCTCGCCTCCGAGGACGTGCCCGCCTAGCACGTCCGCACCTCTTGCGCCCCGCGGTCACCCGTTCCAGAATCCCCCCCATGACGTTCGTCACCGGCATCATCATCTGGATCGTGGTCGGGATCGGCGCCGCCCTGCTCTTCAGGGCGTTCTACCGCGGCCCGACCACCACGCTGTTCCTCGGCGTGTGCTTCGCCGTCTTCGGCGCCCTGGTCGGCGGGATGCTCGGCGTGGCCGGCTACGTCACCCACGACCCCAGCCCGCTCCGGATCGGAGGCCTGCTCGGCTGCGTCGCCGGGGCCGCGCTCTTCAGCTACATCTATCATGGGGTAGCGCGGCGGTTTATCTAGCCGCGGTACGCCCCTTCGGGGCATCAGGCGGCTGGCGCCGCATCAGGCCCCTTCGGGGCATCAGGCGGCTGGCGCCGCATCAGGCCCCTTCGGGGCATCAGGCGGCTGATGCCTCCACCGGCCGCCC
>JAHWKI010000088.1:9158-10375 GCA_019347975.1 Gemmatimonadota bacterium
CGCCGCATCAGGCCCCTTCGGGGCATCAGGCGGCTGATGCCTCCACCGGCCGCCCCCTGCGTGCGAGCGAAGCGAGCCTGATGCGGGGGCGCCAGTCCCCGCGTGATGCGAGCATGGCGAGCCTGATGCGAGCGAAGCGAGCCTGATGCGCGCGCCAGCGCGCGCTCACCACCCAAGCACCACGCTCCCGAACGTCCGGTTCGACTCGACGAGCGCGTGGGCGCGGGCAGCGTCGGCGATGGGGATCGTCTCGTGAATGATGGGGCGGATGGTGCCGCTCTCGAGTAGCGGAAGCACATCCCGTTCGAACGACGCGGCCGCCTCGGCTTTCTCGGCGGGGGTCCGCGTCCGGAGCGCGGTGCCGACGATGGTGAGGCGCTTGGACAGCACGGCGCCCAGGTCGATCTCGGCGGTGCGGCCGGCGGTGAGGCCGACCACGACCTGACGTCCGAGCGTGGCGAGGGAGCGGAGGTTCCCCGTCAGGTAGGCGCCGCCGACCAGGTCGAGAACGGCGTCGACCCCGCGTCCATCCGTCGCCTCCTGCACATCGCGGCTCCAGTCCCCGACGGTCGCGTCGATGCCGACGTCGAGGCCCAGCGCCCCGGCCCGCTCCAGCTTCCACGCGGTCCGCGACGTCCCGATGACCCTGCACCCCCACGCCCTGGCGATCTGGAGCGCGGCGGTCCCCACGCCGCTGCCCACGGCGTGGATGAGCAGCGTCTCCGCGGGCCGGAGGCCGAGGCGGGCGGAGAGGGCATCGTGGGCGGTGATGAAGACCTCCGGCACAGCGCCGGCCTCTCCGAGCGGGAGCCCGGCGGGAACGGCGATGGCCTGATCCCCGGGCACCGCGACGAGCTCGGCGTAGCCACCCCCGCCGACGAGCCCCATCACGCGGTCGCCGGTCGTCCACCGCCGCACCCCCTCCCCCACCGCCTCGACCGTCCCGGCGTACTCCAGGCCCGGGATGTCCGGCGGGGAGCCCGCCGGCGCGGGGTAGTGGCCTTGACGCTGGAGGAGGTCGGCGCGATTGACGGACGTGGCGGCGACCCGGACGAGGAGGTGCCCGGGGCGGAGCGGGGGATCCGGTCGCTCCGCGAGGCGGAGCACGTCCGGAGGGCCGGGCTCGGAGATGACGATGGCTTTCATGAAGACAAAGAACGACAGGACCGCGCCGCGGCACAACCGTCTTTGATCGAGCGGGCGAACGATGCGGCGCC
>JAHWKI010000088.1:10475-12033 GCA_019347975.1 Gemmatimonadota bacterium
GCGGCGTCAGCCGCGCGCCGCCTCCATCCAGCGCCGCACCCCCGCCGCCCCTCCTCGAAACGAGTATGCTTCGTACCCCGACTGCTGCATCTTCTCCGCGATGTGCGCGGACTGGATCCCGTGCGCGCACACGACGACGTAGCGCCGCCCCTTGTCCAGCCGGCCGAATCCCCGGAGCAGCTCCCACTCGTCGCGGTGCTCCGCGCCCTGGACGTGCCACGCGCGGAACTGGGGCTCGGGGCGGCAGTCCAGCACCACCGCGCCGTCGGGGATCTCGCTCGTGAACAGGTAGGGGGCGACCAGGTCCGCGGGCGTCAGCGCGCGCAGGTCCAGGACCTTCCGCTCCGCGACGGCCGTCTCCACCACCGCCGGATCCAGGCGGGCATCCTCCCGGTCGACCGCGGCGACGGTCGCGGCGGTGACCGGGCGTCCCGGAGCGATGGCGCAGTACTCCTTGACCTGCTCCGACAGCCCCGCGGTGCCGATCCGCTGGGCCCGCTCGATGATCTCGTCCTTGTCGAAGCCCAGGAGCGGACGGAAGACCGGCAGCTCGGACGCGGGCTCGATGGCCCGCAGGTTCGTCAGCGTCTGCGACGACACCTGCCCCACCGCCTCGCCCGTGATGATCGCCTCCGCCTTCCGCTCCCGGGCCACCAGGTTCGCCGCCCGGTACATCAGCCGCTTCAGGACCACCTGCCAGTAGCTCTCCCGCGCGCTCGCCCGCAGCGCGTCCAGCGGCTTGCCGAAGTCGACGACGTGCAGCCGCGGCCGCTGCCCCCAGCTCCACTCGTCCGCCAGCACCTTCGTGACCTGGACCACCGCTCGCTCGTACGCGTCCCCGCCCAGGTTGCAGAACACGTAGTCGAGCGCGATCCCTCGCTTCAGCATCAGCCACGACGACACCGCCGAGTCGTAACCGCCGGAGATGAGCGACATCGCGCGCCCCTCGGTGCCCAGCGGCAGCCCCCCCGCCCCCCGGATCCGGTCGCCGAACAGGTAGGCCCGCTCGTTGCGCACTTCCACACGCACCGTCACCTGCGGATCGTCCAGGTCCACTCCCGCCGAATAGGGGAGCAGCCGTGCGCCCAGGTCCACCTGCACGTCCCGGGAGGAGAACGAGTGCTCACCCGCGCGCCGGGCCCGGACGGCAAAGGTCTTGCCTCCCAGTCCCGATGAGAACACCGCCTCCCCCGCGTCCACGATGGACGGCAGGGCCGCGGCGGTCTCCCTTTCCACCGGGCTGAAGGAGCTGATGCCGAAGACGCGCGGAAGAACCGCCAGGACCTCGTCGCTCGCGTCGCGCACGTACAGCCGGTCCCACCCGGCCTCCAGCGTCGCGCCGCCGCCGACAGAGGACAGCGCGTCCTCGAGGTTCCGCCGCAGCCGCCGGATGAACGCCGTCCGCGTCGTCCGCGACTTGATGGAGATCTCCCCCGCCAGCCGGATCAGCACCGTGCGCCCCGCAGTGTCAGCCATGCCGGGAAGGTACGCCGCCGAGCCCACCCCTGTGAACCCCACGTGCGCCCCTTGCGAAGCGCTCTTGCGCCCGCAGGGCGCC
>JAHWKI010000088.1:12133-13829 GCA_019347975.1 Gemmatimonadota bacterium
CAGGGCGCCCTCTTGCGCCGGAACGGCGCCCTCTTGCGCCCCGCCAGGGCCGCCCTCTTGCGATCAAAGGGAGCGCAGCGACCGTGATCGCCCTTCTCCACGGCTACCTCCTCGAGGGCTCCGGCTCCAACCTCTGGACCCGCTCCATGGTCTCCTCCCTCTGCCGTAACGGCGAGACGGTCCACCTGGTCTGCCAGGAGAACCATCCGCACATCTACGACTTCGTCGCGGAGGCCCGCGCCTATCACCCTGATGGGACCGTGGAAACGCTCATGAGCCGCGAGGTCGTGACCCCGGGCCGGTGCATCCTCCACAAGCCGCTCCTCGGCTCGACGCTCCCGGTCTACGTGCCCGACCGCTACGAGGAGTTCGAGCGCGCCGTACCGATGATCCAGCTGCCGGAGGAGGAGATCGAGGAGTACCTCCGGCGCAACATCGCCGTCGTCCGCCGCGTGGTCGCCGAGAACGACATCCACGCGATCCACGCCAACCACGCCGTCCTGATGCCCCAGGTGGCGCAGCCGGTGGCGGAGGAGGCGGGGATCCCGTTCTCGATCATGCCGCACGGCAGCGCCATCGAGTACGCGGTGAAGAAGGACGAGCGGTTCCATCGGCGCGCGGCCCGGTCGTTCGCCGCCGCCGACCGGATCTTCACCATCGGGCCGGAGATCCGGACGCGCGTGCGCGATGTGTTCACCGACCTCGACCTGGACGGGCGGATGATGGACCTGAACCTCGGGGTCGACACGCGGATGTTCGACACGATCGAGCCGGACCTCCGGGCCCGCAGCATCCATCGGCTGGCTGAAACGCTGGAGGGGATGGCGCGCGGCGGGCCGGGCGGCGAGGAAAAGCTGCCCGACCCCGCTCTCGAGCGGTCCCTCGCCGCGGTCCGCTGGGGCAGCGATCCCGTCCTCCTGTTCCTGGGCCGGCTCATCGCCGCCAAGGGGCCGCACGCGGTCCTGGCCGCGTTCCCCGAGGTCCTGCGGAGCGCGCCCGACACCCGGCTCGTCATCGTCGGACACGGGCCGCTGCGCCCGGCCCTGGAGGAGATGGTGAGGGCGCTGGCGGCGGGCGACCGGGCGGCGCTGGACACTCTCATCGCCGCGCCCCGGGAGGGCGCGCCGAACGGCATGCCCGAGGTTCGCGCGTATCTGGACGCCATGCACAACCGCGGCCGGGACGCCTACTTCGAGAACGCGTGGACCCGGCTGACGACGGACCGCGTCGTCTTCGCGGGCTACCTCCGCCACCGCGAGCTCCAGCACCTCTTCCCGTGCTGTGACGCGGCCGTGTTCCCGTCCCTGGTGCGCGAGGCCGGGCCGCTGGTGTTCCTCGAGGCCCTCTCCTGCGGCGTCCTGCCGCTGGGCACCGACTTCGGCGGCATGGCCGAGAGCCTGAAGGCCATCGCCGACGTGGTGCCGCCCGACGTCCTGAGCGCGCTGCGCCTCAGCCCCGAGCCCGCCCGCCTGGTGGCCGACATCGCGGCGGGCGCGCCCGTGGCGCTGGCCACCGCCCACCGGTTCGGCGCGACCTTGCGCGCCATGGCCGTGCGCCGCTACGACTGGACCAGCGTCGCGGAGCGGTTCTCGGACGAGCTCCGCGCCCTCGCCGCCTGACCCGGTCACGACGGGAGGTCGCACGCCGCACCGCATGGAATTCACAGCCCGCGTCCATCAGGCCGTCCGCGCCATCC
>JAHWKI010000302.1 GCA_019347975.1 Gemmatimonadota bacterium
GGAGTCGACCCGGAGTCTCGAGTCGGCGCACGTAATTCGCAGCGCCCACAACGGCTCGGCCTGCCGTCAACTCCCCACCAGGTGGCTGCGCCGGACCATCCCCGGGCGTTTAACGGTGCGGATTGCCGTCAATTCCCCACCAGGTGGCGGCACCGGACCATCCCCGGGCGTTTCACGGTGCATATTGTCGTCAGGCCCCCACCCATCTCCCGGCCGGACCGAGCCTGGGGACTTCACGGCGCATAGGTCCGTCGACGATCCACTCGCGTCCGCGCCCGACCGTCCCCGGGCCTTTGACGGGGTACATCCCGACCCGCCCGCAGGCGCGCCGCCAGCACGCGCCCCGCCCGTCCGCGCCCCTCGCACGCCCGCGCCCCGCCCCCGCCGCCCGCCCCTCCTGTCTTTGACTTTGCCCGATCCCGGGCGAACTTTCCTCCCCCATGCCTATCGATCCCGCCGACGTCGAGATCTGCCTGGCTCCCGACGAGGCCGCCGAGCCCGCCGAGCCTACCGACGCCGACCAGGCCGCCGCCGAGGCCGCCGGGGGCGCCGGGGCCACGCCGCTCCCGATGTCGGCGCCGATCGTCCAGACCTCGCTGTTCTCCTTTCCCACCTTCCGGTCGCTGGTGAAGGGGCTCGCCGATGAGCGTCACCACACCGTCTACACACGCGGACGGAACCCCACCGTCCAGGCGCTGGACCGGAAGCTGGCCGCCCTCGAGCGCGGCGACGCGGCGGCGACGTTCGCGTCGGGGATGGCCGCTGTCAGCGCCGTCCTCCTGGGTCTCCTGGAGGCCGGGGACCGGATCCTGTTCGTCAACCAGGTCTACGGCCCGACCCTCGAGCTCGCGCGTCACCTCCGCCGCTTCGGCATCAGCCACGACATCGTCCTGGACCTCGGACCGGACGCTGTCGAGGCGGCGATCCGCCGCGAGACCCGGCTGCTGTGGATCGAGAGCCCGGGGACCATGCTGTTCCGGCTGGCGGACGTGGCTGCGATCGCGCAACGCGCCGCGTCGCATGGCGTGATCACGGTCCTGGACAACAGCTGGGCGACGCCGCTGTTCCAGAAGCCGCTGGAGGCCGGCATCGACGTCGTCGTCCACAGCGCGTCCAAGTACCTGGGCGGCCACAGCGACCTCCTGGCCGGCGCCGTCGTCACCAGCGAGGAGTGCATGGAGCGGATCTTCGACCGCGCCTACATGCTGAACGGCGGGATCCTCTCGCCCTTCGACGCGTGGCTCCTGCTCCGCGGGCTCCGCACGCTCCCCGCCCGCATGCGCCAGCACGAGGCGGACGCCCTGGCCGTCGCGGACTTCCTCCGCGGCCACTCAGCCATACGACGGGTCCACCACCCCATCCGTTCCGAATCCCCGTCTCCGGCGGAAGCCGGCCTCACGGGGACGTCCGGCCTCTTCAGCGTGGAGCTGGTACGCGGCGACTTCGCCGGCGTCGAGGCCCTCATCGACGGGCTCCGGCGCTTCCGGATCGGCGTCAGCTGGGGCGGGGTGGAGAGCCTGGTCATCTCTCCCGAGCGGGGCGACAACGGCGCGGCGCTGGAGGCCGCCCAGATTCCGAGAGGCCTGGTCCGCCTCTCCATCGGGCTGGAGGGCGCGGACGCGCTGATCCGGGACCTGGACGCGGCCCTCGCCGCCAGCGCGTGAGCCCCGGGCTGCCCGCGGCCCTCGCGCCGATCCTCGCGATGCTCGGCCTGTTCGCGGGGGCCGTGGCCCTCGGCGGCGGGACCGAGCTGCTGGTGGTGGTCCTCCTCGGCGCGGCCGCCGTCGCCGCGCTGATCGCCCGGAGCCACGGCCTCGGCTGGGCCGAGGTCCAGGCGAACGCGGCCGCCAAGGTGGCGGAGGTCTTCCCCGCGCTGCTGATCCTGCTCTCCATCGGTTTGCTCATCGCGACCTGGGTGCTCGCCGGCACCATCCCCTACCTGGTGTACTGGGGCGTTCGCCTCATCGACCCACGCTACTTGCTGGTCACCGCGTTCCTGGCGACGGCGGTGATGTCCATCTTCACCGGCACCTCCTGGGGCTCCGCCGGGACCATCGGCGTGGCGCTCGTCGGGACGGCCGCCGCCCTCGGAGCGCCCGTCGCGGCCACGGCCGGCGCCGTCGTATCCGGGGCGTACCTGGGGGACAAGATGTCCCCGCTCTCCGACACCACGAACATCGCGGCCATCGGCGCCGGGTCGCTCCTCTTCGCCCACATCCGGCACATGCTGTGGACGGCGACCCCGTCCTTCGTCCTCTGTCTCGCCATCTATTTCCTCGCGGGCGCGGCGCCGCCCGCGGGAGGCGGCTCCGGGTCCGCAGCGCTCCTGGACGAGCTGGCCGCCGTCTTCGAGCTGAACCCGCTGGTCCTCGTCCCGCCGGCGGTCGTGGTCTGGGGGATCGCGCGGAAGAGCCCGCCCGCGCTGGCCATCGCCGCATCCTCGCTCGTGGCCGTGGCGCTGGGCGTCGCGCTCCAGGGGTTCGGCCTGAGGGACGCGCTCGTCGCCGGCGTCGCCGGGTTCGATGCCGACATGCTGGCGCCGACCGGCCGCGGGGGCGGCGCCGTCGTCGACCCGCGACTACTCGACCCGCGGGTCCTCACGCTGGTCGAGCGCGGAGGCCTCTTCAGCATGGCGCCCACCCTGGTGCTCGTCTTCGCCGCGTTCCTCCTCGCCGGCGCCATGGATGCCTACGGCGCGCTGGACCTCCTGGTGCGCCGCCTCCTCGCCGGCGTCCGCACCGTCTTCGGCCTGGTCGCCGCCACCATGACCGCCGGCGCGACCATGATCGCGCTGACCAGCCACGGCGGCGTCACTATGCTGGTGGTCGGCGAGCTGTTCCGCTCCGCCTACGACGAGCGGGGTCTCGCCCGCGTGAACCTCTCCCGCAGCCTCGAGGACTCCGTCACGCTCACGGAGCCTCTCATGCCCTGGACGGTTTCCGCCCTCTTCATGGCCACGACCCTCGGCGTCCCCACCCTCGCCTATGCCCCCTGGGCGGTGTTCTGCTGGGCCGGACCCGTCTTCTCCCTGGCCATCGCCGCCCTCTACCGGCGGACCGGACGCGGCATCCGGCCGGCGCCGGCCGGACGCACGGAGCGACGGACGGGCGTGTTGACCCCTGGTTGAGGGGCAGTTTAGGGGTCGGTCCCATCGTCCCGCTCCGGATCGGCCGCCGCGGCCGGCCACCCGACCCGTCTCGAGGAGAAGCCATCATGCACGCCCTGCGCGTACCCACCCGGGCCACGCCGTCGCCCACCACCCGCCCCGCCGCGCGCCGACCCGCCGCGGTGCTCCTCGCCTTCGCCGCTTGTCTGGCGCCGGCAGGGCTCGGCGCGCAGACCTGCCCCGACGGCCGGTCCTTCGAAATCGCCGAGGCCGTCGCAGGCCAAGTCCAGGAGGTCACCCTCGCGGGATGCCGCTGATCTTCACCTCCGAAGGCCCCCAGCTGGCGTGGCTCGC
>JAHWKI010000089.1 GCA_019347975.1 Gemmatimonadota bacterium
GAGAAGATGCGGGACAAGATCGAGTTCGGGCTGAAGGTGCTATGGGACCGGGAGAAGGTCGTGACCCGGCTGGAGGAGGAGGACGAGGAGATCCACCGGCTGAAGCAGGAGATCACCGGCAACGAGCAGAGCTCCACGTACTTCGCCCGCATGCAGCTGGGTCGCCTGGTCGAGACCGCCCTCGAGGACTCCGCCAACACGTACGTGATGGACATCCACCAGTCCCTGAAGCCGTACGCCATCGCCAGCCGCTCCAACAAGCCGATCGGCGACCGGATGATCCTGAACGCCGCCTACCTGGTCGAGCGGCACCGGGAGCAGGAGTTCGACGACGCGGTGAAGAGCCTCAGCCGGAAATACGAGGAGATCCTCTCCTTCAAGTACACGGGTCCGTGGCCGCCCTACAACTTCGTCAACATCAAGCTCAAGCTCGAGCGCGCCGACAACTGACGTGGGGTTCCTGAAGCACCTGCTCTTCTGGCCCGTCACCGGGCCGACCTTCCTGGCGCGCTTCTCCCTGGAGAAGGTCGAGGGCGCGGTCCGTACCGAGCTCACCGACGATGCCTCGGTCAAGAGCGATCTGATGGAGTTGCAGATGCAGCTCGAGCTCGGCGACATCGATGACGAGGAGTACGCCGTCCGCGAGGCCGCCCTCATGCACCGCTTCCGCCAGGTGCGGGAGTGGCGCGAGCGGTTCGGCATGGCCACATCCGGCGGCCTGGTAAAGGTCGCCGAAGAGGCGGAAGCCGAGGACGCCGGGCCCGAGGACGACCGGCGGCCGCAGGTCGCCAGCTCAGACGAGGCCCAGGTCGACGTCACGTTCGGCTTCGACGAGTGAGCGGGTGATCGCGCGGCTGCTCGACCTGCTCGAGCGCCCCGTCACCTTCGTCGTCGGGAAGGGCGGTGTGGGGAAGACGACCACCGCCGGCGGCATCGCTCTCGCCCTGGCCGACCGCGGAGACGAGGTCCGACTCCTCTCCACCGACCCGGCCCATTCTCTCGGCGATCTCTTCGGTGCCCCCGCGGATGGACCCTCCCCCTGCACGCCGCGCCTGATCCTCGAGGAGCTGGACGCGGAAGGCCACGCCCGCCGCCGTTTGCACGTCCTGGAGCCGGCCCTCGCCGAGCTCATCGACCGCGGCACCTATCTGGACCCGCAGGACGCCGCCTCGCTCCTCGAGGGGAGCCTGCCGGGGCTCGACGAGATCGGCGGCGCTCTCCGCATCCAGGAGATCCTCGGCGAGCCTGGCCGGCTCGTCGTGGACACCGCGCCCACCGGGCACATGCTCCGGATGCTCGATGCGCCGTCCGTCGTCGACGGGTGGGTCCGGGTGTTCCGGGCCATGGCCGCCAAGGCCGACACGGTCGCGTCCGCCCTCGTCGGTCGCGCCGTTCGGCTGACGGGCGAGGACGCGCTGGATGAGCTCGCGGATACCGCGGCCGCCTTCGCCGATGGGGCTCGGGACGCGGACTTCGTCATCGTCACGGGGCCGGGGGAGGTGGTCCGAGCCGAGACCGCGCGGCTCCGGGAGGCGCTGACGAGCCGCGGCTGCCGCGTGGCCGCGACGGTCGCCGCCCGACGGCCGGGCGCCGAAGCCGACCTGATCCTGTCGTTCCAGCCGGGGCTTTCCGGGTGCGACGCGCTTCGGTCGTGGATCGACGGGACCGGGACCGGAACGGCGGGCGAGGCGAGGGGGCGTGGCGAAGGGGCAGGCCGCGCCGCCCCGACGGAGGCGGGGAAACGCGGAGCGGGGGATGGCGGCACCGCCCCGACGGGGCGGCGCTCCATTTCCCTCGCGGACATTCTGGATCGGGAGCTGGTCGTGTTCGCGGGGAAAGGCGGCGTGGGGAAGACCACGTGCGCCGCCGCTGCGGCCGTGCTGCTCGCCGAGCGTGGGCCGGTCCTGCTCGCCGGCGCCGACCCCGCGGGATCCCTCCACGACGTACTCCCCGACCCGCCGGATGGTGTGGAGATCCGGGAGCTCGACGCGGAGCGCGAGATGGAGCGGTTCCGCGACCTCTATCGCGGCGAGGTGGAGCGAGCGTTCGAGGCGGTGGGCCTCGACCGCACGGCCCGGATGGACCGGGACATCGTCGAGTCTCTGTGGGGTCTGGCGCCGCCCGGGATCGATGAGGTGGTCGCGGTGGCGCGTCTGGCGGAAACGGAGGACGGCGAGCCCCGCCGGACGGTGCTCGATACGGCCCCGACGGGGCACTTCGTGCGGCTCCTTGCCATGCCGGATCTCGCAGGGGACTGGGTCCGCCGCCTGCTCCGTCTGCTCCTCAAGTACAGGGCGCTGGGCGGGCTTGACTCTCCGGCCGAGTCCCTAGTACGGTTCGCTCGTCGTCTGCGGGCCCTCCAGGAGCGCCTGTCGGATCCCTCCCGAACCGCCATCCTGATCGTGACGCTCGACGAGCCGCTCGTGCAGGCCGAGACCCGGCGCCTCCTCCAGCGACTGGACCGCCACGGTCTCGCCGCTGCGGCCGTCGTGGTGAACCGGACCCGCCGGGGCGGCGCCTGGAGCCCCGAAGACGATGCGCCCGCCCCGCCGGTGTTCCGGGCGCCGGAGGTGGAGGAGCCGGTCGGCGCCTCACGTCTCCGCTCGCTGGTCGAGGCGTGGGAG
The DNA here is from genome assembly GCA_019347975.1 of Gemmatimonadota bacterium. Classification (GTDB taxonomy): domain Bacteria; phylum Gemmatimonadota; class Gemmatimonadetes; order Longimicrobiales; family RSA9; genus JAHWKI01. The sequence goes on from JAHWKI010000089.1 coordinate 2,625, forward strand.
CGCACGCCGTGAGCGTGGTCTACCTCTACGGTTTCGTGCCGGCGGACGCCGAGCTCCCGGAGCGAGGTCTGCTGGGCGTGGGCGACGCCCCGGTGGAGCTCCTCCCCCTGGACGGCTTTGCGGCCGCCATCGGCCGTCCCGATTCGGCCGTGTACTCGGCGGCCCCGCTCGAGGCCCGGACCGGTGACATGGAGTGGATGGCCGAGCAGGGCCTCCGCCACGAGCAGGTCGTCGCGTGGTTCGTGGACCACTCGACCATCGTCCCCTCGCGGCTCCTCACCCTGTTCAGCTCCGACGACGCGCTGCGTGACGCGGTGGCGACCAGCACGGAGATCCGCAGCGATCTCGAGCGCTTCACCGGGACGCGGGAGTGGGATCTCAAGATCGTGTGGGACCCGGCGGTGTTCGCCGGGCACCTGGCCCAGGTCTCCGACGAGGTCGCCGAACTCGACCGGCAGATCGCGGAGGCGTCCCCCGGCAAGCGCTTCCTCCTCGAGCGGAAGCGGAAGGACATCGCCCGCACCGAGGGCCGCGTCGTCGCACGCCGGCTGGCCGTCGAACTCCTCGACGACCTCCGGGAGGACTCCGACGAGTCCGTGCTCCTCCCGCCGCCCCCCGACAATGCCCCCGTCGTCCTCAACGCCGCGCTCCTGGTCCGGACCCAAAGGGAGCCGGCCGTCCTTGCCCGGGCCGCCGCGGCGCGGGACCGCCTCGGCGAGATCGGCCTGACCGTCGCGTTCACCGGGCCGTGGGCGCCGTACCGATTCACGGAGCGAAGCGATGGCTGATCAGCCGGCTCCCTTCGAGGACAGGCTCCGGCTGGTGGAGCTGCTGGACCGGGTCCTGGACAAGGGCGTGGTGCTCCGGGGCGACGTGACGATCAGCGTGGCGGGGATCGATCTCCTCTACCTCGAGCTCAACCTCCTGCTCTCCTCCGTCGAGACACTCCGCGAGCGCGGAGCGTGGCCCGATGGGGCCTGATGGGTCTCTACCTGTACTGCCTGGGCGCCTCCGATCACCCCGAGCCCCGATCGCTGAACGGGGTCGCCGACCGGCCGGTATCGGCCATGGAGACGGCCGGCCTCGTCGCCTGGGTCTCCTCCCTGGATGCCGCGCCGAATCCCTCCCTCCAGACGGTCCGCCGGCACAACGATGTCGTGGCGAGCGCGTGCGCCGAGCAGACCGCGCTCCCGGTGCGGTTCGGCCAGTGGTTTCCGGACCGGGCCGCCCTCGACGCGCTGGTGCTGGAGCGTCGCGCCCCGCTGATGGCCGGACTGCAGCGGGTCGCGGGGGCCATGGAGATGGGCGTTCGCGTCGTCGACACCGACTTCCCCGCAGACCCGCCGGACCGGTCGACCGGACGCGCCTATCTCGAGTCGCTGGCCCGGCGAGAGGCGAAGACCAGGGTCGCGCGCCAGCGAGGGGAGGCGGTGGCCGAAGAGCTCCGGCAGCGGCTGGACGGGCTGATCCGGGATCAGCGCGTACGGCCACTCGGCACCGCCGAGGGCCTGGTCGCGATCGCCCATCTGGTGGACCGGCACGATATTGGCAACTACACTGCGCGGGTCCGGGCATTTTCGGAGCGGCACGCCGACCTGCGGTTCCTCACAAGCGGCCCGTGGCCGCCCTACGGGTTCGCGGATGACGAACGAACGGGCTCGCCCTGACGGCGGAGTGGACGGAGCGCCGACGGCCGACCTCCGGGAGGTCGCCCCGTCTCTGCCCGCGCGGCTGGAGGCTTCGCCGGAAGACATCGAGGCCGGGGTCGGGAAGCTGGTCCTGACACTGGTCGAGTTCATTCGCCAGATGCTCGAGCACCAGGCGGTGCGACGGATGGAGGGCGGAGCACTCGATGACGACGAAATGGAGCGCCTCGGTCTGGCGCTCATGCGGCTGGAGGAACGGCTCGACGATATCCGCGACGCCTTCGGGATCGACAAGGAAGATCTGAACATCGATCTCGGTCCCCTAGGACGCCTGCTCTAACCCACGCACGGGGAACTCAACTTGGCGGAGCACTACGAACTCGGACCGAATCGGTCCCAGGGGCTGGTCGACGTCCTGGATCGCATCCTGGACAAGGGGCTGATGATCGCGGGCGACATCCGCATCCGCCTCGCCGACGTCGAGCTCCTCACCATACAGATCCGTCTCCTGGTCTGCTCGATCGACAAGGCACAGGAGATCGGCATGGACTGGTGGAAGACGGATCCCCGCCTCTCCACGGAGGCACGTGATCTGATGGCCGGCGGTGATCTCGGGGAGATCGGCCGCAAGCTGGACGAGGTGTCACAAAGATTGCAGACGCTCGAACGAGCACAGCTCAAGAAGGGCTGAACCCCTAGACCCCGGAGAAGGGCAACATGGCCGTTGAAAGGGCTCCCGCGGGAACCAGTCTGATCGACGTCCTCGACCGCGTTCTGGACAAGGGTATCGTCATCGACGCCTACGTCCGTGTTTCGCTGGTCGGGATCGACCTGGTGACCGTAGAGGCGCGTATCGTCGTCGCCGCCATCGACACCTATCTGAAGTATGCCGAGGCCGTCGGTACGCTTCCCTCCGTATCCCGTCCGCAGGCTCTGAGCGCGGGAGATGAGTCCGAGCTCGAGCGCATGCGCGCCGAGAACGTCGAGCTCCGGCGGCGTCTGGAGGAGGCCGAGTAAGGCCGCAGGCCAATGACCACGGGCGTGACTACCGAGCTGAGCGAACGCCTCGCCAGGGCTACGGAGCCCGCCGAGGCACTCTCGCTCGTTCTCGAGCGCGCCCTCGCCGAGGCCGGCCTCGCCCGCGGCCTCGTGATCTACAGCGATGGCAATCGGCGGCGCGTCCTGGGATTCGGTGTGGCCGACGGCTACATCCAGAAGGCGCGCCGCGCCGCGAACCAGGAAGAGACCGTCCTCTCGGAAGTGCTCTCGGCCGGTGAGGCCGCCCGCATCCCGGCGCCGGACGGGGAGGACGGCGAGCTGCAGGTGGTGCCGTTCACGGGCCTGGACGAACAGGTATGGGGCGCGCTCCTCCTCGATGGCCGATCGCCTCCCTCCTCTGTGGAGGCCGTGGTCAGCGTCTTCGAGCAGTTCACTCCGGTCCTGGAGAAGGTCCGGCTGGTGCGTGACCTGCAGGGGCGGGCGGAGCGTCTCTCGAAGCAGCGGGACCTCCTCACCACCATCGTCAACAGCCTCCCCGATCCGGTGGTCCTCACGGATGCGACCAACAACATCATCCTCGCCAACGACCGGGCGGACCAGCTCTTCTCGACGACGCCGGGGGACAGCGAGGGGCGGCGACGGGCGGTGCAGCTCAACAATCTCCTGTTCAGCAGCTTTCTGACCCAGTCGGTGATCAGCACCCGACAGGCCAAGCCCCGCGAGCTGAACCTGGTGGATCCGAACGACGGCTCGGACCTCCTCTTCGAAGTCCTGCCGGCGCCGATGCCGCAGGCGACTTCCGATGGTGCGTTCCTTTCGATCCTGCGCAACATCACCGATCTGAAGCGCGCGGTGACGGAGCTGGAGGCCCAGTTCCAGCGCTCCCGGATCGCAGAGGAGCGGGTCCGGGAGGAGTGGGAGCGGCTGAATGCCACCCTGGAGAACGTCGGTGATCCCATCCTGGTCACCGACAACCAGTCGAACATCATCCTGATGAACAAGGAGGCGGAGCGGCTGTTCGACGCGCCCGCCGGTGACGGGGCGGACTCCCGGCAGCCCCGCGCCGTTCGCACCAACGACACCAAGTTCACCAGCCTCATCAGTGACTTCCTGCTCCGGCCCGAGGATCGCCGGGTGGAGAAGTTCGACCTGGAAGACCCGGACGAGGCCGCGGCGTTTCCCGTCGAGGTGGTCAGCTCCAAGATCTACAATCCACGGGGCGAGCCGTCGGCGATCGTGAGCGTGATCCACGACCTGACGCAGGTCGCGGAGAACGAGCGTCTGGCCAGCGAGCTCCGGACTCTCAACGAGGAGCTGGAGGACCGCATCTCCATGGCCACCCTCGAGCTGGAGGAGCGGAACCGTAGGCTGGAATGGCAGAGCCGGGAGCTGGAGAAGGCGTCCCGCCTGAAGAGCGAGTTCCTGGCCAGCATGAGCCACGAGCTCCGCACCCCGATCAACGCGGTGCTGGGCTACACGTCGCTCATGCGCGAGGAGATCTACGGCGAGCTGACGGACAAGCAGAAGAACGGGCTGGACAAGATCAACTCCGCGTCCGGGCACCTTCTCGACCTGATCAACGACATTCTGGACCTGTCGAAGATCGAAGCCGGAAAGATGCCCGTCTACCTCGAGGAGGTCTCGCTACGCCATGTGCTCTCGGAGCTCTCCGAGGCGGTCGAGCCTCTGGTGCGGGAGAAGTCGCTCCGCTACGACCTCGACCTCGACGACGAGCTCCCCGACCTGTTCACGGACCGCACGAAGCTCAAGCAGATCCTCCTCAACCTCCTGTCCAACGCCATCAAGTTCACCAGCCGCGGGGCCGTACGCCTCGCGGCCGGGCTGCGGGGAGAGGACCGCGTCTGGATCACGGTGACCGACACGGGGATCGGGATCAAGAAGGACGATCTGGACACGATCTTCGATGACTTCCGGCAGGTGGATCAGTCCCCCACGAGGGAGTACGGAGGCACCGGCCTCGGTCTGTCCATTACCCGCAAGCTGATCGCGCTGCTGGACGGCGACATCGAGGTGGACAGCGAATACGGCAAGGGATCCTGCTTCACCATCGAGCTGCCCCTCCGGCTGAGCCCCGGCACGCGTGAGGAGCAGGTCAAGCGCGCCCTCGCCCCCCCGGACGGCAGTCGCCACGACGCCAGGGCGTGAGCGCGCACTGAGCCTCGGGATGCCCGCGGATCGGCAGCTCGCCACGTCGGCACTCGCATTCCTGTTTTTCGCCGAGGGACAGCGCGCGTATTTCGCCACCCTGTTCGCCCTCGGGTACGACGCCGTCTTCCCGGACCTGCTGCCGCCCGCGGCCCTCGTCGCCCTCGTCCCCCTGGCCGCGCTTCTCGCTCCCCTCCTCCCCCTCGCCCACCGGGTCGATCGGTCTGCGGCCGTCGCGCTCGCCGCCGTCGGACTCGCTGTCTTCCGGCTCCCGATGACCTTCCCGGACTTCGTGCTGCGCGGCGTGTCCGCCACCCTGGTCGTCGCCTCCGGCGCCCTGTTCCTGGCCTGGGCGGTGGGCCACTTCGACGGTCGGGCCGTGGCCGCCGGTGCCATCGCCGGCCTCGTTGCCGACCAGCTCCTGCGCCTGGCGGGGACGACCTGGGATCTCTCGCTCCGCCCCGGCTGGCTGCCCGTCCAGGCGGTGCTCTCCCTCACCCTCCTGTTTCTCGTCCTGTGGCCCGCGCCCGCTGGAAGCGACGCCGCCGACGGCGGCGGCGCGACGGCGGACGATGACAACGGCCGCGGTGAGGGCAGCCTCCTGGAGCGCCGCTCCGGAGGGCTCCGGCTCCGGGGGGCGCTGGCGCTCGGGACGCTGCTCTTCCTCGACCTGCACCTGCTGAGCCTGCCACCGGTGGTCGCCCGGTGGACGGGCGCGTCCTACGAGCTTGCCGCGCTGGCGGTCTCCGCCGCCGGCGCCATGGCCCTCGCCGTCGCGCTCCTGGGTCGCGGGCCGGTCCGGAACCGTAGCCTCGCGCTGAGCCTGGTGCTGCTCCTGGGACTCGCCCTCGGCGCCGGGCCGTGGCTGGGAGGAGCGGCCGGAGCCGTGCTGCTCGCGCTCGGGCACGGCGCGGCCCTGCTCCTGCTCGCCCGGGCCCTGAATCCGGCCAGCGGGCGCCGCGGCCGCGGTGTCGCCACCGCCGGGATGCTGACGTTCGCCGGCCTCACGATCCTTTACGCGGCGACATTCTTCTACGCCTACCTCTTCCCCTTCCTCGAGGGAGCCGCGCCGTGGATCATCGGCGGGTCGGTGGTCCTCGTCGCGGCCGCGTTCCTGCTCCTGCCACAGCCGCCCGCCTCCCCGCGCCGGCCCCCTGTCGCGATGGCGCTGGGGGCTGCCGCGGCGGTGGTCGCGGCTTCCGCTGTGCTGGTGCTCGCGCTCGGCCCGCCCGCGCCGCCGCCGGAAGATCCCGGTGCAGCCGCGCCTGGCGCTCACGGGCGGGTCGCGACGTACAACATCCACTTCGGATACGACGCGCGCTGGCGCTTCGACCCCGCGGCCATCGCGGAGGTCGTCCGCTCCGCCGGGGCCGATATCGTGGCGCTCCAGGAAGTCCCGGTCGGGATGCCCACGGCCTACGGGATCGACTTCCCGCTCTGGCTCGAGCGGCGGCTGGGGATGGCCGCGCACTTCGCGGGCAGCATCAACCGGCTGCAGGGCGCGGCGATCCTCGCCGGTGTGCCGACCGGGAGCCTCCGCGCGATCCCTCTCCCGCCGCGGGAAGCGGATCGCAAGCACCTGCTCCACCTTCCGGCCGTTCTCGGCGGGCGGCCCATCGACGTGTACGCGCTCCACCTGAGCGTTCACGACGAGGAACGAGCGCTCCAGCTCCGGGCCGCGCTCGACTACATCACCGCCGGCAGGGCGATTCTTCTCGGCGATCTGAACGCCGAGCCGGAGAGCACCGTCCCCACCATGCTGCGCGACGCCGGCTTCCAGGATGCCTTCGAGGTGGCCGGCGCCGATCCCGCGAACACCTGGCCGGCGGATGAGCCGGAGATGCGCATCGACTGGATCTGGCTCCGGGACGTCCGGGCGGACGCGGCAGAGGTGCTGGAGGCCCCCCCATCGGATCATCGCCTCGTGGCCGCTACTTTGCAGGTCGAGGCGCCGAACCCGTGACCGAGAACGGATGATCTTCAGACACAATCGCGATGAAGCCGCTGACCTGGCCGGCGGGCTCGACAGACAGCTCAAGGCGCTGGAGCAGCAGGCCGACGTGGCGCTCCCCGGATTCGATGCCCAGTTCTTCAACCGCGCGGGCGACCTGTGCGTCGAGGCTCAGGACCGTGAACGGGCACTGGGGTACTACGGAAGGGCCATCGACGCCTACCTGCGCGCCGGCCGCTACAACGCCGCGGGTGCCGTGTGCCGCAAGCTCCTGCGGATCTCCCCCGGCTCCGTGCGCGCTCGCTGCACCCTCGCCTGGCTCTCCATCGGCAAGGGGCTCCTGGGTGATGCGCAGTGGGAGGTCGACGAGTACGTCGATGCCGCCGTCGCGGCAGGGCAGGCGGACCTCGCCGCCCGGCAGCTCCGCATGATGGCCGACGCCACCTACGACCCCGAGCTGCGCGCTCTCCTGGCCGACCACCTCCACAAGCTCGGCGACGGCGACGCGGCATCTCTCCTCGACCCCCCCGACGAGGAGGGCGCCCGGGAAGAGCCGGAGGCGCTCTGGTCCCGCGTGCTCCGCGCCGCCCTCATGGGCCCCGAGGACCTCCGCTCGGACGAGTAGTCGGCCCGTTTCCGCTGAGCTATCGCTCCGGCGGCCCTCTCCACGTCACCCGCGCTCCGCTGCGGCCCCGCTCCAGGGACGCATCATGCGCCGCACGATCATGGCTCTCCTCCTCGCTCTGGAGCACGGATCCAGCGCGCGCCACACCCCGCCCGGGCGCACTGATGAACGCTTCGCGGGGCCGCGCGTGAAACACGCGGTGGGCGTTCTCCGCGGAGGCCGGTGGAGAACCCCGCGCGGGGTTGCGTCCCCCAGTGCCGCCGTGCCAATATTGCCGCGCTCTGGCTGGCGGGGTTCGCCGGCCCGGTCGAAGTCGGGCCTTTCTCGGCCCCTCCACGGCAAGGCTGATGGGACGAGGGATCCTCATACTGGTCGGAGTACTCGTGCTCGCGGGCGCCGGCGCACTCGCGCTCGGCGCGCTTTCCGGCGGCGGCATCGAGCAGCCGATCCCGTTCCCACACGATGTCCACGCCGGCACGAACCAGATCCCCTGCATGTACTGCCATTCCTCGGCGGACAGGTCGGTGGATGCGGGGATCCCCTCCATGGAGGTGTGCGCCGGCTGTCACCTTCCCGGCGGGGTGCCGATGGTGGCGGCGGACAGCCCCGGAATCCGCACGCTGACGGCGTACTGGAACGCCGGCGAGGCGGTGCCGTGGGTGCGGATCCACGACATCCCGGATCACGCGCACTTCCCGCACATGATGCACGTGAACGCGGGTGTCGAGTGCCAGGAGTGCCACGGCCAGGTGGAGGAGATGGCGGAGATCGAGCAGGTCTCCTCGCTCCGCATGGGCTGGTGCCTGGACTGTCATCGGGAGCGGCAGGTCCGCACCGACTGCTTCGTCTGCCACTACTGAGCTGATGCCTTCGAAACCCAACGGGCTGGAGCGGCGGGACTTCCTCAAGGTGTTGGGCGCCGCGGGTGCATCGGCCACCCTGGCGGGGTGCGCGAACGAGCCCGACCGCCTGATCCCGTACCTGGTGCAGCCCGAGGAGATCGTTCCGGGCACCTCCACCTGGTACCGCACCACCTGCCGGGAGTGTCCCGCCGGCTGCGGGATGACGATCCGCACGCGTGAGGGGCGCGCCATCAAAGCCGAGGGCAGCCCCGCCTCGCCTATCAGCCATGGGAAGCTCTGCGCCCGCGGCCAGGCCTCCCTGCACGGCCTCTACGACCCCGACCGGATCCCGCAAGCCCTCGTCCGCGATAGCGGCTCCTGGGACCGCGTCAGCTGGGACCGGGCCGAGCAGACCCTGGCCGATGCCCTCCGGAACGCCCGCGGCCGCGCGGTGCTGCTGAGCCGGCCGGAGCCCGGCAGCATGGACCGGCTCCTCGACGAGTGGTCGGCCGCCCTCGACGTCCGCCGCGTGAAGTTCGACACCTACGGGCACGAGCCGATCCGCGCGGCCCACCGGCGGCTGTTCGGCGTCGACGCGCTGCCGATCCACGACTTCGAGCAGGCCCGCACGATCGTCTCGTTCGGTGGCGACTTCCTGGAAACGTTCATCTCGCCGGTCGACTACGCCCACGGGTACGCCGAGGGGCACGCCTATGGGGATGGTCGACGCGGGACGCTCATATGGGTGTCGCCCCATCAGTCCATGACCGGCCTGAACGCGGACGAGTGGCTGGCCGCCCGGCCCGGCACCGAGCACCTGGTCGCCCTCGCCATGGCCCGCCTGGTCGCCGATCAGACGGGCCGCACGGGACCGGGCGGCATGCTGGGCGGGGCCGACGCGCGGCGCCTCGCCGAGGCCGCCGGGGTCTCCTTCGAACAGGTCCGCACGGCCGCGCAGCGCTTCACCGCCGCCGGCCCATCGCTGGCCGTCGGACCGGGCGTCGCGAGCAGCCACGCGGCCGCCACCACGCTGGCGGCCGCGGTCGCAGTGCTCAACGACGTGGCAGGGAACTACGGCCGGACGGTACGACTGGGGCCCTCGGTCGAGGACCGCGCGACCCACGTGGACATGCGGGAGCTCGTCGGCCAGATGGCCGCGGGCGAGGTCGCGGCGCTGCTGGTCCATGGGCCGAACCCGCTGTACGAGCTGCCGGACCGGGATGCCGTCGAAAGGGCGCTGGCGGCGGTGCCGTTCGTCGCCTCCTTCTCCCCATGGCTGGATGAGACCGCAGAGCGCGCCCACCTCCTGCTCCCCGACCACCACTTCCTCGAGTCCTGGGGGGATTACGAGCCGCGCCCCGGCGTACATTCGCTGATCCAGCCGGTGATGACCCCCGTCTTCGACACCAAGCAGACGGGAGACGTGCTGCTCTCGGTCGCGCGACGCGCCGGTGTCACTTCCGGGTCCGGCGCCACGACGTTCTACGATTACCTGCGGGAGCAGTGGCGCGGCCTCCAGGGCGCGGCGGGGGGCACGGGCACGTTCGACCAGTGGTGGCAGCGGGCGCTCCGCGATGGCGTCGCCGTGGCCGCCGGGGCCGGTCCGGGCGGGCCGGGCGGCACGGGGGCCGCGGGAGGGCTCACGGGACTTTCCACGGAGGCCGCGCCACTGGCCGGCGATGGCGACCTGCACCTGGTCGTCTATCCGTCCTACCGGTTCTACGACGGGCGGCTGGCGAACCGGCCGTGGCTCCAGGAGCTGCCGGACCCGGTCACGAAGCACACGTGGGGGAGCGTCGTCGAGATGCACCCCGCGACGGCGGACGACCTCGGCCTCGACAATGGCCACATCGTCGAGGTGTCCACGGCCACCGGATCGGTGGAGCTGCCCGTCTATCGCCACCCGGGCGTCCGGCGAGACACGATCGCGATCCAGCTCGGGCAGGGACACAGCGCCCTGGGGCGCTACGCAAAAGACCGTGGCGTGAACCCGATCCGTCTCCTCGCCCCCGAGTACGACCAGGAGTCGGGCGGGCTGCTGTGGATCCAGGCGATGGCGACGGTGACGCCGACGGGGAAGTGGGAGCGGCAGCCGTTCTCGTCGACGCAGGAGGACCTGAGCGGCCGCCACCTGTTCGAGACGATGCCGCTCTCGGAGGCCATCGAGGCCGACCGTGGCGCCACGGTCGCCGCCGTCGCGGGCGCCGGCCAGGCGGGCGCGGACCACGGGGAGGAGGGGGGCGGCGGTCTGATGGGGGAGGGGGCGGAGCAGGAGGCCCACGCCCCCGTCGGCCACGGCGTGCACGTCGACCCCATGACCGCGCGGGTGCGGACGCTGCAGGAGTCGGGCGGCTTCGCACCGGTCATCGTGGAGGCGGCGCCGCAGGGCTACCCGCCTCCGGGCACGCACTACGGGGAGTACACGGAGGCACAGCCCCGGTGGGGCATGACCGTGGACATGGACCGCTGCATCGGGTGCAGCGCGTGCCAGGTGGCATGCCAGGCGGAGAACAACATCGGGATGGTGGGCCCCGACCTGGTGGCCCAGGGCCGGATGATCCAGTGGATCCGGATCGAGCGCTACTTCGAGGAGGAGCACGGCGAGCCCGAGCTCGCGGACGAGGGCGGGGCCTCGCACCGGCCCGTCACGTTCCTGCCCATGATGTGCCAGCACTGCGGCAACGCGCCGTGCGAGCCGGTCTGCCCGGTGTACGCGGCGTACCACACGCCGGACGGGCTGAACGCACAGGTCTACAACCGGTGCGTGGGGACCCGGTACTGCGCCAACAACTGTCCCTACAAGGTCCGGTACCTGAACTACTTCAGCTACGAGTGGCCCGAGCCGCTCAACTGGCAGCTGAACCCGGACGTGACGGTGCGCGAGAAGGGGATCATGGAGAAGT
>JAHWKI010000303.1 GCA_019347975.1 Gemmatimonadota bacterium
GGGCGCGTTCGCGGTGGTGTGGAGCGCGGTGGACAACGTGCTGCTGGAGCCGCCGTCGTATGAGCGACCGGAGGACCTGTACTTCGTCTGGCGTGACTACCGGGCGTTCTTCGATCTCGATCGCGGCTGGCTGAGCGGGCCGGACGTGGTGGCGCTGGACACGGCGGGCGGCGCCCTCGTCGGGGCGGTGGGGATGCGGGTGGAGCGGGTCACGGTGGAGATCGGTGAGGGCAGCCGTCCCGAGGAGCTGAAGGTGATGCGCTCCGGCCCCGGGCTGTTCGACCTCCTGGGGGTTCGGCCCGCGCTGGGCCGTGGCTTCGCCCCGGACGAGGTGGGTGAGGACCGGCCGGATCTCGCCGTGCTGGGTCACGAGCTGTGGCGGACCCGGTTCGCCGCGGATCCGGCGGCGATCGGCAGCGAGATCCGGCTGAACGGCAGCCCGCACACGATCATCGGCGTGATGCCGGAGGACTTCCGGTTCGCCCGGCACTCGAGCCTGGGGAGCCCGGAGACGGCGGACCTCTACACGACGTTCGCCGTGGACCTGGGGGCCGAGGACCCCGGCGGCGGCTCGTACGCCGGGCTGGTGCGGGCGCGGCCGGGGACCGCGCCGGAAGCCCTCGCCGCCGCCGTGACATCGGTCGGTGATGCGCTGGACGAGCAGTACTTCGAGTCCCGCGGGATGGTGTACTACCCGAAGGGGCTGATGGAGGACCTGGTCGCGCCCGTTCGCCCCGCGCTGGTGATCCTCGGGTTCGCCGGCGGCTTCCTCGTCCTGGTCCTGGCCGTGAACCTCGCGACCCTGCTCCTGGGCCGCGCCGCCGAGCGGGAGCGCGAGGTCGCCGTATCCCGCGCCCTGGGGGCGGACGGCTGGACCCTCGCCCGGGCCGCCCTCCTCGAGGGCGCGCTCCTCGGCGTCCTCGGCGCCGCGGGCGGGCTCCTGTTCGCGATGCGGGGGACGCGCGCGCTCGTGGACATTGCGCCCGCGGACCTCCCCCGGCGCGCGGAGATCGCGGTCGACCCCAGCGTCGTGGCCGTGGTCCTCGGGGCCGGCCTGCTCCTGGGATTCGCCGCTGGCGCGCTCCCCGCGATCTGGGCCGCCCGCTCGCGCCTCTCGACCGTGCTCCGGGACGCCGCGGTCCGGGGCGGCGGCGGCCACAGCGCGATGCGACGCGGCATGGTCGTGGTGCAGGTAGCGCTCTCGCTGGTCCTGCTCAGTGCGGGCGGCGTACTGGTCCGCAGCTTCGAAGCCCTGCTCCGCGCCGACCCCGGCTTCGATGCGACGGGGGCGCTCACCTTCCGCGTCCCCGCCACCGGCGCCGCGTACCCGGACGCCGCGGCGCTGACGACGCTCCACGACCGGCTCCTGGCGGAGCTCGGCTCCATCCCCGGCGTCGACGCCGTGGGCGGCCTCTCGACGCTCCCTCTCTCCGCGAGCGCGGACCAGACCAGGGTCGAGCTCCCCGGCGCTCCGGGCAACACGGGGGAGGAGGACCACGATGCGCCGCTGATCGACATCATGGCGGTCACGGAAGGCGCTTTCGGCGCCATCGGCGCCCGCTTCGTCTCGGGAGGGGGGTTCAGCACCCCCGGGGCCGAGCCGCGGAACGAGGTCGTGATCGACCACACCCTGGCGGAGGAGTTCTTCCCGTCCGGTCGTGCCCTGGGCGCGACCGTCTGGATCAACGCTGACACGCTTCAGGTCGTCGGCGTCATCCAGCAGCCCCGCCTCTACGACGTCCACCAGGACAGCCGCGGTCAGATCTGGCGGCCGAACCGGGAATACACCTACAGGTCGCTCTTCTACGTCGTGCGGTCGGACCGGCCGACCGCCTCTCTGCTCGGCGACGTCCGCGCCGCCGTCCGGCGGGCGGATCCGGGGCTCCCCATCTCGCAGGTCCGCCCCGTCGAGGATCTCGTGGACGCGTCGCTCAGCCGGCAGCGCCTGAGCGCCACCCTCATCGCCGCGTTCGCCCTCGGCGCCCTCGTCCTCGCCGCCATGGGCCTCTTCGGCATCGTCTCCGCCGCCGTCACCCGCCGGCGCACCGAGCTCGGCATCCGCATGGCCCTCGGCGCCGACGCCGGCCGCGTCCTCCGCATGGTCCTCGCCGACGGGCTGGCCCTCGTCGGGATCGGACTCCTGGTCGGCGTCCCCGGCGTGTGGATGGCCGGGCGACTGCTCCGCGGCGTGCTCGTCGGCGTCTCACCGTTCGACCTGCTCACCCTCCTGGGCGTCGCCGCGGCGCTCACCGCCGTGACCGCGCTGGCCTGCTGGATCCCGGCCCGGCGGGTCACGGCCATCGACCCGGCCGGATCGCTGCGGGCGGAATAGGAGGCGTCCGCCGACGCACGCCGGAGGTTCTGCAGTTCCGGGGAACACCTCCTCACCCCACACGCCGGAGCGCGACCACCGACCGCTCCTCCACACGCACCGCACCGCCGGTCCCGAAGTGCTCCCGCTGCCCGCCGTCCGCATCCTCCTCCACGTACCCGGTCGCGGTGTTCACGCATGGCACCCAGCGCTCCCCATAACGCGGTTCCGGGAGCCTCCATTCGAGGCATTCGGCCGACGCGTTCATCAGCACCAGGAACGAGTCGTCGCGCACCCGGCGCCCGCGCTCGTCCGACACCATGATGGCGATACCGTTGAGGAAGACACCGATGGAGCTGCAGTGCGGCCGGTCCCAGTCCCGGTCCGCCATCTCCGCGCCGTCCGGCCGCAGCCAGGCGATGTCATCCACGCCGCGGATCGGCTGACCCTGGAACCAGCGCCGCCGCCGGAAGACGGGGTGGCGATGCCGGAACGCGATGAGGCGCCGGGTGAACGCCAGCAGGTCCTCGTCCGGCCAGTCCCAGTCCAGCCACGAGATCTCGTTGTCCTGGCAGTACGCGTTGTTGTTGCCGTGCTGGGTCCGCCCCATCTCGTCGCCGCCCAGCAGCATCGGGACGCCCTGCGAGAGCATCAGCGTGGCCAGGAAGTTCCGCCGCTGCTTCCGGCGGCAGGAGAGCACGGCCTCGTCGTCCGTCCCCCCCTCCGCCCCGCAGTTGCACGACCGGTTGTGGCTCTCGCCGTCCCGGTTCCCCTCCTGGTTCGCCTCGTTGTGCTTGTGGGTATAGCTCACCAGGTCGTTGAGCGTGAAGCCGTCGTGGGCGGTGACGAAGTTGATGCTCGCGGACGGCCGGCGCGTGTCCGCCCGATACAGGTCCGAGGAGCCCGTGAAGCGCTGCGCCAGCTCCCCCACCACGCCGCCTTCGCCCCGCCAGAAGTCCCGCACCGCGTCCCGGTACTTCCCGTTCCACTCGGACCAGAGGGGCGGAAAGTTCCCCACCTGATACCCCCCCTCCCCCAGGTCCCATGGCTCGGCGATCAGCTTCACCCGGTTCACCACCGGGTCCTGCTGGATCAGGTCGAAGAACGTGCTGAGACGGTCCACCTCGTGGAGCT
>JAHWKI010000304.1:0-1075 GCA_019347975.1 Gemmatimonadota bacterium
CCCGGTGATCCGGAAGTCCATCGCGCTGCGGAACCCCTACACGGACGTGCTGAACCTGGTGCAGCTGGAGCTGCTGCGGCGCTTCCGCTCCGCCGGGGAGGGCGAGCGGGAGGGGCTGCGGGAGCTGCTCTTCCTCAGCATCAACGGCATCGCCGCGGCCATGCAGAGCACGGGCTAGACGAACGGTCCCGCGTCAGCCGTCGACGCGCTCGAACACGATCCCGCTCGCCCGGCCGGCGTCCAGCACGTAGCCGGTGATCCTTCCCCGGCGGTCCCGCTGGAAGCGGAGCACCGCGCCGGCCCCGGCGAGCTCGTCCCGGCCGACGTGCCGCAGTGGCGTCCGGCCGTCTCTCACCAGACCGCCATCCACGACGCGAATCTCGGACGTGACGCCGAGCTCCTCGGAGCGATAGCGGCCGGCGAGCTCGGCGAGCTGTGGCGGGGTGAGCGGCCGCGGCGCCTCAGCCTCCTGCCGGGGACGCGCCCCTCCTTCGTCGGCGGACCGCGCCGCCGGCGGCGCCATGCGGTCGCCGAGGACGATCTCGGCGACGCGCGTGGCGCGGCCGGACGGATCCGCGTTCGTCACGTTGCAGAGAACGACGACGGAGGTGCCCTCGTCCGGGAAGCGCATCACGTGGCTGCGGAAGCCCGCCAGCGAGCCGCCGTGGGCGATGGTGCGGAGCCCCCGATGCTCTCCGAGAGTGACGCCGAACGCGTACGGGAGCGTGTCGCCGGAGGCAAGGACGCCCCGCTCCAGGAGCGACTCCGTGAAGCCGGCCGGGCCGACAGCGCCCGCGTGGAACGCCGCCTCCCACCGCGCCATGTCGCGGACGCTGGAGTAGACGCCGCCGGACCCCACCTGCGCGAAGTCCCACCGGTGCTCCATCCGGAACCCGTCGCCCGCCCCGTCGACGGCGTCGGCTCCATCGGCGGCCCGGGCGGGGCGGTAGCCGGTCGCGCGGGAGGGGACGACATGGTCGGCGTCGTCGTGGAAATGGGAATCGAGCATCCCGAACGGGCGGAAGAAGTGGCGGTCGGCGAAGGCGCGGAGGGTCAGCCCGGTGGCGCGCTCCAC
>JAHWKI010000304.1:1175-3440 GCA_019347975.1 Gemmatimonadota bacterium
CACCACGAACGCCCGGCCGACCTCACCCCACTTCGGATCCGCCACTCCCACGACGACGACGTCCGCGACCCCCGGCGCGTCCGCCAGCACCGCCTCCACCTCCGCCGGGAAGACGTTCTCCCCACCGCTGATGAACATCTCCTTCCGACGCCCGCAGATCGTGTGGGCCCCCTCCGCGTCCGCAGACGTCCCCCTCCCCTGTCAAGAAAAATCTCCGACCGACGCGCTCAGCCCTGAACGCCCTCCGATTCCGGCGTCCTGGCCGGGAGCACGACGGTGAACGTGGTGCCGACGCCGACCTCGCTCTCGACCTCCAGGCTTCCGCCCATGAGCTGGGCGAGACCGCGGGCCACCGTGAGGCCGAGGCCGCTGCCGTCGTTGCGGCGGGTGCGGGACTGCTCGACCTGCCAGAACGGAGTGAAGATCTCGTCGATGTTCTCGGGATCGATGCCGATGCCGGTGTCGGTGACCCGCCAGCGTACGCGATCGCCGACGGGCTCGAGCACGACGTTTACGCCGCCCTCGTCCGTGAACTTGATCCCGTTGGCGATGAGGTTGAGCAGGATCTGGCGGAGCTTGCGGGCATCGGCCACGATCTCCACGGTGGCCTCGCCGCGGTTGGTGAGCTCGAGGCCCTTCCGCTCCGCCAGCGGCCGGACGAGCTCGACGACCTCGGCGGTCACCTCGGCGGGATCGAGCGGCTCCGAGTCGAGCTCCGCCTTGCCGGCCTCGAGCTGGCTGAACGTCAGGATCTCCTCGATGAGCTCGAGGAGGTGGTCCGCACTGGCGCGGATCCGGCTGAGCTGCTGTTCCTGCTTTTCGTTGATCTCGCCGGCGACGCCTCCGCGGAGCAGGTCGGAGTACCCGATGATGGCCGAGAGGGGTGTCCGCAGCTCGTGGGACATGACCGCCAGGAACTCCGACTTGGCCCGGTTGCCGGCCAGCGCTGCGTCGTAGAGGCGGCTGTTGTCCACGGCCGCGGCGGCGCGGCGGGCCAGCTCCTGCGCCAGCAGGATCTCGTCTTCCCCGTAGCCCTCGCGCTCGGGGCCGCCGAGGAGGGTCATGGTGCCGAGCAGCTGCTCGCGCGCGAGGAGGGGCAGGACCAGCGCCGAGCCGAGGCCCAGCTCGCGGAGCGGTCCCACGAGCTCGGGGTTGCAGGCCACCGCTTCGAGGAGCTCGTCGTCCACCGGGCGCGTCATGGGGCGGCGCTCGCCGCCGAGCGCGCGTTGGGGTCCGTAGTCGCCACCGGGCTCGCACTCTTCGACGAGCCGCCGCGCGAGGATCTGCGCGCGCTCCGGGCCGGAAGCGGCGACGCGCTCCACGCGGCCGTGCTCGTCGAGCACGTCGATGATGCACCAGTCCCCGAGCTCGGGCGCGGCGAGCCGCGCCAGGCTCTCGAGGGTCTCGTGGTAATCGAGGGTGGAGCCGAGCAGCCTGCCGGCTTCGGCGATCAGCCGCCGCAGGCGCCGCTCGGCCTCCTCCGCGTGTCCCCGCGCGTCCTCCGCCTCCCGTGTCTGCTCGGCGAGCTCGGATGCGCGGCGGACGGCCTGCTCCTCCCGCACCTGGAGCCGGGACAGCATCTCCAGGAACTGCTCCTGCTTTTCCTGGAGGGCGGTCTGGAGCTCATCGGCGCGGATCCGTGACCGGCGCACCTCGCCCTCCGCTCTCCGGGCCCGATGCTGCTGGTGCCGCAGCTCGGCGCGGACTTCGGCGAGCTCCTCCTCGAGGCCGGCGATCAGCCCCTCCAGCGAGCCCTCATCAGGTGTGCGGACCGGCTCGTGCGGCATTCCGGGCATCACGGTGCGGGGGCAGACTGAGAGAAATCAGTCAAGATTCATTCCTCTCCGCAAGCGCAGCTCACGACGTCACGGCTCACAACGCGGCCGCCCGTGTCCATGTGAACCGCGCACGGCATGCACGGATCGAAGCTCCGGACGGCCCGCATGAGGTCCAGGCCGTGGAACTCGGCCGGGTCGCGGACCTCCTCGAGGATGGGCGTGTTCAGGGCGGCCTCCTCGTACGGCCCGGGACGGCCCCAGCGGTCACGGGGCGAGGCGTTCCAGGTGGAGGGGGTGATGATCTGGTAGTTGCGGACGCGGCCGCCCTCTATGGTGAGCCAGTGTCCGAGGGCGCCGCGCGAGGCCTCCCAGAAGCCGGCGCCGATCCCGTCCTCGGGAACGGAGCTGGGCGCCCAGAGGCTGCGCTCGCCACGCTCCAGCAGCGCGAGCCCGCGGCGGGCATCGAGCCGGACCTGGAGCAGCGTGA
>JAHWKI010000305.1 GCA_019347975.1 Gemmatimonadota bacterium
ACCAGCAGGATGAGAAGGAAGGCGATGATCTTCGGAATCGCGGCGGCCAGGACGGTGAGGGCGTTGGTCAGCGACGCCATGAGCACCTCGCCCCAGCCCTGTGCGGGTTGTGCTTGCACGAGTGATCTCCCGTGATCGAGGAGAGATGGCTGCGGAGCCGGTTCCGCACTGCAATAATGAAGCCGGCGAAGGACTACTTCACCCGCCGCGCGCCGGCGTGAGCTGGTCCCGGCGCTGAGCGCGGGCGGCGCCTGCTCATCGGCGAGGAGGCGATGTCCGCGGCGTTCGCGGCCGTGTACCCGCTGGACACGCCGTACGGAAAGCCGCTCCCTGCCGCGGCCCGGCAGGCGTTCATCGATGCGGCGCCTCCGGAGCTGCGCGAGATCGTCGCCGCGAAGATCGCCACCATCACGTTCTGACCGCCTGGTTGCACGTCGCGGCTCGCGCCGGGATATTCGCCGCATGCCGGATCCCGCTCACCGCCGCTGCCTGGTGGCGCTCACGGCCGCGCTCCTCCTCGCACCCGCGTCCGCCGCTCCCCAGTCCCTCGCCTCGAGGGCCGGCGACCTCGTCGTGATGGGCGGCCGGCTGTGGGACGGCGCGACCGACGCCTCCCGCCCCAATCCCGGCATCCTCATCCGGAATGGAACGATCCTGGGCGTAGGCTCCCTCGCCACGCCATACCCCGCGGCGACGGTCGTGAGGCTGGACTCCGGGGACTTCATCATGCCGGGGCTGTTCGACCTGCACGCCCATTACGCCGTCGATCTCTTCGGGGAGGGGCGGGTGGACGAGTACACGGTGAACCCCGTGCTCTTCCTGGCGAACGGCGTGACGTCGACGTTCCCGGCGGGCGAGGTGGACCCGGAAGAGGCGCGGCGGGGCCGGGAGCGGATCGCGGCCGGGGCGGTTCCGGGCCCGCGGATCTACAGCTCCGGCCCGTACTGGGGCACGGCACGGCCGGGGTGGCGCCATGAAGCCATGACGCCGGACTCGATCCGGAAGGAAGCGGCGTGGTGGGCGCTGAACGGCGTCGCCGGGTTCAAGGCGAAGGGGATCCGCCCCGACCAGCTCGAGGCGCTCATCGACGTGGCCCACGCCCACGGGCTGACGGTGACGGGGCACCTGGATTCGGGCTTCCGGGGCACGGTGAACCCCCGGGACGCGATCCTCATGGGGATCGACCGCGTCGAGCACTTCCTCGGCGGCGCGGCGCTCCCGGAGACGCGCTCCGCATACGCCTCGCTGGAAGCGCTCGATCCGGACGACCCGGCGACCGCCGCGGCGCTCCGGGAGCAGGCCCGGCTGTTCGTCCGCCACGGCGCCTTCTTCGACGCGACCCTGACGGCCTACGGTTACTATGCGGACCGGGAGCCGGCCGTGTTCACGCCGTGGGCCGACGAGATGGCCTTTTTGACGCCGTACGCCCGGCGCGTCGTCGAGGCGGGGCTGCCCCGTCGCGCGCTCGAGCAGTTCGAGCGGATCTATTACGTGAAGCGGCGGACGCTCCGGGCCTTCCACGAGGCCGGGGCCACGGCGCAGCTCACCCTCGGCACCGACCACCCCACGTGGGGCGAGTACCTCAACGGGTTCAGCGCCCACCGGGAGCTGCACGCCATGGTGCTCGCCGGGATCCCCAACGCCGACGCGCTCCGCGCCGCGACTGTCAACGGCGCCCGCGCCCTCGGGGTCGACGCCCGGCTGGGCACCGTCGAGCCCGGAAAGTACGCGGATCTCGTCGTCGTGCGCGGCGACCCTCTCACCGAGATCACCGACACGCGCAACGTCCGGCTCGTGATCCGGGCCGGCCGCGCCTACGACCCCGCGGAGCTGCTCGCGTCCGTCCGTGGCAGGCTGGGTCCGGCGAGCGAGGCGGAGGCGGACTGGTGGAAGGGAGAGCTGCGGCTGGGGCGGTGAGGAACGGGCTGCCGCTCGACCCACGGACGAGATCCTCGCCCATCCGGACGAAGGCCGGCAGCCCCGTCTGAACGCCGGCCACACGGCCGGGGCCAGGAGGGCTCAGGGCTCCAGGCGCC
Source organism: Gemmatimonadota bacterium (assembly GCA_019347975.1). Taxonomy (GTDB): domain Bacteria; phylum Gemmatimonadota; class Gemmatimonadetes; order Longimicrobiales; family RSA9; genus JAHWKI01. The sequence continues at coordinate 2,037 of JAHWKI010000305.1, forward strand.
ACTTCGTGCGGGTGTAGCACACGCGGAACCCCTGCCGCTCCGCGTTCCGCTGCGACGCGCTGCCCGGCTGGGTCACGACCATGGCGAGGCGGGCGCCGAGGGAGGCGGCGAAGGTGAGCCGGGTCTCGAAGAGCGCCCGCTGCGCACCTCGCCGGCGGGCGGCGGGGATCGTGCTGGCGCCGGCGAGGAGGGCGATGTCGTCGTGGAGGGAAAGAGCGGCCGCGGCCACGGGTCGGCCGTCGAGCTCCCCGACAAAGCAGTGCACACCCCGGGCGCGGGTGATGAGACGGCCGAACGTCTCGAAGAACGGGCCCGGGTCCGGCGACTCGCTGCTCCACCCCTCCACCGAGAGCCGGGCCCACGTCGCCTCCTCGCCCGCGTCGATCCGGCGCGCCGTCACCGCGCCTTCGGCCGCGTCGTCCACCGCGACGGGTCGGACGAGCACGGTGGAGAGCTCCATGGGCCGGTAGCCGCGCTCGCCGAGGAGCGCCAGCGTCTCCGGGTCGACGAAGGGGCTGGCCTCGTGCATCGTCGCCGCGCCCCGCTCGCGGAAGAACGCCTCCAGCGCGTCCAGCTCGGCGGCCCCCACGGCCTCGAAGATCCCGAGCCCGAACGTCTGCGTCATCGGCGAGTCGGGCCCGTCGTACATGGCGTACACGCCGGCGACGGAGGTCCACGTGGCGCCGGACTCCGGGTCCAGCGCCGCCCGGGCGTCCACGAGGGCGGCATTCGTGGCGCCCTCGGTCCGCTCGAGGCGGCGGGCGAGGTCGACGTCGGCGAAGGGCACGCTCACGACGGGCCGCGGTCGGAGGTGGCGGGCTCGGTGGTCACGGATCGTGTGCTCCGGGTGGCGAAGCGGAGAAGATGAGATGGACCGCTCGGCGCCGCCATGGCGTGGAGCCGGAAGACGGGTCGCGGACGCTCCGGTCCCTGGAGGAGTAGGGCCCGTTCGCTTCGTCGCGTGTGGCGGAGTGCGTGGGAGCCCGCGCACGACGTTGGCGACGCGGCGGCTGCGGTGAACCCCCACGGGCGGATGATTCGCGGCCGACGTGGGGCTTTGTCCGCGAGAGCCACCGTCGAAGCCCCGAAGCGAGCGAGGTCTGGCTCCCCCAGGGGGCTTTTTCAGCACGGCCCGCGGACGATCCCCCACACCGCGTCCCGGGCCGTCCGCCGTGGGGGGTTGTCCGTGCGGCCGCCACCCGGGCGCATGGAGTGGTACCCGGACATCATCGCCTGCGCATACCCCTTGCTCAACAAGGTGTCCGCCTATACCCTGTTCACTTAGGGGTGAGGCCATTCGGCCCGCGGATCCTGACGGAGGATGGCGATGGCGGGGAGCGACCTGTTCACGGGAACGCTGGACCTGGTGATCCTGCGGACGT
>JAHWKI010000090.1 GCA_019347975.1 Gemmatimonadota bacterium
GGGTCGTCGTCGCCGATCTCGATTTCCCCACCCTCGCCTACCAGTGGATGGCGCGCCCCGATGTCGAGGTCGTCCGCGTCCGCTCCGACGACGACGCGACCGTCGCCCTCGACCGCTGGGCCGACGCCGTCGACGACCGCACCGCCATCCTCGCCACCAGCCACGTGTTCTTCACCACCGGCGCCATCCAGGACCTCCGCGCCCTGGCCGACATCGCCCATCGCGCGGGCGCGCTGTTCCTGGTGGACGCGTACCAGGGCGTGGGGCAGGTCCCCGTGGATGTACGGGAGAGCGACATCGACGTCCTGATCGCCGGCCCGCTCAAATGGCTAATGGGCGGGCCCGGCCTGGCGTACACGTACGTCCGCCGGGAGCTGATCCAGGAGCTGCATCCCACCGTCACGGGGTGGTTCGCGGCCGCCGACCAGTTCGCCTTCGACATCGAGACCCTCACGTTGAAGGAGGACGCGCGCCGCTTCGAGCTGGGCACCCCCGCCCTCCACACGGTGCACACCGCGCTGGGCGGGCAGGAGATCGTGGACGAGATCGGGGTCGCCGCCATTCGGGAGCGGAATCGGGCCCTGACCGAGCGACTGATCGATCGCGCCCGCGGGGCGGCCTTCCGCCTGCGCCTCGCTCCCCGGAAGGAAGACCGGTCGGCGATCGTGCTGATCGCCGACGGCGACCCGAAGGGAGCCGTCGCCCACCTCGACCGCGCGGGCATCATCACCGACGCGCGCCCCGGCTACGTCCGCGTGTCGCCGCACTTCTACAATACCCCCGACGAGATCGATGCCTGCATCGACGAGCTCGTGCGCTGGAGAGACCATGGCTGATCCGGCGGCGATGGGGCTCGCGGCCGCGCAGAAGGCCGTCGACGACTGGATCTCGCAGTTCGACGAGGGCTACTGGCCGCCGCTCGCGAACCTGGCCCGCCTCGTCGAAGAGGTCGGGGAGCTGGCGCGCGAGCTGAACCACCGCCACGGCTCCAAGCCGAAGAAGAAGGAGGAGGCGGAGGCCGACCTGGCCCTCGAGATCGCCGACGTCCTCTTCGTCCTCGTGGCCCTCGCCAACGAGCAGGGCATCGACCTGGAGGACGCCTTCGCCCGGGTGCTGGAGAAGTACCGGCTGAGAGACACCAACCGGTGGACTCGGACTTCTTAGAACGACCAGTAGACTCTCGAACGCGAACCGATCTCGGCTTCATTTAGACGTAGTGGCGCTGCGCGAGCTTCCCGTTTCACGCGAAGACGCGAAGGGGGACCGCAAGCTCGCGAAGCGGCCACCGATGGTTCATCCGCTCCGCAGCTTCGAGGCCCACGCCGTTTCCGGGCGCAATAAAATAAAAAAAACCGGGCGGAGCAGCCGCGTCGGCGTCGGCTTTGCCCGGTGAGCTTCCCGGCTATCTTCGCGTTCTTCGCTTCCTTCGCGTCTTCGCGTGGAGCGAGAGCCCGCGCAGCGCCCGAGACGGCTGACCTACACCCGCGGCGATCTGTGAGCGTCGGCAGCCGTGGTCTGCTGTTCTGCTGTTCTTACTTCCCACTCCACCTGCGGAAGAAGTCCCAGGCGACGATCCCGTACGCGTCCCGGAAGACTCCGTCGGCGATCATCCGATCGATCTCGTCGGGGGTGCGGCGCACCGGACGGATATACTCGCCGGGGTCTTCATCCCGCTGGCCGGTGGGGCGGCAGCCCGTGACCAGGACGATGGAGAGGCGGTTGCTCTGGAGGGCGGCGTTGGGGGTGACTTCGCCGATGACGACCGGCTCGCCTCCGCAGTGTCCGGTCTCCTCCTCGAGCTCCCGCACGGCGGCCTGCTCCGGAGACTCGTCCGGCTCGACGAGCCCCGCGACGAACTCGGTGGTGACCGAGCGGGTGCCGGGGCGGAACTGCTGGACCATGACGAAATCGCCTTGGGGGGTGAGGGCGATCACCTGCACCCAGTCGGGCAGGTCCAGGACGTAGAAGTCGCGCAGCTCCCCGTCGTCGGGGGAGCGGTTCCAGTCCTGCCGCACGCGGAAGTGCCGGAAATCGGCGACCTGCTCGGATCGCTCGCGCGGCCAGACCAGGTCGTCGCCGGCGTCGGCCATGCTCTACCGCCTCAGAAGATGAAGGCGAGCGCCAGGATGACGATGCCGATCACCAGGATCAGCCACGCCGCGGCGCGCAGCGCGGTGACCACGCCGGTGAAGCCGAGCACGGCGAGGATGATGACGATGATGGCGATGATCAGAAGGATGTCCACGGCGCTCTCCGCTGTTCAGAAGTTCGTTACAGTCGGTCGGCTGCCCGGCAAGTCCCGCGCCCCGCACCGCTCACGGCACCAGCACGATGTTGCCGAAGGAGAGCCCCTCCTCCAGCCGCCGGTGCGCCTCGGCCGCGCGATCGAGCGGCCAGACCACGTCGACGACGGGGTGCAGCGCGCCGCCGAACACCAGGTCCATGACCTCCCGGAACTCGTCCCGCCCGGCCATGGTGGTGCCCAGCAGCTCGATCTGCTTCCAGAAGACGATCCGCAGGTCGAGCTCCGCTTTCGGGCCCGTGGTGGCGCCGTAGACGACCATGCGGCCCTTCTTCGCCAGCGACCGCGCCGCCTGCCGGAAGCCCGCTTCGCCCACCGAGTCGAAGACCACGTCGACGCCCCGCTTTTCGGTCGCTCGCCAGAGCGCCTTCGACCAGTCGCCGGCGAGCCGGTCGTACACGGCGTCGGCGCCCAGCTCCCGGACCCGGTCGATGTGAGGCGACGAGGTGACCGCGTACACGGTGGCCTCCAGGTGCTTCGCGATCTGGATCCCGGCCGTGGCGACCCCTCCCGACGCGCCCGTGATCAGCACGCTCTCCCGGGGTCGCAGCCTGCCGCGGGTGGCGAGGCCGCGCCAAGCCGTCAGGAACGCCAGCGGGGCGGCCGCCGCCGTCTCGAACGGCACGTCGTCCGGGATCCGGTAGAGGTTCCGCGCCGGCGCGACGACGAGCTCCGCGAAGCCGCCCTGCGTGTGCTCGCCGAGGATCCGGTACTCGTCGCACAGCGGCTCCTCCCCCGCGCGGCACCAGTCGCAGACGCCGCACGAGAGGGAGGGGTCGATGACGACGCGGTCGCCCGCCGCCCAGTCGTCTACCCCCCCTCCAACCGACTCGACCGTCCCCGCCACATCGGACCCGCCGATGTGCGGCATGGTCGTCTCGATGGGCAGGCCCCGGCGGACCCAGAGGTCCAGGTGGTTCATCCCGCTCGCCCCCACGCGGATCCGGACCTCGCCCGGCCCCGGCTCAGGTGGCTCCACATCCTCGATCCGGACCACCTCGGGCCCGCCGTGCTCGTGAAAGATCGCCGCGCGCATCGATTCTCCTCGGTTCGTGCTGCGGAAGAGTAGGGGTCTTCCGCCTTCCGAACCACCGACCGCGCCACGTCCGCGTTCCCGTCGACCGCGACCCGGTGGCTCCCGGGACGATCCGGCGTGCGCGCGGGCTCGCCCGGCCGCCGCACTTCGGATAACTTCACCGCCATGCATGAGAACGGGAATTCAGGGGATATCCTGCGGCGTCTGGAGGAGGCCGCGGTGCGTGACGCGGCGGAGCGTTCCGCGGGCGAGGCGGAAGCTCCGTTCGACCTCATCCGCGAGGCGGGCGGCGAGGCGGAGGAGGGCCCGGCGAAGGACCTGACGTTCGCCGGGTACGTGACCACGCACGACAGGGTCCCGGCGTTCGAAGGGTCGGATGGTCAGCCCTACACGGTGGACATCGACACGGAGGAAACGGGCGATCCCGAGCGGCCGTGGGCCGGGTTCCTGGTGTTCGTCCGCTGGGCGGACACGGGGGCGGGGATCATGGGGCACGTGGTGAGCGAGGACGTCGTGTGGGGCGCGACGGAGGACGAAACGCGTGAGCGGGCGCTGGACCTGACGCTGTACGAATTGAAGAGCGAGCTGGACCGGGCCATCGAGCGGCACCGGTCCCTGCTCGAGGAATAGATCGACATGATGAAACAGGGACTCCTGTTCCTGAGCGAGAGCCACATGGCACGTGCGGTGGTCACCCACGCCCCCTTCGCTCGCTGGGCCGCCCGCCGCTTCGTGGCGGGGGAGGAGATCGGGGACGCCATCGCCGCCGCGCGTGAGCTGAACGCGCAGGGGATGACGGTGTCGCTCGACTACCTGGGGGAGTCGGTATCCAGCCGGGAAGAGGCGACGGCCGCCGCCGACACCTACATCCGCATCATCGATACGATGGTCGCCGAGGGGATCGACGGGAACGTCTCTCTGAAGCTCACCCAGATGGGCCAGGACATCGACGAGGAGTTCCTCGATACCAACGTCCGCCGCGTCCTGGACCGGGCGAAGCACCACGGCATGTTCGTTCGCTTCGACATGGAATCCAGCGACTACGTCCAGAAGACGCTCGACTTCTTCGAGCGCGTGCGGGAAGAGGGCTACGACAACTGCGGCGTCGTTCTCCAGTCCTACCTCTACAGGACACACGACGACGCGAAGTGGGCCAGCGACCGCCGTGCGGGCGTGCGCCTCTGCAAGGGCGCGTACGCCGAGCCGGAGAGCGTGGCATTCCCCAACAAGGCGGACGTGGACGCCAACTACGTCCGCGTGATGAAGCTGCTCCTCGAGCGGGGCACCTACCCCGGGATCGCCACCCACGACGAGGCGATGATCGAGGCGACGAAGGCGTTCGCCAGGGAAAGGGGGATCGACCCCTCCCGCTTCGAGTTCCAGATGCTCTACGGGATCCGCCGGGACCTCCAGAAGCAGATCGTCGACGAGGGCTGGCGCCTCCGCATCTACATCGGCTTCGGCAAGGCCTGGTACCCGTACTTCATGCGGCGGCTCGCGGAGCGGCCGGCGAATGTGATGTTCCTCGCGAGTAACGTGTTTCGGGAGGCCTTCCGCTAGAAGGTGAGCCGCGGGGCGCGGCCTGCGGCCGCGCAAGAGGGCCCGCCTCGGCGGCGGGCAAGAAGGCTCGCTCCGCTCGCAAGAGGGCGCCCTGACGGGCGCAAGAGCGCTTCGCAAAACGCGGCTTGCGCCGCAAGCTCCGCCGGGAGAGGGGTGGAGGGCGGACCTCCCCCGCCCGTCCGGGGTTCATCCCAGTGAAAGGGGCGGCGCCCGCCTTGCGAGGCCGCAGGCCGAGCCCCCTTGCGGCCGCGAGGCCGCCTTTTGCGAAGCCTTCTTGCGAGCGAAGCGAGCCTTCTTGTGAGCGAAGCGAACCCTCTTGCGGCGCAGACCGCCCTCTTGCGAGCCAGCGGCGAGCCCGCCCTCCGGGTGACCGAAATCTTCCATTCCATCCAGGGCGAATCGACCTGGATCGGGATGCCGTGCACCTTCGTGCGTCTCACCGGGTGCCCGCTGCGCTGCGCGTGGTGCGACACGGAGTACGCGTTCCATGGCGGCGAGAAGATGTCGCTGGACGGGATCGTGGCTCGGGTCGAGGAGATCGGCACTCCGCTGGTGGAGATCACGGGCGGGGAGCCGCTGATCCATCGCAACGCGTTCACGCTGGCGGATCGCCTGCTGGAGAAGGGCTTCACCGTGCTGGTGGAGACGTCCGGCGCCTTCGACATCTCGCCGCTGGACGATCGGGTCCACGTGATCATGGACCTGAAGTGCCCGGGCTCGGGCGAGTCGTCGAAGAACCTGTGGTCCAACCTGGACCACCTGGATGCGCGGGATGAGGTCAAGTTCGTCATCCGCGATCGCCCGGACTACGAGTGGGCCCGGGGCGTCGTCCGCGAGCGCGGGCTGGACCGGCGCCTGGCGGACGGGACGCTGAGCGCGGTCCTGTTCTCACCCGTATGGGGCGACCTGTCGTTCGCCGACCTGGCCGCGTGGATCCTGGAGGACCGCCTGCCGGTCCGCTACCAGGTCCAGCTCCACAAGATCGTCTGGGGCCCGGACGTGCCCGGGGTGTAGCGCACGGCCGGCGACCCTGCTTGGCTCGATTCGCCCCCGCTGTCCAGCCCGATCAATCCACCGGGAACGGCAGGTCCACGCAGTCCGCCGCCGGTGGCTGGATCTGCAGGGGCGCCGTTTCCAGTCGCACCCCCCGGATCCCCCGGGCCCGCTCCGCCAGCGGGAGCAGCGCTTCGGCCACGGGCGAAGGCGCGGCCACGCCGGTGCGACCCACCAGCCGGTCCGCCATCCACGCCCGCCCCGGCTGCCCCAGCAGCTCTTCCGCCACGTCCAGCGCGATTCCGCGTGCACGCGCTTCCGTCACCATCGTGATCAGCTGGCGACGCGCCGTGGCGCCCCGCTCGTCGTAGCGGATATCCCGGCACGTCCCGTCCGCCCGCGCTCCCACCGCGTCCCGCACCGCCGCGAGCTGGTCCAGGCTCGCCAGGGCGCCCGCCAGCCTCGCCATTTCCGGCAGCGCGAGCCGCGCCGAGTCCTCCGGCTCTTCCGCCGCCACCACTTCCCCCGGCGTCGTCGCCGCCGCGTCCAGCCCGAGGGCCGGCTCGCCGCCGTCCAGCGGCGTCTCGACGATGCGCCGGGCCAGGTCGTACGCGGTGAACGCGCGCAGCCGGCCATAGCTCTCGAGGAACCACCGCCGGGTGGAGGGATAGACCGGCGCAACGTCGTCCAGCAGCGCGATCAGCGACTGCCCGGCGGTCCCCGTGACGTCCGGTGGCGTGACGGTCCCGTACCCCGTGAGCAGGTCGTCCTGCACGGAGGAGAGGTAGCCGTTCAGGCGGCCATCGCGGGCGAGGGCCACGGCCACGAACCAGTCGACGCTGCGCGCGAACACCTCCGCCGGCCGGCTCGCGTGCGCTCTGAGCTGCTCGGGGCTGTCCGCGGCCGTGAGCGAAGCGGCGGTGAGGCCCCGGAGCACGCGGGCCAGCCGCTCGTCGGACAGACGCACCGCCCGGTCGGTCGCGTAGTCGCCGCGCACGCCGTACCGCCGGAGCGCCGTCTGCCAGTCCAGATCGTGGGCGATCTCGTGCGCGAGCGTTCCGGCGCCCGTGGCGGGCGGGATGTGGATCGTGCGGGTGCGAGGGTCGTGGACGGCCAGCGTCCCCGGGCTCCCCGCGCGGGCCTCGAACCGGACGTTGAGACCTCGGAGGTCCAGCGACGGCAGGACGCGCTGGAGGTCCGAGAGCGAGGTCGCCAGCAGGCGGCGGTAGTACGGCCGCCAGTGGGCCGGCACGTCCTCCGGGAACGTGACGGAGGCGAGGCCGAAGCGGTTCTCGAGCTCCCGTGCGCTCGGACCCTCGAACCCCGGGAACCACGGGCGCTCCTGGGCGTACCCGCGGAGTCCCACGGCCGCGCTCAGCACCGCCAGCCGCGGCCCCGCGTCCAGCGACGAGCGGTGCTCCAGCACCGCATACTCGGCCGCGAGCCGCTCCTCGTTCACCGCTCCGTCGAAGAACCGCTCCCGGGCCTGACGGCCCCACGGGTCGGTCGGCACCGCGCCCGAGCCGCGGTGCGCCTGGACCGCCACGCGGACGGGCGTCTGAGGCGGCGCGTCGTACGCCCGGGACTGCCGCGCCAGCAGCTCGGCGGCTGCCGGAGGCAGGAGCGTTCCCGACGGGGGCGGCGTCGTCCGGACCACCGGGCCGCGGCGCGGCCGATCGGAGATCTCACGGACCGCGTCCGCCAGCCGCGGCGCCAGCGCGATCGCCTCCCGCTCCACGTCCTGCGGAGCCGCCAGCATGCTGGGTCGCTCCACCGCGAACCGCCGCTCGACTCGCCACACCGTGACCAGCGCCAGCGGGTCCGCGACATCGCCAGCGGTCCGGAGCAGCCGGTCCGCGTCCCTGGCGGCCACCACCCGGTCCCGGATCAGCGCGGCCGCCTGCGCCACGTACCGGGGGTACCGGCGCGGGATGTTCCCTTCCGCCGCCGCCATGGCGTACGCCAGCCGCACCGCCAGCGCCCCGGCGTCCGGGTCGACCGATCCGCGGATCGCCCCCTCCACGAGCTCGAGATGGCTCACCGCCACGCCCAGGTCTCCGTCCGGCGCCAGCACCCGCGCGTCCAGCTGGTGCCCCTCCGCCCTCAGCGTGCGCGCCAGCAGCGCCCACGCCAGCCGCTCCCGCTCCGGCGTCTCCAGCCGCGGGTCCAGCAGCGCGTGCTCGATCAGACGGAACGGGCTCCCGAGCCCCAGCCGCTGACGCTCCAGGTATCCCGCCGCCACCGCCTCCGGGATCGTCGGGTCTCCCGCGGCTTGGTCCAGCAGCCACGACGCGTACGCCCGGCCGGCTCCCAGGTCCCTCTCCACGTCCGACGCGAAGCCCCCTCCGTCCATGGGGCCGCACGCCACCGCAAAGGCCACGAGCGCCATGAACAGCGCTGTGGCCAGGCGCGGACGTACCGCTCTGGCTCTGTGGAATCCCATCATCGGGTTCCTCGGATGGTTCGTGTTGGCATCTGGCCGGCGGGAGAGACCGGAGGCGCACCTAACATAAACAGATGAGGGACGGAACGGGATGGTTGCATTAGACCGCCTCCTCCACCGCCCGCCGCAGCCGCGGCCAGACCCAGCGCGCGTGCAGCAGGAAATTCGCCCGCTGGACGGGCCGGCTCGCCAAGAAGGACCACGCCGCCAGCCCCGCCTTCTCGCGGTTGCAGGCGGCGCAGCACGCGACGAGGTTGCCCTCCGAATGGTCCCCGCCCTTCACCCGCGGCTCGACGTGATCCACCGTGAGCTCCTCCGGCGGCCATACCTCGGCGCAGTAGACGCACCGGAAGCCGTGGAGCTCCAGGATCTTCCTCTTCCGGTCGGGACTCGCCATGGGCCTCTCTCGCGCCGTTCCTCGCCTTCCTCTGATACCGCGGAGAGCCGTGAATGCTCCGTTTGCACGCCAGCGCCCTGAACTCCAGAATCACGACCATGGCAGACGCTCCCCGGGTGGACGACCCCGCCCCCGACTCCGGGCTCGACCCCCGCCGCGACCCGCGGCTGGTGACGCTCCGCCGCGCCTTGGAGGAGCGTCCGCTGACTCCCCTGCCGCGCGACGCGTCCCTGTCGCAGGCCGCCGTGCTCCTGACGCTGCGCCCTACGGACCCGCTGGAGCTGCTGCTGATCAAGCGGGCCGAGAAGGAGGGGGATCCCTGGTCGGGGCACATGGCGCTCCCCGGCGGTCGGCGCCAGACCGGGGATGCGACCCTCCTGGCGACCGCGCTGCGAGAGACGAGGGAGGAGACCGGGCTCGTCGTCGACCCCGCGGCGGTCCTGGGGGAGCTGGAAGAGGTCCGCCCCGGCTCCCGTCGCCGCTTCTCCATCATGGTGAGCCCCTGGGTCGCCGTGGTGGACCCCCGGGCGACGATCACACCGGCCCCCGCCGAAGTGGAGACCGCGCTGTGGGTGCCACTCCCGCACCTGGCCAGCGAGGAGGCGGTGGACGAGCTACTGATCGAGCTCGAAGGCGAGTCCCGCGCCTTCCCGGCGCTCAGCTACCAGGAGTACGTGATCTGGGGGCTGACACACCGCATCCTGGAGGATTTCCTCGGTCTCGCACGGTCGGTAGGGCTGGTCTAGCGGACGCTTTTGCGCCCGGACGTCGACGTGGGGGTGGCTCGCGGGCGCTTCACGTACCGGGGCCTCCAGCCGGCCCACCCGCCGCCGGGGAGTGGGGGACTGGGGGTGGGCCGTTCACGTCACCGGCCGTGGCTATCCCAATGTCCCCCACTCCACCGCAGGGTGAAAGAGCCCGTATTAGCCCGGAATCCAGCCCCGCCCGGGAATCACCCCCACTCGGACGCGCCCTCGATGAGACGTGCCCAAGGGAGCGACCCGAGGCCGTCTACGAAGATATTCGCCAGGAAAGCCCTGGCTGTCGTCCCTGGCTGAACCCCTCGAGCTCGGCCGAGGCCGGCTCGGGGAGGAGCTCATCGCGCCGGGCGCGGGCGGCTTCGGCGGCGGCCTCGATCTCTGCCGTGATGCCGGCTTCGATCTCCTGGAGCGTCGACTCCTTCACACCACGCCCCTTGAGCCACTCCTCGTAGAGACCGATCGGCTCGCGACGACCCCATCGCTCGAAGAGCTCCGCGTCGAACGTGCGGCGCGCCTCGGCCTCGTCGTGGGTGGCGTGCCCGCCCATGCGGAACGTCTCGACGACCAGCATGGTCGGACCTCCCCCGGACCGCGCGCGGTCCGCCGCGAGCCGGGTGGCCGCGTAGACGTCCAGCACGTTGTTGCCGTCCGCCATCGCGCCGGCCATGCCGTACATCTTCGGCCAGTGCTCGAACGAACCGGACCCGTGCTGTTCCAGCCGCGTCCCCAGCGCCACCTGGTTGTTCTGGATGACGAAAATGGCGGGGACGCGCTTCACCGCCGCCAGGTTGACACCCTCGTGGAACGTCGACGTCTTGGTGGACCCGTCGCCTACCCAGGTCAGCGCCACCCGCGGCTCGCCCCGCTGCCTGAATGACAGCGCGATCCCCGTCACCACCGGGACCATGTCGCCGACGTGGCTGATGGGCTGGAGCACGCCGCGGGAGAGGTCGCCGAAGTGGCCGTCCCGGCCGCCGGTCGCGCTGCGGCTCGTCGCCAGCGCCCCGTGGAACACGTCCTCCAGCGGAACCCCCATCTCCGGCAGCGCGCCGGCGTTGCGGATCATGGGGGCCACCACGTCACGGTCACGGTCCAGCGCGTGGACGCACCCCACCGTGACCGCCTCCTCGCCCGTGCCCAGCCACGCCTTCGACATCACGCCCTGCCGGACCCACCGCTTCAGCGCGATGTCGTGGAGGCGCGTCCGGACCATCCCGGCGTAGAGTCCGAGGAGACCGTCTTCACCGAGAGCGTCGATCACCCCCCGCCGGGCGGCGTCGGCATCGATGCGCTCTCCGAGCTCGCGGACCAGGGCGGCGTCAGGCTGCCAGGAGACGTACTCCGGTGGATCGAACGGCGGATAACGCTTCAGACGACGGTCCCCGCCGCGGCCTTCGCCGGCCCAGGCTCGTTGCCGTTCTCCACCTCGTGGACCGCGCGTCCGATCCGCGCGGCCATTACGTCGAGGCCGGAGCGGGACGGGACCGGCGAATCGGATTTCGGGAGCTGGAGGTCGAACCGCTCCCCTTCACGGACGGGGATGAGGTGCAGGTGGAAGTGAGGGACGTCCTGACCGCCCGCCGCGCCGTTCGCGCTGAAGACGTTGAGCGCCGGCGCGCCGGTTGCGTGCTTGATGCCCGCGCCGATCCGCCGTGCCACCGCAAGACAGTGGGCGGCCAGGTCGTCGGGAGCGTCGAAGAGATCGCCGTGGTGCTGGCGCGAGACCACCAGCGTGTGACCCGGGCTGTAGGGCTGGATATCCATGAAGGCGACCACCCGGTCGTCCTCGTGCACGATGCTCACCGTTTCCTCTCCGGCGATGATCCGGCAGAAGACGCATTGCTCGTTCATGGCGACCTCGCTTGCTTGAGCCTAGATTCCCGCGAATGAATGACAGCCGCCGCGCACCCGGCAAAGAAACGCAGCCTGCTCCGGCAGCGCAAGAAACAGGCGACGGCTTCCGGGCCGACCTGCCTCTCGCGATCCTCGAGTCCGTCCGTACGCACGACCGCCCCGCGGAAGTGCTGGAGGACGAGGATCTGACCGCCAGCCTGCCCCGCCGGCTCGGCCTCACCGGCGTCGTCGAGAGCCAGATCCATCGCTACCGGATCGCCCGCAAGCGAGGGGAGCGCATCCCCTACACCGAGGTCGGCGACCTCCTGCGCCTCGTCCTGCGCCGCCCCGACTCCGAGCCCATCCTCCGCGCGGCCGGCCAGATCATCGCGAGGCAGCACCGCGGCAGGCCCCTCTACCGCTTCGCCGCCCTCGCCCGCTTCCTGCCCGGCGCCCTCGCCGCGCGCGCGGCCAAGCGCACCCTCCGCCGGCTCCTGCTCCGCATCGGCGGCGGCGTCCCCGTCCGCATCACGCGCACCCCCTTCACGGCGGAGATGATCAACCCCGTGACCGCGAAGATCGACCGCTGGGGCGTCGCCTGCATCCTGTACTCGGCCGCCATCGAGCAGTCGGTCGCGGACACCATCGGCAAGCGGCCCCGGGTCGAGCACGTGAGCTGTCAGAGTCGGGACGACGAGAAGTGCGTGTGGGAGATCTTCACGGCCTGACCGCCGTCTCCCGGCGAGCGCAGCGAGCCCTCTAATCCTCCTCCTCCGACTCGATCCCGGCGGCGGACAGGAGCTTGTTGCGGATCTGGCGGTTGAACGTGTCCCACTTGAGCCGCATGTGCTCGGGGTCGTGCGTTCCCTCGAGGAACCCCACGGGGATCTCGAAGCCGCCCGCCCGCTCGCGGCCTCCGCCGTAGTGGCGGCCGCGGAAGTCGCTGCCCAGCGCCGACTTCAGGAACTGATCGACGTCGAGCGTCACCTTCCCCGTCCGGACGCTCCCCACCACCTGCTCCCGCTCGCCCTCGCCCTGCACGATGCCGTAGACGATGGCGGTGTGGACGTTCTCCTCCGTCATCAGGAAGTCGGCCGCCTGCGGCACCGCGTCCCGGTCCGCGTGACGGAGGTAGCCCACGCCCGCGATGCTGTACCCGCCCTTCACGTGCCGGTCCGAGAGCGCCGTCTCGATCACGTCCATGGTCCCGTGGGACCGCTGCACCTGCATGATGGACTCGAGCAGCTCCGGGTCCATCAGACGACTCAGGTACGACGCCGCCAGCAGCTCGTCCGCCCCCGCCCGCACCAGCCCGTTCGTCTCCGTCCGCAGCCCGTGCACCAGCGACGTAGCGAGGTTGATGTGCGCCTGGTTGTCGGCGTCCAGCGTCACGATCTCCTCGCTCCGGAGGTAGTCCGTCAGGATCGTCGCCGCCGCGCCGACCGGCCGGACGTCCGTGAACTCCGGGTGCAGGATGCCCTGAGGGGCGTGATGGTCGATCACGGCGATGGCCGGCACGTCCAGCTCGACGAACCGGTCGGTCAGCCGCGTCGTCGTCCCCTGGTTGTCGATGTAGACGGCTCCGTCGTAGCGGTCCAGCGGGAGCGCCTCGGTGAAGCGGATCAGGTCGATCGAGAGGATGTGCACCAGCGCCAGGTTCTCCTGGTGGCTGATCCGCCCCTCGTACACGATGTCGACCTCGATGTCGAATACCTCCGCCATCGTCCGGTACGCCAGCGCCGAGGAGATGGCATCGGGGTCCGGGAAGTCCTGCACCGCGACGACGTGCGCCTCCCCGCGATGCTTCTGCAGGAACTCCGCGAAGACGTGCGCCCGTGCATCGTCGCCGAAGTGCGGCGCGAGGTCGAGCATGCTCGCTCTGGGTATTGCGGTCGCCGGGTTCATCGTCCCCGTCTCACTGGTGATCACGGGAGCAGAGGTTGCGAAGGCTGTGCCAGTGGGGGGCGTAAACGCGTAAGTGCAAGGGGCGGAATGGATTGAACTGACGCATCTGCGCGGTGCAGGAGATACCGCCGGGCTTCGCCCGGCTAGATACCGCTCGCCTGCGGCGAGCTAGAAACGGTCGGCGCTGCGCGCCGCCCTGAAACAACAGAAACGTTCGACAGCGCCAGGGCGAGCGTCAGCGAGCCGGTCTCTAGGCGAGCCCCAGCGAGCCGGTCTCTAGGCGAGCCCCAGCGAGCGGTTGTAGCGCGTTCCGCGCGCCCTACAACTTCGACGCCGCCGCGGCGCTCGAACCCCCCTCGTGCCCGACGTCCGGCCGCTCGTCATCGCCCGGCTGATGGACGGGGG
>JAHWKI010000091.1 GCA_019347975.1 Gemmatimonadota bacterium
CAGGACCGATGGAGCCGCGCCATCCCCTCCTCGACGGAGTGGCGGAACGCCGAGCGGAGCTGGATGTCCTCGCGGGAGTCGTCCGGCTTTTCGTCCTGCTCCGATCCCTCGGACTCGGGCCGTTCTTCGTCGCTCACTTGCGCTCCGGTGCGGTGGGGTCGCGCGGCAGCCGATTCATGTCCCGTGCCGCTCCTCCGCCGCCACGCGGCGCGGTCGGGCGCGGGTGATCAGCGCCACCGCGCCGACGATCACGGCCGAGGCGATGGCGATCCGGCCGGTGAGCCGCTCGCCGGCGAGCAGCCACCCCAGGAAGACCGCCACGACGGGATTCACGTACGCGTACGTGGACGCCAGCGCGGGTGAGGCGGCGCGGAGCAGCCAGACGTAGGCGCTGTATCCGAGGAGGGAGCCGACGAGGATCAGGTAGAGGAGGGACAGGAGGGACTTCCGGGAGAACGACGACGGGTCCAGCCGCCCCACCTCTCCGGCGAGCAGGCCGACCAGCAGCAGCATCGCTCCGCCGGTGAGCATCAGCATGCCCGTGGCGAGCAGCGGCGCCGGAAGGGCGGCGCTGCGGTAGTAGAGGGACCCGGCCGACCACGCGATCGACGCCAGCACCAGGACGAGCCAGCCGGCGACGTACCGGTCGCCCGCGTCGGGGCTGCCCAGGAGCACGAGCACGCCGGCCAGGCCGACGAGCACGCCGACCCACACGCCCGGCCGCGGCGCGACACCGCCCGGCCGCAGCCAGTCCATAAGCACCATCCAGAGCGGGACCGTGGCGACGATCAGCGCCGCGGTCCCCGATTCCACGAACTGCTCCGCCCAGACCACGCCGCCGTTCCCGCCGAGCAGCATGAGACCCCCCACGACCAGCGCGCCCCGCCACTGGCGACCGGTCGGCTTCGGGAAGCCCACCGCCCTCCGCCAGGCATAGAGGATCGCGCCCGCGACCAGGAAACGGGTCCCCGCCATCAGGAACGGGGGCAGCGTCTCCACAGCGAACCGGATCGCCAGATAGGTCGAGCCCCAGATGAGATAGACCGCCCCGAGGGCGACGACGATGCCGGCCCGCGTCGGGTGCTTCTGTACCGTCATTCCCCGCCCTCGCGCCGCGTCCGCCGGCCGTCGTGGTGGTCTGCTGCTCCAGCGTCCCGGAGTTGTTACCTTGGAGCCATGCGCCTGGAATACGACATCCTCGAGCTTCGCACCAGCGAGCCCTTCCACATCGCCCGTCCTTCCGACCCGCACGGCCGCCGCAACGTACGCGTCCGGCTGATCGCCGACGACGGCGTCAGCGGAATGGGTGAGGCCGCGCCGAACGTGTTCTACGGCGAAACCGCCGAGACGGTGGCGGCGGTCCTCCCCCGGTACGCGACGGTGATGGAGGAGGAGGATCCTTTCAGCCTCGCCCGCATCGAGGGGGCACTGGAGGTGGCCGTGCGCCGCAATCCGGCCGCGCGCTCGGCCATTTCCGCGGCCCTCCACGACCTCGCGGGCAAGCGCCTCGGCCAGCCGGTCTGGCGTCTCTGGGGACTGGACCCCGCCACGGCGCCCCTCTCCTCATTCACGCTGGGCATGGCAGGCCCGGAAGAGACGCGGGAGAAGGCCCGCCAGGCTGCGCGCCGCCCGGTGCTCAAGATCAAGGTCGGCCGTCCCGACGACGAAGCCCGCCTCGCCGCCATCCGGGACGAGGCCCCGGACGCCCTGCTGTACGTGGACGCGAACACGGCGTGGACCGCCAAGGAGGCGCTCGGCCACATGCCCATGCTGGAGGCAATGGGCGTGGCGTTCGTCGAGCAGCCGCTCCACCCCGACGACCACCGGGGCCTCCGGCTCCTGCGCCGCCGGGCGCGCCTCCCCATCGTCGCGGACGAGTCCTGCGAGACCGCAACGGACGTTGCCCGGCTGGTCGGGGCCGTGGACGGGATCAACATCAAGCTCGCTAAGGCCGGCTCCCTCCTCGAGGCCCGTCGCATGGCGGAGATGGCACGGGCCCATGGCCTCATCGTGATGCTCGGCTGCATGGTGGAGAGCACGCTCGGGATCGCCGCAGCGGTCCAGCTCGCGCCCCTGATGGATTACCTGGACCTCGATGGCGCCCTCCTCCTCGCCGAGGACCCTCACCGCGGACCGGGGATGAACGAGGACGGCTCGATCCGGTTCAACGCCGAGCCGGGGCTGGGCGTGACCCCCGCCGCTCGGGCGGACGATCCTCCCGCGCATTGAAGATCTCCCGGACACCCGCCGTACTCGATGAATGAGCAGCAGGCCCTCGACGCGGAGCTGGTTCGCAAGTGCCTCGCCGGGCAGCCCCGCTTCTACGAGCCGCTGGTGCGGGCGTACGAGCCGGTGGCCCAGCGCGTGGCGCTGGGGATGCTGGGCGACGCCGACGCGGCGCGGGACGCGGTACAGCAGACCTTCATCAAGGCGTACGCCGCGCTCGACCGGTTCGACCTGGAGCGCAGCTTCCGGCCCTGGCTCCTCCAGATCCTGCGCAACCAGTGCAGGGACGAGCTGAGGCGGAGAAAGGCGGGCTTCCAGGTGCGGCGGATCGACACGGTGCTGACGCAGCGGCTGCCGGCCGAGGGCGGGCCGGACCGGGCCCGTCGCCGGAGCGAGGCACGGGAGATCCTGTGGGAGGGGCTCGGCCGGATCTCCGTGGATCACCGGGAGGTCCTGGTTCTGAAGGAGATCCAGGGGCTCAGCTACGGGGAGATCGCCCAGGCGACGGGAGTCCCGGAGGGGACCGTCGCCAGCCGGCTGTTCCACGCGCGCAGGGCGCTGAAGGAAGCGCTGGAGGCGATGGGAGTCGAATACCCGTGATCACGCACGAAGAGCTGATGCGCTACATCGATGGCGAGCTGGAGCCGGAGCGGATGCTCGCGGTCGAAGCGGCCCTGGAGAGCGACACCGAGCTCCGGAGGGACTACCTGCTGTACAGCCGGATGAAGACCGACCTGGAATCGCTGGGGGAGCACATGAAGGATGCGGGCACGGTATGGACGCCGGTCAGCCGCGCCATCGCGCGGCCACTGGGCTGGATCCTGTTCATCCTCGGCGCGGTCATCTGGATGGCGTACGGGGTGTATGCATACCTGACCAGCGCCGATGCGATGTGGGAGAAGCTGTCGACGAGCGCGGTCGTCGTGGGGCTGGCGATGCTGCTGCTTAGCGCGCTCCTGGACCGCCTCCACGACCTCAAGTCGGATCCGTACCGGAGCATCGAGCGATGATCGTCTGTACGACGTCGGAGATCGAAGGGCGCCGCATCATCGAGAACTTGGGGCTGGTGCGGGGGAATACGATCCGCTCCCGGTTCATCGGCAAGGACGTCATGGCCGTTTTCCGGGGCATCGCGGGCGGAGAGATCCACGAGTACACGAAGATGATGGGAGAATCGCGGGAGCAGGCCATCGACCGCATGGTCGAGGACGCCCGCTCCCTCGGCGCGGACGCGGTCGTCTGCGTCCGGTTCCAGACTTCGATGATCATGAGCGGCGCCGCGGAGATCCTGTGCTACGGCACGGCGGTGAGGACGGAGGCGGTCGCGTAAGGGTCGAATCATCGACCGTCGGGGGGATCCTTCGGGAGCCACACGGTGAACGTGCTGCCCGTCCCGGGCGTGCTCTCCACGCTGATTCTGCCTCCGAGGACCTGGACCAGGCGGCGGCTTACGCTCAGCCCCAGCCCGGTGCCGCCTACCGTGCGCGTGTTGGGCGCCTGAACCTGGCGGAACGGCTCGAAGATCCGCTCCTGCTCTTCGGTCGGGATGCCGACGCCGCTGTCCTTCACGGTCAGCTCGATTCCGTCCTCGAGCTGGCGGATCGCCACCCGCACGTGGCCCTCGTCCGTGTATTTCACCGCGTTGCTCACCAGGTTCATCACGATCTGCCGGAGCTTGCCGGGGTCCGTCACAAGTTCCGGCCCGTGGGTGGCGGCGTCGATGGAGAGCTCGAGCCCCTTTCCGTCGGCCGCCGGCCGGAGCACCGACACGGCGTCCCGGACCGTCTCACCGACGTCGGTGAGCGCGGGCTCCAGGGTGTCCCGGCCTCCCTCCATCCGGGCGTAGGTGAGGATCTCGTCGATCAGGTGGGCCAGGTGCCGCGCGCTCACACCGATACGCTCGATCTGCCCCCGCTGCTTGTCGTTCAGCGGCCCGGAGACCCCGCCGGTGAGCAGCTCCGCGTACCCCGTGATGGCGTTGAGAGGGGTGCGCAGCTCGTGGGACACCACGGCAAGGAAGTCCGTCTTCGCACGATCGCTCTCCTCCGCGTCCCGGTACAGCCGGGCGTTGTCGATGGCGGAAGCGGCGCGCCCCGCCAGCTCGTGGGCAAGCCGGAGATCCTCCACGCCGTAGGGCTGGCCGCCGCCCGGCCGACCGAACGTCATGACGCCGAGCGGCTCACCCCTGATCTGGAGCGGCACGACGAGGAGCTCCCGGATCTTCAGCTCCCGCAGCCGCGCCTGCGTGTCCTCGGTGCAGGCCGGGTGCCCGGGGCCGAGGCGGACCGGGTCGGTAGAGGGGAGGACCTGAGCGAGAAGACCATCCGTCCCTGTAAGGACCGCCTCCAGGTCGTCGGTGTCCTCGTCGCGCCTGCCCGGCGTGCAGTGCGCCACGGCCATCGGGCGGTCGTTCTCGAGGAGGTGGACCACGCACCAGTCACCGAGCATCGGCACGGCCAGCCGGGACACGCGGCCGAGCGTCACCTCGTGATCCAGTGAAGACGCGAGCAGCCGTCCCGCTTCGGCCAGGAAGCGCTGCGCCTCCTCCGCCCGCTTCCGGTCCGTGATCTCCATCGAGGCGCCGATGATTCCGATGAGGCCGGCCTCGTCATCCAGGACGGGCGAGTCGGTCACGAGGACGGGGAACGCGCGGCCGGTACGGTCCCGCACCATGAACTCCCCCGTCCAGCTTTCACCCTCCCTGAGCCGCCCCATGATCTCCCGCGCCTGCGGTCGCGACATCTCGGTGGGGGTCACCTCCTCGACGGGGCGACCGACCACCTCTTCCGAGCGCCACCCATAGAGCCGCTCCGCACCCGCGTTCCAGTAGAGGATCCGGCCGGCCGGATCGGTGGCGATGATCGCTTCGCCCACGGCGTCCAGGAGCCGCGCCTGGAGGCGGAGGCGGGAATCCGTCCGCTGGCGCTCGGAAATGTCCCGGAGGAGGGCGGTGAAGAACCGCTCACCGCCCTGACGGACCCTGCCGTACGTGACTTCGAGGAGGATCCGGGCGCCGTCGGCGCGGACTCCGGACACCTCGAACCGGTTGCCGTTCGAAGAGGCATCGGGGGTTCCGGGGAGGCGGCTCAGCGCGGCGGGAGGGGCGTGCTCCTCGCCGTCGGCGAAGAGGCGGGCAGCGGACTCACCCACCAGCTCATCCGGCTCGTAGCCGAAGATCGCCCGGATCGCCTCGTTCACGAACACGATGCGCGCGTCCGCGTCCATGACCAGCAGCCCATCCGACATCGTGCGCGCCACCGCACCGAACCAGCCGTTCTCGTTCCTGTCCGGCTCTCGCACCGCTTCTCAGCCCTCGAGTGCGGCCAGGACGTCCTCCGCGTGCTCGTTCGGCTTCACCCGCGGGAAGACGCGCTCGATCGTGCCGTCCGCATCAATGAGGAACGTCGTGCGCTCCACCCCCATGTACTTGCGGCCGTACATCGACTTTTCCTTCCATACGCCGTAGGCCTCCGCCACCTCATGGTCGGGATCCGCCAGGAGCGTGAACGGGAGGTCGTACTTCGCGCCGAACCGCCGGTGGGAGTCGACATCGTCCGGGCTGATACCCAGAACCACCGCTTCCGCGGCGCCGAACTCCGGCCAGGCGTCCCGGATCGCGCACGCCTGAGTGGTGCATCCCGACGTGTCATCCTTGGGATAGAAGTACAGGACGACGCGCCTGCCGCGCAGGTCCGCGAGCCGCACTTCCACCTCATCACCCTCACCATCCACCCCCCGGAGTGTGAACTCCGGCGCTCGCTCACCAGCCGTCGGCATGATCCTTCCTCCACTCGTGCCCCTGTGAAATGCGACCCGCCGAACCACAAACAGCGTCGCTATATCCGTGCCATGCGCGGGGCGTCCGGATACGTTCGGCGGGGGCGCCCATGTGACCGGAGAGGCAGGAGGATAAGAGGATGGCCGAAGGAGACGCACTGCTGATCGTGGACGTACAGAATGATTTCTGCCCGGGCGGCTCGCTGGCGGTGCCGGAAGGCGACCGGGTGGTGCCCGTGCTGAACGCCTATATCGAGGCGTTCAGCGGCCGGGGCCTCCCCGTCTACGCCTCGCGCGACTGGCACCCCGCGAAGACGTCCCACTTCGAGGCGGGGGGCGGCCCATGGCCTCCGCATTGCGTCGCGGGAAGCGAGGGCGCGGCCTTTCACCCGGACCTCGCGCTGGGCGACGACGCCACCGTCGTATCGAAGGGGACCGATCCTACCGATGACGGCTACTCGGCGTTCGAGGCGGAATCGGACGCGGGGCAGGAACTGGGGGAGTCGCTGAAGGAACGGGGGATCCGCCGCCTGTTCGTGGGCGGGCTGACCACGGACTACTGCGTCCGGGCGTCGGTGCTGGACGCGGCGGCGCAGGGGTTCCGTCCGGTGGTCCTCCTGGACGCCGTGCGCGGGATCGACGCACGGGAGGGGGACCAGGCGGCGGCGCTCGACGAGATGCTGCGCGCGGGCGCGCGCACCGCGACGCTGCGGACCATTGAACGCGAGCTGGAGGAGCCGGAGGGATGAGCGATGGAACAGGGACCACGGCGGAGCCGGACGTCGGTGCGGAAGCCGGAGCGGCTTCGGACCGGGAGGAGCTGATGCGGGCCGCGGAGCGTGCGGCGCTGCGGACGGCGGAGTCGCCGGCGGGCGAGGTGGAGCAGCCGGCCGCGGACGAGCTGACGCCATTCGAGGCGGTCAACTTCCAGTTCGACTGCGCGGCCCGCCGACTGGAGCTGCCGGACCACCTCCAGGTGGCGCTCAAGACGCCGTACCGCGAGCTGATGGTGGAGATCCCGCTGCTGGACGGCAACGGGGCCATCACGACCTTCCACGGCTACCGCGTGCAGCACAACAACGCCCGGGGCCCGATGAAGGGGGGGCTGCGCTACCATCCGGACGTGGACCTGGACGAGGCGCGGGCGCTGGCATCGCTGATGACGTGGAAGACCGCCGTGGTCGACATCCCGTACGGCGGGGCAAAAGGCGGGATCGACGTGGACCCGAAGAAGCTGACGAATGCGCAGCTCGAGCGGATCACCCGCACCTTCATCGAGCGGATCCACCAGTTCATCGGACCCAACGAGGACATCCCCGCCCCGGACGTGAACACGACGCCGCAGGTCATGGCGTGGATCGTGGACGAATACTCGAAGTTCCGGGGCTTCACCCCCGCCGTGGTCACGGGCAAGCCGCTGGAGGTCGGCGGGTCTCCGGGACGCAACTCGGCGACGGGGCGGGGCGTCGCCTTCGTGACCGCCCGCGCGGCCGCCGATGCGGGGATCGACCTGGAGGGCGCCACCGTGGCCGTGCAGGGGTTCGGCAACGTCGGCTCGTGGAGCGCGCACTTCCTGGAGGAGCTGGGCGCCCGTGTGGTCGCCGTGAGCGATGTCGAGGGCGGGATCCACGCGGGCGATGGCCTGGACATCGGCCGGCTCCGGGAGATCACGGCCAGCGGCGAGAGCGTCGTCGCCTACGACGGCGGCGAGCGGATCACGAACAACGATCTGCTGGAGCTGGAGGTGGACGTGCTGATCCCGGCGGCGCTCGGGGACGTGATCCACAAGTGGAACGCGCGTCACGTGCGGGCGAAGCTCGTGGTGGAGGGCGCCAACGCGCCCACCACGCCGGCCGCGGACGCGCTGCTGGAGGAGCGGGGGATCAAGGTGATTCCCGACATCCTGGCCAACGCCGGCGGCGTGACGGTCAGCTACTTCGAGTGGGTCCAGAACCTCCAGCAGTTCCGGTGGACCGCGGCCAAGGTGGACGAGGAGCTGCGCGCGATCATCGAGAGCGCCTACGACGCGGTCGGGGAGATGGCGCGGCAGCACCGGGTGTCGCTGCGCACCGCCGCGTTCATGGTCGCGATCCAGAGGGTGTCGGCGGCCGTGAGGGTGCGCGGAGTCTAGACCACCGGCGCGGGACCGGCGCCCATGTCCCAGATCAATCTCTCGCTGGCGCTGATCGGCACGCTGGTGCTCCTGCTCGGATTGAGCGCGGGGTACGTCAACTCGCGCGCGCGGTTCGTGTCCGAGCCGATGATCGCGATGCTGTTCGGGGCTGCGGTCGGGCCGGCGGGGCTGGATCTTCTGGACCTATCGGAATGGGGTGATCCCGGGGCCATCCTGCGGGAGCTCGCGCGCCTCGCCGTGGCCATGGCCGTGATGGCGGCGGCGCTCCGGCTTCCCAAGCGCTTTTTCAGCAGGCACGTGGCGACCGCCGGACTCCTGCTGGGTGCGGGCATGGTCGGCATGTGGGCTGCGAGCACGCTCCTCGCCTGGGCGTTCCTGCCCGTCCCTTTCCTCGTCGCGCTGCTGCTCGGGGCCGCGGTAACGCCGACGGACCCAGTCCTGGCCGGCGCGATCGTCACCGGAACCACCGCGCGGCGTCACATTCCGGACGATGTGAGGTCCGCACTGACCGCGGAGGCGGGCGCAAACGACGGGCTGGCCTATCCCTTCGTGATGCTCCCGGCCCTCCTGCTCACGCTGCCGGCGGCGGCGGGGCTGCGAGACTGGGTGCTGCGGACACTGTTGTGGGAAACGGCCGGGGCAGTCGTCCTCGGGCTCCTGCTCGGCTCGGCGGCCGGGCGGATCGAGAGTTGGGCTCACGACCGCGACTACGCGGAGCACACTTCGCGACTGACCATCAGCATCGCGCTGACCGCCGCGGTGCTCGGCGCGGTGAAGCTCGCCGGCAGCGGCGGGCTCCTGGCCGTGTTCGCGGCCGGGCTCGCGTTCCGGGTCCGGGCGAACGAGCGGGATGAGCACGAGCAGGCGGGCGTGCAGGAGGCGGTGAACCGGCTCGCCGGCTTCCCTGTTCTACTCCTGTTCGGCGCCATGTTGCCATGGCGCGCATGGTATGCCTCGGGACTGGTGCTGCCGCTCCTGGCGCTGGCGATCCTGGCGCTGCGCCGGCCGCCGACGTTCCTCTTCCTCGGGCGCTTCGTGCCGCTTCTCGCCACTTGGAAGGATGTGCGCTTCGCCGCATGGTTCGGACCGATCGGCGTGGCCGCGATCTTCTATTCGCTCCAGGCCATGCACCTGACGGGGGAGCAGGTGGTCTGGGAGGCGGCCAGCATGGCCATCGCCCTGTCCGTGCTCGTCCACGGCGCCTCGGCCACACCCGCGGTGATGTCCTATCCGCGGCGGGACGCAGCGGAGAAGCGGGACTGAGCGCCGCCCGCGACCCTGCGGACAATCGGCCGGCAGCTCCTCGCCCGCCATCGTCGAGCTACGACCCGTTTTCGGCCGCCGCGGCGAGGAAGGCGAGGATGGCCGCGAGCTCCTCGGCCGTCAGCTGGGAGCGGAAGGAGGGCATCTCACCGAACCCCTTGACGATCCGCTCGGTGATGACACCGGGCGCCAGCCGCTGTGTCACGTCCGTCAGCTCGGGACCCCACTGGCCGCCGCGCCCCATTACCGCGTGGCAGTACTGGCAGCCGTGGCTGTGGAACAGGAGGGCGCCGGTCGCGGCGTCCGCCGGGACGTCGCCGAGCTCGGCGGCGGTGAAGGGCGGCGTATCGAGGTCCGGGACCCACGGACCGCGATAGCCGATGACCGTGAGCGTGCCGAGCGACAGCGCGACCGCGGCCGCGGCGGCGACCGCGATGGGGCGCTTCGACAGCGCCCGCTCCCCCGTGGAGCGCACGAGCGGTAGCAGGATCAGGACGAGGAACGTGACGATCGGCAGGTACACCATCGTGGCGTGCTCGAACCCCCGCGGCTTCACCGCCAGCAGGGCGTAGTACCACATCAGGAACCAGTCCGGCCGTGGGTGGGACGGGACGGACGCGGGGTCCGGCGGCTGCCCCAGCGGGCGGGGACCGAGGAACGCGGCCAGCACCATGATGCCCAGCACCACGGCCGAGATCGCCACCATCTCCTGCCACGCGGCGTCCGGCCAGTAGGGCTTGCCCTCCCGCTCGAGCAGTTCGTCGTACTTCTGCCGGTAGGTCGCCGTCTCCACCGGCTCCCCGGGCACGGGTCGCTCCGAGATCCCGTGGTACTGCACCAGGGCGAGATGGATGCCGACCAGCGCGAGGATCATGAGCGGCATGATCACGACGTGCAGCGCGAAGAAGCGGCTCAGGGTGGCGCCGCCGACCACATCGCCGGCCAGGATCAGCCGCTTCAGGAAGTCGCCGATGAAGGGGACCCGTCCGGCGTACTGCGATGCGACGACGACGCCCCAGAGGCCGTCCTGGTTCCAGCGCAGGAGCTGGCCGGTGAAGCCCATGGCGAGGACGAGGACCAGCAGCAGCACGCCGGTGATCCAGTTGGCCTCGCGCGGATACTTGTACGACCCCGTCAGGAAGACCCGTGCGAGATGGAACGCCATGAACAGGATCATGGCGGAGGCCCCCCAGTAGTGCATGCCGCGGATCATCCGTCCCGACCAGCCTTCGCCCGTCAGGATGCGAATGCTCTCGAACGCGCTCTCGCTCGCCGGGATGTAGCGCGTCACCAGCGCCGCGCCGGTCAGGATCTGGAGCAGAAAGATGCCGAGCGTGACGAACCCGAGCACGTAGAGCCAGCCGTATCTCGCGGACGTGGTCTCGGGGGGGACCCCGTGCTTGGCGACGACGCGCCAGATCTTGCCGAGGCCGAGTCGATGGTCCGCCCATCTCCAGAGCCGCGCCCGGAGCTTCATGGGCGGGGCTCAGCCGGGGGTGGGTACATCCGCCACTTCGATCTCCACCCGCCCGTTCCGTACACGTACAACGGGGCGATCCAGCGGCCGCGGGGGCGGTCCGGCGGAGACATCACCGTCGCGATCGAAGACGCCGCCGTGGCAGGGGCAGAGGAACAGACCGCCCTCCTCGACCCAGCGCACCGGACAGCCGGTATGGGTGCAGTAGATCGAGAACGCCGTGAAGGACCCGTCCAGCTCGCGGCGGACCCAGGCCGCGTTCCGTACCGCTGTCCCCTCCCAGGGGTCGGGGTCGGGCGTGGGGTACACCACCTTCCGGGTCAGGCCGGGGGCGAAATCGCCGACGGCGCCGAGATCCCGCCAGGCGGCGGCCGCCGATCGCGCCGGTCGGACGAAATACGCGACGAGCGGAACCGCAGCCGCGAGCGCGGCAAGGCCCGAGACCGCCAGCGCCAGTCGCGCGAGGAAGCGACGTCGCCCCTCGGCGGCGTCATCCATACTCGCCATGGGCCTCCGGGCTGGAAGAAGTGCCGACCGGGCCAGAATAGGGCCGCGTCAGGGCCCGGGCAAACGATCCCAGATCGCCGGGCGGGCCCCGCCGGTCCTTCACCGCCGAGCTGCACAGGGGAGCGCCGGCCCGGCCCAGCGGCTACTCCAGCGTCGGGCCCGCGATGGATCACAGCGGAGCCCCTCCCGTCTGACAGGGCGGGATGAAGAAGATGGCCAGCGCCTCGGCCACGATCACGGCGAAGAACAGCCCGCTCCCGAGCACGCCGACCAGGGCCATGAAGCGCGCCCGCGCCTCGGCGCCGCCGAACTCGACCTGCGTGCTCCGCCCGGCGCGCCGCCACCGGCTCCACCCCACGAGCCCCGCCCACGCGACGCCGAGCAGGGCCACCACGGTGACCAGCTGGAGCAGCAGAACCGCATCGGCGGCGCAGGTGTACGGGACCAGGGCGTAATTCAGGACGAAGCGCGCGGCCCAGATCACGGGCGGGCCGAGCACGGCGAACCACAGCGGCAGGAGCCGCCCCCCGGCGTCCGCGTGATCGGTCGTGGTGATCATCCGCTCAGCTCCAGTGCGGGAGCAGGTAGAGCACCAGGAGCACGGGCAGCCAGATGAAGGCCACGAACTGGAAGTAGATGTTCACGGCGTCCACGCCGACCCGCCGCTGCTCCGTGAAGTAGCCGCGCAGCGCCAGGATCTCCGCGACCGAGCCCATGAGGATCGCCGCCAGGACGTGGCCGGTATGCAGCCGGCTGATCGTCCAGAAGATCGAGGCGTAGGCGTGGTCGGTGAAGCCGTGCCGGATGCCCCCCGAGACCATGAGCTTGATGACGAAGAACACGGTCTCGAGGACGACCCCGATGCCGAGCCCGATCTTCAACCGGCGCTGGTCACCCTTCTTGATCCCCCGGGTCGCCCAGTAGATGGAGGCGGTGCTCGTAAGGAGGACGCCCGTGTTCACCAGCGGCAGGAGCAGGTCGGGCGGCCGCACGTCGGCCGGCGGCCACTCCGGCGCCATCAGCTGGAGGTAGAAGAAGCTCGAGATGAGGGTGGCGAAGACCGTCGTCTCGATGGCGACGAGCAGGATCATCCCCCACCATACGGGCGATCCCGGACCGGCGACTTCGGCCGGGAGATCGGCCGCCGGGATCACGCGTGCCGGACTCACGACGCCGCTCCTCCGGGCTGCTCGGCCCTGCCGCCGCCGGAGGGCCAGGTCCAGGCCACCAGCGCGGCGTAGGTGAGCAGGGCGCCCACGGGGACGAGCCAGGGATCGGCGAGGACGCTGAGGAAGGTGAAGCCGATGGCCACGGCCGTGAGAAACGGCACCGGCGTGGGCCCCGGGAGCACGAGCCGGGACTCGGGGATGGCGTCCACGACGCTGGTCGTCGTCGTCTCGCGGCGATCACTCCTCAGCTCGACCACGACGGCCTCCGTCCGCTCACCGCGCTGCCAGAGCGGGTAACGGCTATCCACGCTCGGCGTGTACTGGAAGTTGTAGTTCGGCGGCGGGGACGATGTCGCCCACTCGAGCGAGTCGGCGTCCCAGGGATTGTCGCCCGCGTGCGCGCCGCCGATCCCGGTCCAGACCGCGTTGAGCAGGAAGAGCAGCACGCCCAGCGCGAGAATGAAGGCGCCGATGGTCGAGAGCAGGTTCAACTCGCCCCAGCCGAGGTCCGGGAGGTAGGTGAAGACCCGGCGCGGCATGCCCAGGAATCCGAGCTGGTGCTGCGGCAGGAAGGTGACGTGGAACCCGATCAGCATGAGCCACGCGTTCCATCGGCCCAGCCGCTCGGACAGGAGGCGCCCGGTCAGCTTCGGGAACCAGTGATAGAAGCCGGCGAACAGCGGGAAGATCACGGCTCCGAACAGGACGTAGTGGAAATGCGCCACGACGAAGAACGTGTCGTGGACCTGGAGGTCGAAGGGGACCGAGGCGAGCATCACACCGGTGACGCCGCCCATGACGAAGGTGATCACCGCTCCCGCCGCGAACAGGAACGACGTCGTGAGCCGGACGGCCCCGTTCCAGATGGTCGCGATCCAGCAGAATACCTGCACGCCGCTGGGTATGGTGATCATCATGCTCGCGGCGGTGAAGAAGCTGAGGCCGAGCAGGGGCAGCCCGG
>JAHWKI010000092.1 GCA_019347975.1 Gemmatimonadota bacterium
CAGCTCGGGATGAAGGTGGCGGTGGTGGAGGCGCAGAAGCTGGGCGGGGTGTGCAACAACTGGGGCTGCATCCCGACGAAGGCGCTGCTGGAGAGTGCGAAGTACGCGCGGAAGGTGGGCGAGCTGGGGGACTGGGGCGTGAGCGTCGGCAAGGTGGAGCTGGACCTGGGCAAGGCGTCGAAGCGTGCGGGGGAGGTGGCCGGAGCGGGGGAGAAGGGAACGGCCTACCTGTTCAAGAAGAACAAGATCGACCACGTGCAGGGGTGGGGGCGGATCGCGGGCAAGGGGAAGGTGGAGGTCGACCCATCGAAGAACGCAGGCCACGGTGACGATGCGGCGGGCAAGGGCGGCAAGAAGGGCGAGAAGAAGACGCTGGAAGCGAAGAACATCATCATCGCCACGGGGTCACGTCCGAAGTCGCTGCCGATGCTGAAGATCGATGGAGACCGGGTGTGGAGCAGCGATCACGCCGTCTACGCCGCGGAGGCGCCGAAGTCCGTCGCGATCATCGGTGCCGGGGCGATCGGGATGGAGTTCGCCGACGTGTTCGCGAGCTTCGGGTCGGAGGTGACGGTGATCGAGGCGCTGGATCGGGTGCTGCCGCAGGAGGACGCGGAGGCGTCGAAGTTCGTGGCGCGGGCCTACCAGAAGCGCGGCATGACCGTGATGGAGGCGGCGAAGCTGGAGAAGGCCGAGGTCCTGAAGACCAAGGTGAAGCTCACGGTGAAGCCGAAGAAGGGGGACGCGCAGCAGCTGGAGGTGGAGCGGGTGCTGGTGGCGGTCGGACGGGCGGCGATCGTGGACGACATCGGGCTGGAAAAGGCGGGCGTGAAGCTGGAGAACGGGTTCATCAAGGTGGACGGGCAGATGAAGACCACCGCCGAGGGGATCTACGCCATCGGCGACTGCGCGAAGCCGCCGCTCCTGGCCCACAAGGCGAGCCACGAGGGGATCGCCGCCGTGGAAGTCATCGCGGGCGACCCGCATGCCGGCGTCGACTACGGCAACATCCCCTTCGTGACGTACTGCCACCCGGAGGTGGCGTCCTGCGGGATGACGGAGGAGAAGGCGAAGGAGGCGGGGCACGAGGTCGAGGTGGGGAAGTTCCCGTTCAGCGCCAACGGCCGCGCCCGGACGGCGGGCGAGACGGAAGGGTTCATCAAGGTGGTGCGGGACAGGAAGTACGGCGAGGTCCTGGGGGCGACGATCGTGGGCGCGCACGCGAGCGAGCTGATCGGAGAGTTCATCGTGGGACGGCACCTGGAGACCACCGCCGAGGAGAT
Organism: Gemmatimonadota bacterium; assembly: GCA_019347975.1. Taxonomy (GTDB): domain Bacteria; phylum Gemmatimonadota; class Gemmatimonadetes; order Longimicrobiales; family RSA9; genus JAHWKI01. Next base: position 1,284 of record JAHWKI010000092.1, read on the forward strand.
GGACCGCGCCATGCACCCGCACCCGACGCTGTCGGAGGCCATCGCCGAGGCCGCCCTGGCCAGCCTGGGGCACGCGCTGCACGTCTGAACGCCGGCGCTCGGACGGCGGAGCCCGGACCCTGGAGCGCGGATCCCGGGTAGCGAATACCGGCGGAGACGAACCAGGGGATGGAGCCGGGAATGAAGAGGAGCACGATGGGGGCGCTGGCCCTCCTGATGCCGCTGGCGCTGGGTGTGGCGGCGTGCGATGACGATGGTCCGACCGGACCCTCGCTGACCCTGGACGCCGTCGCGGGGATCTACGACCCGACCGAGCTGACGTTCGATCCGCAGGGCTCGCCGCCGCCGGGAGACGTGCTCTCCCAGATCCAGGCGACCCAGCCGCAGCTCGTCATCTCGGCGACCGGCGGCTTCCAGATTGCCTTCCTCGATCCCGTAACCGGGTTCATCCGGACGCCGGGCGGCCTGGCCGAGCGGACGGAGGACGGGGTCCGGCTGGTGTTCAGCAACCAGACGGACGCGGACCTGCTCCTGCTGCCACGGACGCTGCTGCTGACCTTCGATGAGGACACCGGCACGCTCACGTTCGGCGGGGCCCTGTCGGTGCCGCGGGCGCGGCTTCTTTCGCTGTTCCCGGACCTGTACGGGGGCGAGGCGTTCCAGGACCCCACCCCGGGGACCCTGATCGTGACGTTCGAGCGCCGGGCTACGAGCTGACCTCGATCGAGCCGGGGACCCCCTCCCGGAGCTCACCGATGATCGCGGGCGCCCCGGCCTCATGGCCGCCGGCGCCCGCGGCCGTTTCCGCGCCCGCGCCCCCCGCCGCGAGCTCCGCCACGAGGCGCTCCGCCGCCTCCCGCGGCAGCGCGACCAGCAGCCCGCCGGAGGTCTGGGCGTCGGCCAGGAGCGTTCGGGTGGCGGCGTTCGTTTCACCCCAGCGCACGTGGGCGGCGAGGTCGTCGAGATTGCGGCGCGTCCCGCCGGGGACGTGCCCCGCCTCCACCATGGAGCGGGCGCCCGGGAGGAGGGGCACGGCGCCCGCGTGAACGACGGCGGCGAGGCCGCTGCCGGCCGCCATCTCCTTGAGGTGGCCCAGGAGGCCGAACCCGGTGACATCGGTGCACGCGCTGGCGCCGTGCCGGACCATCGCCTCAGCGGCTGCGCGGTTCAGCGTGATCATCGAGGCGACGGCCGCGGCCACGATGTCCGGCGGGGCCGCCTCCGCCTTCACCGCAGTGGCCACCGCGCCGGTGCCGATCGGCTTGGTGAGGACCAGCGCGTCGCCGGCGCGACCGGTGGAGTTCCGGACCACCCGGTCCGGGTGGACCTCTCCGACCACGCAGAGGCCGTACTTGGGCTCCGCGTCCTCGATGGAGTGACCGCCCAGGATCAGCACGCCGGCGGCCCGCGCGATCTCCGCCCCTCCCGATAGGATCGCCTCCAGGACGCCCTGGCCCAGCAGGGGGCGGGGGAAGGCCACCAGGTTCAGAGCGAGGAGCGGCCGGGCACCCATGGCGTAGATGTCGGACAGCGCATTGGCCGCCGCGACCCGGCCGAAGTCCGCGGGGTCGTCGACGATGGGCGTGAAGAAGTCCGCCGTCACGACCAGGGCACGATCGCCGTCGAGACGGTAGACGGCCGCATCATCCGAGGTGCTGGCGTCCACCAGCACCGCCGGATCGTCGACCGGGAGGATGTGACGCAGGACCTGCGTCAGCTCGGCGGAGCCGAGTTTACAGGCTCAACCGGCGCCGTGACTCAGCGCGGTGAGGCGGACCTTCTCGTTGCTTGGCATGGGGTATGGTCAGGGCCGGGGAGGGGGCGCGCAAGAGGACCCCTCCGGACCGACCCCGACGGAGTGCTGGAGCATACGTACGACGTCTGTCTCGTGACCGTGCCGGTGTTCCGGTTGGCGTGGCCCCGGGGAACGGATGTTGCCCTGCTTAGGTAGTCCAACGCGCCGAAATTCTGGAGGGAACATGTCGGATAGAAACATGCCGGAATACGACAGTGGAGAGGGGCTGGCGCTGGCTCTGAGCTACCTGGACGATCCGTCGGATGTACCGTGCCCGCGCTGCGGTCCGGACACCATGGAGGTGGTAGCCTATCTCGACGGCGGCGGCATCGAGGACGGCATCGTCCGCGCCGCCGAGCCCGAGGGCGATTACACCGTGGTGCTGTATTGCCACGAGTGCAGCAGGGCGGCCGCTCTCGACCTCAGCCCCGACACGCAGACGGGCGAGCGGCGCGACGGGGAGGATCGCCGGGCCGCCTGATCCGAGCGGTCGGAAGCGCGGCGGGCGGGCGCCCGGCCGCCCCGCCTCCCGGCTGGCTGGCGGGCGGGATCGATTGCCCGCGCGATCCGCCGCTGGTTAGGTTGCCGTCGATGAATGAGTCGCCGCGGGACCGACTGGCGGAAATGGCGTCGGGGCCGGAGTCGGGGATCGATCTGGCCGCGGCCGCTCTGCTGATCGCGGCAGACGAGTACCCTCAGCTCCCCCTCGGCCCCTACCTCCGCAGGATCGAGCTCCTCGCTGACCGCGTCGGGGATCGCCTTTCCGGCGAGACCGCCCCCCCCATCGTCCTCCAGGAGCTGTGCCGCGTGCTGTTCCGCGAGGAGGGGTTCCGCGGCAACGCGGACGCCTACTACGATCCGCGGAACTCCTTCCTGAACGACGTCCTGGACCGTCGCCTGGGAATCCCGATCACGCTGGGCATCGTCATGCTCGAGGTGGGGTGGCGGGTCGGGCTTCCGCTGTCCGGGATCAACTTTCCGGGCCACTTCCTGGTCCGCTACGACGGCGAGGTGGCTCGCCTGCTCATCGATCCCTTCGACGGCGGGCGCGTGCGCTGGGAGGACGAGGGGCAGGAGCTCCTGGACCGCGTCTACGGCGGGATGGTGCGCATGCGGGAGGAGTTCCTGCGGCCCGCGGCCCGCACCGACATCCTGGCGCGGGTCCTCACGAACCTGAAGGGGATCTACCTCAATGCCCGCGACGACCGCCGTGCCCTCTCGACCGTGGATCGGATCCTCCTCTTCCGACCCGGCGCCGCCGTCGAGCTGCGCGACCGGGGACTCCTCCTGGCCCGGACCGGCCGTGCCGACGAGGCGGTGGTGGATCTGGAGCGGTACCTGGACCACGCGCCGGCCGCCCCGGATGCGCAGCGCGTCCGCTCTCTCATCCAGGAACTCTCGCGAGTCCGCGAATGACCGCTCCCCTGACCATCCACCGTTCCCGCGTGGTGATCCGCGTATGGGGCCGCGACCCCGTCAAGATGATCCAGGGTCTCGCCACCGCCGACATCCACGCGGTCGCGGCGGACCGGGCGGCCTACACCACGTTTCTGACCGTGAAAGGCCGCATGATCGCGGATGCCCGCGTGCTCCTGCGCCCCGGCGGACACCAGCCGCCCGAGCTGCTCCTGACGACCCACGCCGATGCCGCGCCCGGGCTCCTCGAGCATCTGCGCAAGTTCATCCCCCCGCTGTTCGCCCGCTTCGAGGACGTGTCGGACGACTGGCGCGTCATCGGCGTCTACGGAGAGGGAGCCAGCGCCGCGGCGGCGGCAGCTCTCGACGCGGCGGCGGGGCAGCAGGGCGGTGCGGTGGAGGGGTGGCTTTCGTCGGGGCTGTCCGAGGACGCGGTCATCGCCGCGCCGGATGAGGCGCCGGCGCTGGCGATGCGCACGTCCGAGACCGGCGGCGATGGCTGGGATCTCCTCGTCCCGGCGAGCGCGGAAGACCGCGTGTGGGCCGCGCTCAGCGCCGCGGGAGCGGTGACGGCTTCCGAGGATGAGCTGGAGCCGCTCAGGATCGCTGCCGGGCGGCCGCGGTGGGGCGCCGAGCTGACCGGCGACGTGATCCCGCTGGAGGCGGGTCTGGAGCGGGCGATCAGCCAGACCAAGGGGTGCTACACGGGGCAGGAGGTGATCATTAGAATCCTGCATCGCGGGCACGTGAACCGTCATCTTCGGGCCCTGACGTTCTCGGCGCCGGCGCCGAGCCCGGGGACGGAGCTGTTCGAGCCCGGAAACGAGAAGGTGCGGGGCGTCGTCACCAGCGTCGCGCCGGCTCCTGACGGCGGTGCAGGGCTCGGCTACGTCCGCCGCGAGATCCAGCCTCCGGCCGAGCTCCGGGCCGGGTCGCCGGACGGCCCGGCGGTCCACGTTTCCGCTCTCCCCTGACGGTGACGGACCGCGGGCGTCGCCGGGGCAGGCTGGGGCCGGGTGCCGTGGTCGCGGCGGCGTTCATCGGACCGGGCACCGTGACCACCGCGACGCTGGCCGGCGCCGGCTACGGATTCACCCTCCTCTGGGCCCTGACGTTCTCCCTCATTGCCACGCTGATCCTCCACGAGATGGCCGCGCGGCTCGGGCTGGTGACGGGGGTGGGGCTCGGGGAGGCGGTGCGGCGGCGCTTCGAGGGCCGCCTCTCGCGGCTGGTGGCTGTGGGGCTGGTGATCGCCGCCATCGCCTTCGGCAACGCCGCCTACGAAACCGGCAACCTGCTGGGCGCCGCCCTCGGCGCGCAGGCGGTCTGGGGCGGAGGGCCGCGCTTCTGGGCCGCGGTGACCGGCCTCGCCGCCTTCCTGCTCCTCCGCACCGGGAGCTACCCTGCCGTGGAGCGGGTCCTGATCGTTCTGGTCGCGCTCATGTCCGCCGCGTTCCTGGCGACGGCGGTGCTCGTCCGACCGCCGCTGCTCCCCCTTCTGCGCGGCCTCGTCGTCCCCACGATCCCCTCGGGCGTCGGCATGCTGTACGTGGCCGGACTCGTCGGGACCACCGTCGTCCCCTACAACCTCTTTCTCCACGCGGCGGCGGTCCGGGAGAAGTGGGATGGAGCGGAAGACCTGCGTGCCGCGCGGATCGATCTGGGGGTGAGCATCCTCGCCGGCGCCGCGGTGAGCATGGCCATCGTGGCGACGGCGGCCTCGGCGCTCGGCCGCACGGCGGGATCGGACACCGCCATCGCCAGCGCGGCGGACATGGCGGTCGCGCTCGAGCCGCTGCTCGGCCCGTGGGCGCGGGTCCTCTTCGCCGTCGGCCTCCTGGCCGCGGGGCTCACTTCCGCGATCACGGCGCCGCTGGCCGCCGCGTATGCCACGGCCGGCGCGCTGGGCTGGCCACGCGATCTTGGGGACATGCGGCTCAGAGGCGTGTGGATGGCCGTGCTGGCGGCCGGGATCCTTTTCGCGGCCATGGGAGCCAGTCCCGTTCCGGCCATCCTCTTCGCACAGGTCGCCAACGGCCTTCTGCTCCCCTTCATCGCCGTGTTCCTCCTGCTGGCGGTCAACGATCGCCGCTGGATGGGCGACCGGGTAAACGGGGCGGCGCTGAACGTCGCGGGTGCCCTGGTCGTGGTCGTAGCGCTGGCGCTCGGCCTGCGGGCGCTCTGGGGCGCGCTCCCGTGACCCTGCTGCTGATCGCCGTGGCCGGGGCGCTCGGCGCGCTCGCGCGGTACGGGCTCGCAGCCTGGGTCGAGGCCAGGTCAGGAGCATCCCTCTGGGGCACGCTCGTGGTGAACGTCCTCGGCTCCTTCCTCCTCGGCTTCGTCTTCCGGACGCTCCACGCCATGGCGGCCACGCCCGAGCTCCGGCTGGCGCTCACCGTCGGGTTCCTGGGCTCGTTCACCACCTTCAGCGCGTTCAGCTTCGAGATCGTCGCTCTCGTGCAGACCGGTGAATGGGGACGGGCGATCCTGTACGCCAGCGGGAGCGTGCTCCTCGGCGTCCTCGCCGCCGCTGCCGGGGTCGCTCTCGCAGGCGCGTACATCGGCCCCGAGGCCGCCTGATGGAACCCCCCTTGCACCGGGCTCCACAGCGGGGCCGGCGCGCATCCCTGCGGCCCGGCTGACCTCAGCCAGGGAACGGCCATGCACGCGTACCTCGTGCAGCACGGGAAGGCGAAGTCCAGGGAAGAGGACTCCGACCGCCCCCTCACGGACGAGGGCCGGAAGGAGGTCGAGGCCGTCATGCTCCTGATGCTCCGGTTCGGCGCGATCACCGCGTCCCGCGTGGTGCACAGCGGCAAGCGGCGCGCGGCCGAGACGGCCGAGCTCATTGCCGGAAAGCTCGAGGCCGAGGTGGCGCCGGAAGACGGCCTGGATCCCGACGACGATCCCGCGATCTGGGCGACGCGCCTCAGGGAAGCGGACCGGGACCTCGTGCTGGTGGGGCATCTGCCCCATCTGGAGCGTCTGGCGTCCCTCCTCCTCTGTGGCCATCCCGACGGAGGAACGGTCCGGCTCGTGAACGGCGGCGTCGTATGCCTGGCAGGGGAAGAGGACCGGTGGGCGCTGCAATGGGCGATCACGCCGACGCTGGTACAGGAATAGGGGCGGGCGGGGCCTTGCCCGCGAGCCTCCCGGGGGCGTGATTTGGCTGATGCGCATAACAACCCTGCTGCTTCTGGCTCTGGCGACGACCGCCTGCGGAGACACCCCGGAGCCGAACCCGGCCGAGGGGGCTCCCGGCATGCGTGGGGAGGCCGTTCCCGATCCCGCCGGCGACCCGGCCCGCGATGCGGAGCCTGAACGCGGCGAAGAGACCGTGCGCGTCTGGTTCAGCAGGGATGAGGTCCCCGTGGCCGTGGATCGCCGCGTACCCGACCGCGGCCCGGAAGCCGCGCTTTCCGCGCTCGTCGAAGGGCCCACCGCGGCCGAGCGGGCCGCGGGGCTCACCTCGTGGTTCTCCGACTCTACCGCCGGGGCGCTCGAGGGCGTCGAGCAGGAGGGCGGTTTCCTCGTCGTGGACTTCCGTGGGCTGGACCAGCTCATTCCGGGGGCGGGGAGCAGCGCCGGGTCGGCCCAGCTTCTCGCATCCCTCGACTCCACCGTCTTCCAGTTCCCCTCCGTGGACTCGGTCGAGTACCGGCTCGATGGCAGCTGCGACGCGTTCTGGAGCTGGCTGCAGAGGGAGTGCGAACGGGTCGGCCGCCCATGAGTCCGCCGTGACGAGCCCGGCCCAGCCGACGATCTCGACGCCGCGCCTGCTCCTGCGGCCTTTCCGGCTGGCCGACATCGACCGTGTGGCCGCGCTCGCGGCGGACCGGGAGATCGCCCTGAACACGCTGAACATCCCGCATCCGTACACGAGACGGCACGCGGAGGAATGGATCACGTCCCACGCCGCACAGCTCGAGCGAAACGAGTCGGTGACCTACGCCATCACGCTGCGCGAGGACGGGCTGGTGATCGGGGCTGCGGGGCTGATCTTCGATCCACCGAACGACGTGGCCGAGCTCGGCTACTGGATCGGGAAGTCGTACTGGGGCCTAGGGTACGCGGCCGAGGCGTCCCGTGCGCTGGTGGGGTGGGGGTTCGCCCACTACGAGCTGCACAGGATCCACGCCAGCCACTTCCCCCGCAACCCCGCCTCCGGAGCGGTCCTGCGCCGGATCGGGATGCGTCACGAGGGGCGTCTGCGCGAGCACGTCAAGAAGTGGGGGGAGTACCTGGATCTTGAGCGGTACGGCATCCTGCGGACGGAGTTCGAGGCGCACGACGACGTGGTGCAACCGCCCCCGTCGCATTAGTTTCGGCGCTCCGATTCTCCACGCGCAGGCCGACCCGAGGGCTGAACGCTGTCCGCTCGAAGGCACTTCCATCTGTTCACATACGGAACGCTGAAATCGGAGGCGTCCACCGCGGCGGGGCGTGAGCTGCTGCGGGATTGCGAGCGGGTGGCGTCCGGCTCGGTGCCGGGCACCCTCTACGACGCCGGCACCTACCCCGCCCTGCTGCTGGGCGGGGAGGGCCGGGTCGAGGGCGAGGTCTGGCGCTGCCCCGTGAGCCTGCTCCGGGTGCTCGACCGCTACGAGGGCATTGCGGAAGGGCTGTTCAGGAGAGTGGCCGTGGAAGCGGCGGGCCGGGTCTGCTGGGCCTACGTCGCCGGTCCCAGGCTCGGGCCACGGCTGCGGGCCGACGCCATCATCGAATCAGGGAGCTGGGCGGGATGAAGCACGCCGTCGAGATGACCGGCGTCGTCAAGCGTTACGGCGACTTCGAGGCGGTCCGCGGCGTGGACCTGCGGATCCCCACGGGGACCACCTACGGGCTCCTGGGGCCGAACGGCGCGGGCAAGACCACGTCGATCCGGATGATCCTCGGGATCATAGAGCCCTCCGCGGGCGAGATACGGGTCCTGGGGGAGCCGGTGAGCCGTGAGGTCCTCGATCACGTGGGATACCTCCCCGAGGAGCGCGGCGTCTACAAGAAGATGACCGTGCGTCGCCTCCTGTCGTTCCTGGCGGAGCTGAAGGGCGTCGCCCCGAGGCAGAGCGCGCCCTGGATCGACCGCTGGCTGGCGCGGTTCGAGATGGCGGAGTGGCGTGATTCCCGGCTCGAGGAGCTCTCGAAGGGGATGCAGCAGAAGATCCAGTTCATCAGCACGGTCCTGCACGACCCGGAGCTGGTGATCCTCGACGAGCCGTTCAGCGGGCTGGATCCCATCAATCAACGGGTGCTCCGCGAGATCATCGGGATCCTGAAGAAGGAGGGGAAGACCATCCTCTTCAGCACCCACATCATCGAGCACGCCGAGCGCATCTGTGACCACGTCTGCATCATCGCGCGCGGTCGCCTGCTGGTGGACGGAACGGTTCAGCAGGTGAAGACCGACCACGGTGAGCGCTTCGTTTCCATCGCGACGGCCGACGGCAGCGACGCGGGAGCCGTCCTCAGGGCATCGGCCGCGGTGGCGGCGGTGCGGGACCCGTCGGGGCCGGGGGAGGCGGGGCGGGGGCTGCACCATGCCACGCTCGGGCCCGGTGCCGACCCCAACGACCTGCTGCGGGAGCTCGTCGACAAGGGCGTCCCGTTGAGGAGGTTCGAGCTCGTGGAGCCGACCCTCGAGCAGGTGTTCATCGACCGGGTCGGAGAGGACCCGGTCCAGGATGAGCGCCTGCAGGAGCGGGAGGTGGCGCATGTCTAGGATCTGGCCCGTGATCAAGCGCGAGTTCACCGAGATGGTGCGCACCAAGGCGTACATCTTCGGTACCCTGCTCGGTCCGGTGCTCATCGCCGGCATGATCGCCGTGCCGCTGCTGTTCCTCCACGCGGGCGGCGGAGGCGAGCGCCACGTCCGGATCCTGGACGCCACCGGCACCGGAGTGGGACAGGAGATCGCCGCTGCGCTTAGCGCCACGTCCGCCGGGGACGCCGCGGCCGGCGACCTGGGCGACAGCAGGTTCGTCGCCGAGCCCGTGCCCGTCACCGGCACCGGCGACGCGGAGCGACGGGCGGCGCGGGAAGAGGTGGTCCGGGAGCGGAGCAGCCTCGACGGCTTCCTTTTCCTCGCGCCGGACTTCATGGAGACGGGACACGCGGCCTACGAGGGCCGGAACGCGACCTCCATGACGCAGATGGGGCAGATCCGCAGCATCGTGACGCAGGCCGTCCGCGCCCGCCGGCTCAACGAGGCGGGGGTGGACCCGCGGGTGCTGGCGCAGGTGCTCCAGCCCATCCGCATCGATACCCGCAAACCGGGCGCGGAGGACGAGACCGGGGCCGAAGCCGAGTCCGCCGTTCTCATCGGCATGCTGATGGCCATGGCCGTCTATTTCGCGGTGGTGCTGTTCGCCGCCAGCGTCATGCGCGGCGTCCTGGAGGAGAAGCGGGATCGGATCGTCGAGGTGCTGCTGAGCTCTGTGACGGCACGCCAGTTCATCAGCGGGAAGGTCATGGGCATCGGCGCGGCCAGCCTGATCCAGATGTTCGTCTGGGTCGGCTTCGCCGCCGCCGCGCTGTCGTTCGGCCCCGACATCGCCCGGTCGGCCGGGCTCGCCGCCCCCGACCTGCCGCGGGTCCCCGCCCAGGTGGCCGTGGTCTTCCTGTTCTTCTTCGCGACCGGATTCCTCCTCTACGCCGCGATGTTCGGAGCGGCGGGTGCGATCGCCACCACGGACCAGGAGGCGAATCAGCTCCAGTTCCCGGTGACGATCCCCCTGCTGATCGGGTTCTTCATGATGTACACCCTCATTGCCGACGCCGAGAGCGGCACGGCGGTCGCCGGCTCGCTGATCCCGTTCACCGCCCCCGTCGTGCTGCCGATGAGATCGATGATGACGGATGTGCCCACATGGCAGTACATTGTCGCGGTCCTTCTGATGCTGGTCACGGTGTGGGCGCTGATGATCGCCGCGGCCAAGATCTACAGGATCGGCGTGCTGTCCACCGGCAAGAAGCCTACGCTCAAGGAGCTCGGCCGCTGGCTGCGCACCGCGTGACCCCGGAAGAAGAGGGACCGGTCTGACGACATGGTCAACGCAACGGACATCTCACTGATCTTCCTCGGCATCCTCATCATCATGGTGCTCCTGGAAGTTCGGAAGCTGAGTCGGAAGCCCGAGCCGGTCAGCCGGCTCGAAGAGCAGTTCGAACGCCTCTCTCAGCAGATGGAGCGGATCGGCCTGCCGCCGGACCTGAAGCTCCCCGGCGGCGCCCAGATCGTCGAGGCGGGGCAGGCGTTCGAGACGATCTCCGAGCAGCTCGAGCGGTTGGGCGAGTCGGCCGCGGAGCTGGACTCGGAGATGCTCGACGAGGAGAGCGCGCGCCGCTTCAAGGAGGGGCTCCACCAGCTCCGCAGCGAGCTGCACGGGACGCAGCAGCTGTTCGAGCGGGCGGCCGCCGGTCTCGGACAGGCGTCGGATGCCGTGCTCGCCGCCGGCTCCGCCCTGCAGCGCATCGAGGCCCGTATCGAGAACGTCCTGGCCCCGAGCTCCGGCGCCGCCGCGAAGAGGGGCGGCCAGCGCGGCGCGCGTGTCGGCGACAAGGCCGGGTCGAAAGGCGGGCCCAAGGGCGGGTCGAAGGACACGCTCGAAGCCTAGACGCTACCCGGCCCCACCGGCTGTCCCGGCCTGAAGCAGCGCACCCAGCATCACCCAGAGCACCCACCCGACACCCGCCAGCAGCGCCAGCAGGCCCGCCATCACGCCGACCAGAATCGCGACGCTGTGATGGCGCTGCGACCCCTCGTCATCGAGCCATTTCTCCAGAAGCGCCACGTTTCGTGCGTTGGCCTGCCACCCTGCGTCGAAGAGGTCGCCGATCACGGGGATGGCGCCCATCAGCGCGTCGACGCCGACGTTCAGCATCATCCGGCCGATCATCGATCCAGGCGTGCCGTTCAGCCACGCCACGTACAGGATGTAGCCGGAGGCCAGGGCGCCGGCCGCGTCACCGATCCCGGGGATCAGGCCCAGAATGGGATCCAGCCCGAACCGAAGCGAGGTGCCGGGAATGCGCAGGCTGCGATCCAGGAGCCGGGCGACGGCGCGGGCGCTGTCCAGGTTGCGGGGGGGTCGTCGTGGCGTGTCGTCGTGCTCGCTCATGGCGCAGCCGGCCAGCGCAAGATCCTGGCCCGGTGACCGCTCCCCGCGACGCCCGCGGTCGCTCGCCGGCCCGGTGGTTGCTCACCGAACATGCGCCACGGAGCGGACACCGGAATACGGAGGATGGATGGCGCACGACCGCGGGATCATCTTCGATGTGGACGGCACGCTGATCGACAGCAACGACGCACACGCCCGCGCCTGGGTGGACGCGGGGGAAGAGCTGGGCTACGACATCACCTACGAGGAGGTCCGGCCCCTGATCGGTATGGGCGGGGACCGCGTGACGCCCCTCGTCGCCGGCGTCGAAGAGGACTCCGATGAAGGCGAGGAGCTGGCGAAGACCCGCGGGGAGATCTTTAGGCGTCGCTACCTGCCGGGGCTCGAGCCCTTCCCCCGCGTCCGCGAGCTCCTCCAGCGCCTTACCGATGACGGCTTCAAGGTCGTGGTGGCGAGCTCGGCGAGCGAGGAGGACCTGGGCGCGCTGCTGGACCGCGCGGGTGTCGCCGACCTGATCCGCGATTCCACCTCCTCGGACGACGCCGACGAGTCCAAGCCGGACCCCGACATCGTCGATGCGGCCGTGGGTAGGGCGGGGCTCCCCCGCGACCGCCTGATCATGGTCGGGGACACGCCCTACGATGTGGAAGCGGCCCGCCGCGCCCGGGTCCCCCTCATCGCCGTGCGGTGCGGCGGATGGGGCGACCGCGACCTGGAGGGCGCGAGAACGGTCGCCGCGGATCCGGCCGAGCTCCTGGAGCGCTACGAGGAGATCTTCCTGAGCAGCCGCGACGACGGGGCTCCGAGCCGCTAGTGTCCTGAGGCGGAAGTCCGCTCACAGAAGCGAGCGATGCTCGCCAGGATC
>JAHWKI010000093.1 GCA_019347975.1 Gemmatimonadota bacterium
ACGCAGCCCGAAGGATGGGCCCGGTACACGCTGGATGCCCTCGGCATCCCCTACGCCTACATCGCGGACACGGAGCTGCGGACGCTCGGCGACCTCCGGCGGCGCTTCGACGTCATCCTGTTCCCCGACCAGAGCGGCGGCGCCGAGCAGATCTTCGAGGGTCTGGATCCCGAGCAGGGTCCTCTGCCCTACCGCGCCTCCCGCGCGCATCCGAGCCTGGGCTTCCCCGACGAGACGGCGGACATGACGGGCGGGATGCGCTACGAGGGGCTGATCGCCCTGCGCGACTTCGTGGATCGCGGCGGCACGCTGGTCGCCCTGCGGAGCGCCAGCACGGTGCCCGCGGCATTCGGGCTGGTCCGGGGGGTGGACGTGATCGACACGCCGCAGGGGCTGTTCATCCCCGGCTCGCTGGTCCGGGGGCGGCTGGAGCGGCCGGAGCACCCCATCGGCTACGGCTTCCGGAAGGACATCACGCTGCACCACCGCTTCGGCCCCTACCTCCGGGTGGACGATGACCGGAAGTCGGCCGTGGTGGTTCGCTACGCCGATGGCGACATACGCCTGAGCGGTCTCGTACAGAACGGCGCCCGCGTGGCGGGCCAGCCGGCGGTCTTGAGCGTGCCGGCCGGGGAGGGGCACTACGTGCTGTTCGGATTCAATCCGCTGAACCGGCACCAGACCTTCATGAACTTCGGTCTGGTCTGGAACGTGGTGCTCAACTGGAACGACCTGGAGGCCGGGAGCACGGAGGACCCCGCGGTGGCGGACGGCTACTGATGGCGCCGCCGTGAACGTCCTCGTCCTGAACGTCGGCTCGTCTACGGTGAAGTTCCAGCTCATCCGGACGGACGCGGAGCGGATCGAGCGGGACGGGGACGAGATGCTGGCGAGGGGGCTGGTGGAGCGGATCGGCGGCGAGGCGGTCCTCTCCCTGTGGAGCCACGGCGAAGGGGCTTCGCGGACGACGGCTTCGATCCGGCACATCCGTGGGGCGATCGACTGGACGCTGAAGTGGCTCGCTTCGGCGGCGAGCGGGGTCGACATCGCGAGCCTGAGCGAGATCGACGCCGTCGGGCACCGGGTCGTACACGGGGGCGAGGAGTTCCCGCAGTCCGTGCTCGTGGATGACGGCGTGCTGAAGGGGCTGGAAGACACCCTCGAGCTGGCGCCCCTCCACATGCCGTACAACCTGGCCGGGATCCGCGCGGTCCGTGACACGCTGGGCGCCGTGCCGCAGGGGGCGGTGTTCGACACTTCGTTCCACCACACCCTCCCCGAGCACGCCTATCTCTACGCGATCCCGTACTCGCTGTACCGTCGCTATCGGATCCGGCGGTACGGCTTTCACGGGACCTCCCACCGCTACGTCGCCTACCGGTACCGCAAGCTGACGGGCCGGAGCCGCGAGGAGACGAACATCGTCACGCTGCACCTGGGGAACGGCTGCTCGGCGTGCGCGATACGGGCGGGGGAGAGCGTGGAGACGTCCATGGGCTTCACGCCCCTGGAGGGGCTGGTGATGGGCACGCGCTCGGGCGACGTGGATCCTGCGATCCTCGACTACGTATCGCAGAAGGAGGGGGTGGACCTGCGGGGAGTGGAGAACCTGCTGAACAAGCAGTCGGGGCTGCTCGGGATCTCGGGTCTGACCCACGACATGCGGGAGCTGCAGGCCGAAGCCGACGAGCACGACGATCGACGCGCGAGGCTGGCCATCGAGATCTTCTGCTACCGCGCCCGCAAGTACATCGGCGCCTACCTCGCCGCCATGGCCGGCGCGGATGCCGTGGTGTTCACCGGGGGAATCGGCCAGAACGCGCCCCGCATCCGGGCGCGGATCCTCGACGGGCTGCAATGGGCGGGGCTGCACCTGGACGCGGAGGCCAACGAGAAAGCGACCGGCGAATCCGCTGGCCGCATCTCGAGGGAAGGTGGACTGGAAGCCTGGATGGTCCCGACCAACGAGGAGCTGCTGATCGCCCGTGACACCGTTCGAATGGTGCTGGGGCTCGAGACCCGCTACTGAGGCCGGTCCCGGCTCTAGTAGGCCGGCTCCTCGCGGGTGAACGCCTTCCACGCCTTCATGGCCAGCCAGCCCAGCAGCACGATCGGGCCGAGCGTGAACAGAAGGAACATGGCCACGCCGAGGACCATGCCCGCCAGGCCCACCGCGAAGGCGATGAGCCGGACCGCGATCTTCAGCGCGATCACCGCCAGTATGCCCACCACCGTCCAGGTCAGGATCCGGCCGAACAGCGACCTGTTCTCGCTCATCGTTCTCTCTCCTCTGGTGCGAATCGGTACCGGGATCCCTACGCGGGCGCCCCTTCGGCTGTTTCAGGTCCGGAGTTCGCATCGGTGGCGACTGGACGATGAACCTTTGATCTTTGTGGCCATGCAGCAACTCATGATCCGACTGTTCGAGGAGCACTTCGGCACCGAGCCGGCGGCCGTTCTGGACGTGGGCGCGCATGGCTCCAACCGCAGCTATTACCGGCTCGTGGGCCCGGCCATGGAGACCGCCATCGGGTCGACCGGTCCGGACCGGGACGAGAACCGCGCCTTCATCTCGTACTCCCGCTCGTTCCGTGACGCCGGGTTCAACGTCCCGGAGATCTACGGCTACGACCCGGAGGCGGGCGTCTGGCTGCAGGAGGACCTGGGCGATACGACCCTGTACGACGCGCTGGTTCTGGCGCGTCAGCGGGACGGCTCGCCCTTCCCGCACTCCATGATCGGTGTGTACGAGCGCGTGCTGGAGGAGCTGCCCCGGCTGCAGGTTGAGGGCGGCCGGCTCATCGACTTCTCGGTGGCCTACCCCCGGGCCGCGTTCGACAAGCAGTCGATCCGCTGGGACCTGAACTACTTCAAGTACCACTTCCTGAAGCTCGCCCACGTGCCCTTCAACGAGCAGCGCCTCGAGCAGGATTTCGGGACACTGACGTGGTTCCTGCTGCAGGCGCCCACCGACCACTTCCTCTACCGTGACTTCCAGTCGCGCAACATCATGCTGCGGGAGGGCGAGCCCTGGTTCGTGGACTACCAGGGCGGCCGCCGGGGTGCCCTGCAGTATGACGTCGCCTCGCTCCTCTACGATGCCAAGGCGGCGATCCCGGAGGACGTCCGCGAGCGGCTGCTCCAGCACTACATCGAGGCGCTGAGGGACCACGTGGAGGTGGACCGGGACGCCTTCCTGCAGCACTACCGCGCCTACGTGATCGTCCGGGTCCTCCAGGCGCTCGGCGCCTACGGCTACCGGGGGTTCTACGAGCGCAAGCCGCGCTTCCTCTCCAGCGTACCGTACGCGGCCCGCAATCTCGCCGCGATCCTCGAGCGAGGGCTCCCGCTGGAGACCGCCGAGCTCCAGCGCGTCCTCCAGCGGATCGTGGAGCGCTGGGCGGGAGTTCCGGACCAGGAGGACGCCGGGCCGGGGCTCACGGTGCGGATCACCAGCTTCAGCTACAAGAAGGGCTACCCGGAGGACGCGGGAGGGCATGGGGGCGGCTTCGTCTTCGACTGCCGCGCGCTGCCGAACCCCGGGCGCGATGTCCAGTACCGCGATCTGTGCGGCCGCGACGAGGCGGTGATCCGCTACCTGGAGGGGCGCGAGGAGCCGACGTCCTTCTGGCGGAACGTCCGCTCGCTCGTGGAGGGCCAGGTCGAGGAGTACCTGCGGCGCGGGTTCACGAGCCTGACCGTGTCCTTCGGCTGCACCGGTGGGCAGCACCGGTCGGTGTACATGGCCGAGCGCACCGCCCGCCACATCACGGACACGTTCCCGGAGGTGCGGGTGCAGGTGAAGCACCGGGAGGAGCAGGACTGGCCGCGGCCGCCGGAGGACCCCCGGGTGGAGCCGGACGAGCAGGAGGCGGCGGGCAGGTGAGGTCCCCCTGGACGCCATGATCCTGGCGGCGGGCTACGGCAGCCGGCTGCGGCCGCTGACGGACCGGCTGCCCAAGGCGCTGGTGGAGGTCGGCGGCGTCACCATGCTCGAGCGGATCGCCCGGAACCTCGTGGCGGCGGGGGCGGATCGACTGATCGTCAACGTCCATCACCACTCGGAGCAGATCCGCCGCTTCATCGAAGAGCGGGACGGCTTCGGTGTCGAGACCCTGGTCTCCGAGGAGCGGGACGCGCCGCTGGAGACGGGCGGCGGCGTGGCGGCGGCGGCGGTCCACTTCCGCCGGGCCGCGCCCTTCTTCCTGCACAACGTCGACATCATCTCCGGGCTCGATCTGGCGGCCATGTACCGCGCCCATGCGGCGAGCGGCCCGCTCGCCACGCTGGCGGTGAGCGGACGCCCGTCCAGCCGTCTCCTCCGCTTCGACCGGATGGGGCTGCAGGGGCGCGTCGACACGCGGGATGGCGGGGTCGAGGAGGCGAGGCCGGCGCGCGGGCCGACGTGGGACAGGGCGTTCGCGGGCGTCCACGTCCTCTCGCCGGAGATCTTCGACCTCCTGGAGGAATCCGGAGCCTACTCGATCATGGCCCCGTACATGAGGCTGGCCGGTGCGGGGTACCGGATCGAGCCGTACGATACGGGGAACGCGCTGTGGCTGGAGATCGGCAACCCGGAGCGGCTGAGCCGGGCCCGGGCCGAGATGGCGGACAGGGAGGGGCGGAGGGGAGCGGAATGAGGATCTTCGTGACGGGCGCGACCGGCTATGTCGGAAGCGCGATCGTGCGGGAGCTGGTGGAGGGTGAGCACCAGGTGACGGGGCTGACGCGGCTGGCGGAGAAGGCCAGCTATCTGGAGGCGATGGGGGCTCGCGCGGTGATCGGTGACCTGCGGGACGAAGGCAGCTTCGAGGACGCCGCCCGGTCGGCGGACGTGCTGGTGCACGTGGCGGCGGAGGAGTCGGGGATGCGGGCGGCGGTGGACCGGCTGGCCATCGACGCGCTGCTGGAGTCCGCCCGGGAGGGGCAGGCGAGGCAGCTGGTCTACACGTCGGGGTGCTTCGTCCTGGGGGAGACCGGGAACACTCCGGTCCACGAGGACGCATCGACGGACGAGCCCATCCCGTACTCCGCATGGCGGGTCCCCCACGAGCGCCTCGTCCTGGACGCGGGGTCCGCCGGGCTGGTCACGGCCGTGGTACGGCCGGGGATGGTCTATGGCGGGAAGGAGGGCGCGTTCTCGCGGTTCTTCAGCACGGCCGCGGGCGAGGGCGCGGCGGTGTTCGTGGGCGACGGGGCGAACCGCTGGTCACCGGTGCACCGCAGCGATGTCGGTCGGCTCTACCGGATGGTGGTGGAGGCGGGGGCTGCCGGGATCTTCCACTGCGCCGAGGAGTCCGCGCTCGTGGGGCAGCTGGCCATGGCGGCGAGCCGGGCGGCCGGCGCGGGCGGGGCGACGAGGCGGGAGCGGGTGGAGGATGCCCGGCGCCGTGACGGCGCGTTCGCCGACGCTCTCACGGTGAATCAGGTCATGGGCTGCCGCCGGTCGGAGGAGCTGGGGTGGCGGCCGCTGCACCCGCCGTTCAGGGAGAGCGCCGGCTGGGTATACCGGGAGTGGAAGGATTAGCCGCCCTTCTCAATCGATCATCCGGTTCATGAACGCGCGCTCCTCCGGGGTGAGGCTGCCGCTGCCCCGGTCGCCGATCTTGGCGCGGATCCGCTCGACCTCGTCGCGGTTGATCTCGTGCAGCTTCGCGATGTCGATCTCGTCCCACCGCTTCTCGTCGCGCGCGGCCTTTCCTGAGATCCTGGCGATGGGCGACCGGGCGGCTTCGGGGGTGGCCTTCCGGCGGAAGGAGGACGCCCGGCGGTCGCGGATCCGAAGGTAGATCCAGGCTCCGGCGAACCCGCCGAGGTGGGCGAAGTGGGCCACGGCGCCGCCCGCGCCCGAGATCCCGCTGTAGATGGAGAGCATCGTGAACCCGATGACCATCATCCGGGCGGGGACGGGGAGGACGCCCCAGATGTAGATCCGCTCGTGGGGCCAGAAGTGGGCGAAGCCGAGGAGCACGCCGAAGACGGCTCCGGACGCGCCGACGATGGCTGCGCCTGGCTCGAGGAAGAAGGAGAGGACGGCGCCGGTGAGCCCCGAGACCAGATAGAGGAGGATGAAGTCCCGGGAGCCGACCCGGCTCTCGAGGCGCGGTCCGAAGAAGTAGAGCCCGATCATGTTGAAGAGGATGTGCATGAACCCGCCGTGCAGGAACATGTAGGTGATGGGGGTCCATGGCCGCTGGAGAACCGCCGCCGGGATGAACATGAGGAGGTTGTAGAGGATCGTACCCGGCTGTGCCAGCAGGTACACGACGATATTGGCGATCAGCAGCCGGAGAACCCAGGGCGTCATCCGCTTCTTCGTTCCCGCGAGGGTGGATCGGGCGGTTCAGCGTAAGGGGGGCATGGCCCCGGTGCAACCGGCGGCGCAGCCGCGCGGAAACAGGACGCCGCCGGCCCGTTCGGAGCCGGCGGCGTGGTCGAGCGGGCCCGCCCGGGATTCAGATATCGCGACGCTTCGCGGCCTTCGAGGCGCGCTTCCGCTCCCGCGCCTCCTCCGCCTCCTCGAGCGCCCGCGCTTCATCCTGCTCCGCGCGGCCTTCCGACTGATCGAGCCGGCCCTCCCGCTCCATCTCGCGGTCTCCGAGGAGCTCGCCCGCCTCCTCCTTGATCTTCCCGCCGATGTGCTTCCCCTTGCCCTTCACGTCGTCCGCCATGGTCCGCCCTCCCGCTGCTGGTGGGTTGGTCTGGTCACGGCCGGAAAGTGCAAGGCATGTGCCCGCGTGATAACGGCTTAGGCTCCGTCCCGACGGTGTGGCCGGTCCCGCCATGGACCCGTCGAGCCGGGCTCTTTATTTTCAGCGCAATGCCGACCGCCACCCACGCCGACCCTCTCCTGGCGGGCCTTCGCGCCCGCGGCAGCGCGATCCGAAAGGTGCGCTACCGGGACAACCGCACGGTCCTTCTCTCGGTCTCCCGCGACGGCCGCACCCTCAACTGTCACACCGCCTTTCGTACCGCGCCGAAGGGGATCGTGGACGCGATCGCGCTCTTCCTCCGCTCCCGACGAGGGGGCGCGGACTATCAGCGGGCGCTGGACCGGATCCGGGGATGGGACGGCGCACGGAAGGGGCTGGAGCGGGCGCGGCGTCGCGGCGCGCGGCAGTCGGCCCGGATCCTGGCCGGTCCGCCGACGCCCGACGTGGCGGCGCTGAGCCGTCTCTTCCGCCAGTTGAATCGCGCCAGGTTCGGCACGCGGCTGCCCGACGTCCCGATCCGTGTCAGCCGCCGCATGACGCGGTCGCTGGGAACGATCTCCTACGGCGGCCGCGGAGAGGACCGCCGGGTCCGGGAGATCGCCATCTCGGCGGACCTGCTGGCACCGGTGAACCGGACGGTGCTGGAGGACACGCTCCTCCACGAGATGGCCCACGCGGAGGCCTGGCTCCGGCACGGTCACCGCGGTCACGGCCCCGTCTGGCGATCCATCGCGAACCGGGTGGGGTGCACGCCCAGCGCGCTGATCCACGCGCGCGTGCGCGGGCGGCGCTGAGGCCGACGGCGACCGGTGAGCGGCGCCGGGCATCCGCCCCGAAGCCCATCACGGCATGAGCGCATTCTCGGCGGCACCTGGCTCGCCCTCGTCCACGGAGACATTACCGAGCAGGCGGTGGACGCCGTCGTCAACGCCGCCAACCCGTCCCTCCTGGGCGGCGGCGGAGTGGATGGCGCCATTCACCGGCGGGGCGGTCCGTCGATCCTGCGGGCGTGCGTCCGGCTGCGGGAGGAGCGCTACCCCGAGGGGCTGCCCCGCGGCGGGGCCGTCGCCACCGTCGCCGGCGACCTCCCGGCCCGGGGGGTGATCCACACGGTCGGGCCGATCTGGGCGGGCGGCGGTGCGGGCGAGGCGGGGGTCCTGGCGTCCGCGTACCGGAGCTCCGTCGCCGTGGCGGTGGAGAACGGCTGGCGGTCGATCGCGTTCCCGTCGATCTCGACCGGTGTGTACGGCTATCCCACGGAGGAGGCCGCCCGGGTGGCGCTGGAGACCCTCGTGTCGGAGATCCTCGCCCGCCCCGCGTGGTTCAGCGAGGTGCGGGTGGTGCTCTTCTCGGCGGAGGACCTGGCGACCTACGCGGCAGTGCTCTAGCGGTCGACGAGACCGGGAAGGGGCCATTCCGTCAGGATCTCCTCCAGGATCTCCGGCCAGCGGCCCTGCGCCTCCAGCTCCTCCCGGTGCATCCCGTGGATGGCGCCGGCGGTGGCGAGGGTGGAAACCGTGTCCATGCGCATGCTGGCATAATAGGCGTCAGCGCCATCCCCGCTCTCCTCCATCATGCGGATCCAGAGCGCGCGGCGGAGCAGATGGTACTCCCGGTAGATGAGGGTCTCCTCGAACCCCTGGCGCGCCCGGTGCTCGCCGTGCGTGGCGGCGGTGGCGAGGAGGGCGCGGCACCGCTCGCGCTCGAAATCGCTACACAGCGCCGCCCCGGCCATGCGCTGGATGAGCTCGGGGAGGTGGTCGAAATCGAGATCATCCGGCAGGGCGAGCCACGGCTCGCTGCTCGAGATCTCGGTCCAGCGGTGGAGGATCCGGTCGGCGATGTCGACCGCTTCGCGGCCGACCTTCTCGCATAATCTCTTCAGCCCTGTTTCGATCGTCGCCTCCCGGCCGGTCGAGGTGTCCCGGTGTTCTTTAACGCAAGACCCGTGGCAGCGCCGGCGCGGTGCGGGGCTTGCCGGCTCAAGGGATGGGAATCGAAACCGCGGGTGACGGCCCGCGTAGAGGATGGGCGCGTGAAGGTGGCAACGCAGGCCGAACAGGGAGGGCGACGTGGAGAACGACGGCGAGAGACAGCAGAAGCGGGATCCGCTGGCGGATCTGGAGGCACGGATCGACAGGGCGATCGACGAGGTGCGGCCGAAGGTGAAGCGTGCGCTGGAGGAGCTCGACGCCAGGGTGGACTCGGCCATGAAGGATCTGCGGCCGCGGATGGAGTCGGCGATGGAGGACGTGAAGCCCCGCGTCGACCGGTTCGTCGCGGACATCCAGCCGCGACTGGACGCGGCGCTGGAGCGGATCCAGTCCCGGATCGCAGAGCTGCGGCGTGACCTGGAGGACCGTGCCCGCGGGGAGGAGCCGGGCCCCATGGCGTCACTCCCGCGGACGGGGGAATCGACCCCGTCCGCGGAGGGCGGCGCCCGGCCGGATCAGGAGACCGGCGCGGGCGGCATCTGAATCAGTTCCCGCTGCGGATGAAGGAGCGGGTGGCGGCCACGGCGTCGGCGGGGATCCGTTCCCCGTCGGCGACGCGGGCGACCCACACCGGCCAGCCATCCTCCGCCAGAATCCTGGCGAGCTTGTCCGCCTCGCCCTGTGTGGGCAGGGCGCCCACGCGTACGCGGGTCACCCGCTGACCGCGAATCTGCGCAGGCGTCACCCAGACGGGGATCGACCGGTTGCGGAGCCGCTCCTCCCACCGTCGGGCGGTCGCCTCCTCGACGAAGGCACCCACCTGCACGGTGAAGATCTGGCCCGCCGCGCTCTCGTGTCGCTCGGACGCGGCCGCCCGGACGGCGGACGGGTTCGCGACGGGCGTCGCGGCGACCGCGGGCGTGGCCGCGACCACCGGCGTTCCCATCGGCCCCGCGGAAGCGGCCGCGGCGCGCGCATCCGCGAGCGCCCGCTCCAGCGAATCCACCCGCGTGTTCAGGCTGACGACGTGACGCTGCCAGTCTCCGAGGCGAGTCCGGAGCTGGTCCGACTCGGCCCGCGCGGCGTCCAGCTCGGCCCGATCGGCCGCGGCGTCGCGGCTCTCCGTCGCCTGCGGCTGCGCCGCCACGGGCGCCGCCACGGGCGCCGGCCTCGGCGCGGGGGCCGTGGCCAGGTACACCGGCCGGGCGGCGCTGCCGCCGCGGATCTGGAGCGCGGCGGTGATCTCCGGCCCGTGGACGGCCGGCAGACCCTCGGCCTCCGGCCCCTCTCCGATGGACGGCAACATGATCCGATCCACGGCCTCGACGCGCAGGCCGATGACGCCGGAGGGCAGCAGGTCGAAGCCGCCACCGGCGATCGCCAGCGCCCGCACCACGGGATCGTCCCCGTACACGCTGCCGAACGGCGCCGACCCCTCGAGGCTCGCGTAGCCGGTCGCGCCGCCGCCGACCGCCAGATACGGAGCGACCCAGCGACCGCGGCCGGCGGGGAGGATCCGGAGGAGGAGCGAGAGGTCCGCGGTCAGGCCGGCGTAGCGGCTCGCCGGGTCCTCCTGGAGGCTCCGCTCCATGAAGGAGCCGCCCAGGCGGAAGCCGACGCGACCGGAGCCCGGCCACGTCTCCAGCTGCAGGCCGGCCACCCAGCCGGGCTCCAGCGTCGTCGAGGACGCCAGGCCGGGGGTGATGTCGCCCGGCTGCGACCAGCCGCCGCCTAGCCCGAGCGCCGCGCGGTGACTCTGCGCGGCGGCCGGCACGGCGAGCAGAGCGATGAGGGCGAGAGCCACCGTGCCCCGGAGGATGAGACTGCGCGTCTTCGCGTACATGGCCTGTCCTGTGGATCGGGAAGTTCAGCTGGCGGCCGGGTCGCGGCCGCGCCATCGGAACGGGGGTTCCAGGAGGGTCCGAGTGGAAAGAACCGGGCCGCGGCCGCCGTGGGAATCCCAACACGCGATCCGCCATGAACTTAGCGGAAGAGGCCGACCCGGGGCCGGACCGTCCGCGTGCGGGAATCCACTACTATTTTCCGGCTGCGAGAACAAATGCGCGGCCGGCGGCGGCGATCAGATCCCGGAGCCCGGCGACGCCCCGAGGATGAACAGCCCTTCACCGATGCCGGTGACCAGGAGCGTTCCGCTGGCGAAGAAGGGGTAGACGCTCCAGGCGCCGGCGAAGCCCAGCTGGTCCGAGGCGGGGTAGGTGTCGAAGAACCCGAGCTCGAAGGGGCTGGCGGGCACCGAGATGTCCAGGACCCGCAATCCGCTGGTGTAGTTGGCCTGGTACATCCGGTCGCCGCGGATGTAGAGGTTGTGGTCGGTGGAGAGGGCGACGCCGCGGTGCTCCTTCACGAGGATCGGGTCGTCGAGCTCGGCGAGGTCCCAGACGAGGGTGCGGGTGCCGGCGCCGGGGTCGGCGAACTCGTCGGCCTCGTCGTCCATGAAGAAGAAGCGGTGGTCGTCGGTGAGCCAGCCCTGGTGGAGGTAGCCGGCGGCGGGATAGGTGGCGACGGCCAGCGCCACCGGAGCCGCCGGGTCGCTGACATCGGCGATGCTGAGGGCGTCCACGTTGGCGCCCAGGCAGATGCGGCGGCCGGTGAAGCGGTCGTCCGGGCCGTGGTAGACCACGCACTGCGCGTCGTGGGTGTAGCCGGTCCCGCGTCCGGTGTCCGGGTCGTTGAAGCACCCCGTGAAGGCCGGAGCCGTCGGGGTCGTGATATCGATCATGTGAAGCCCGCCGCCGCACGTCTCGCCGCCTCCCCCGGCGCCGACCGCCACGGCCATCCCGGCGTCGGTGTCGATGACCAGGTTGTGGGCGCTTGCGATCCCGTCGTAGAGGGCGTCCGGCTCGAAGGTCACGGGCTCGCCGTCCGCCCCGCGCAGGCGGCGCAGGTCGAACACCTGCATCCCGTGGGCGCCGGCGTTGTCCGCCACGACGAAGGCGTGGTCCGCGTACACCTTGAGGTCCCGCCAGGCGCTGGAGGGCGAGCCCGCGGTCCGCGGCAGGGAGCCCACGAGGCGCGGCGAGGAGGGCACCGTCACGTCGACGAACGCGGCGCCGTCGGAGCGGCCGACGAGGGCGTATTCCCGCCCGGTCTCCGGATCCGTCCACCCCCATACGTCGTTGAGGTCCGTCCGGGGGGCGCCGCCGAGCTCCTGAATGGACATGAAGGCCAGGAGATCGACGCCATCGCACGGGTAGGTCTCCGCGACCGCCTCCGTGCACGCGGCGCGGGGCGTCGGCTCGGCGAGGGGCGGCGCGTCGGCGCAGCCGGCGGCGGAGGCCGCGAGGGAGAGGAGGAGCAGTCGTCTGGTCATGGTGCTCGAGGAACGCGGGGTACGGGGACTCCAGGACAGGCGCGGACGGCGCCCCCCGTCGTCAGTCCTGCTTCTCCAGCTTCGTCCATTCGCCCTCGGCGGTGGCGCCGGGGAGGTCGTGCGTGCGGACGCGGACCCAGAACGCCTTCCCGGGCTCCTCCAGGCGGCGGACGAACCGGGCGGCGTGATAGACGTAGACGACGCGGCGGCCGTCGTCGGTGACGACGTGGGTCTGCTCGATGCACGGCTCCTGGCGCGCGTCGCCGCCGAACCCGCACGACCAGTCCGGCCACTCCTGCGGCCACGAGAACAAGTTCACCTCGCCCGGCCGGGGCGGCTCGCGCCCCGCGTCCCCCCGCTCCGCGTCCATGCGGCGGTACGCGTCGTAGAGGACGGTCTCGATGCGCTGGCTGAAGCGGCGGACGCGCTCGCCGTAGATCCTGTCGGCGTAGACCATGGCTCGTTTTCAGAGGGGTTCCGGTGCAGCCGGGAAGCTAATGGGGAGTGCTCGGGGCCGTCCAGACGAGCGGCCGCGCCGGGGCCGCGGTCAGAAGCGGAAGATCTCGAGGACGGCGATGGCGAACCCGGGGAGTACGCTGCCGCCGTCGAGCGTGTCCGACGCGTGGAGGACGCGGCTCTCCCGGGGCGAGCGGAAGACCTCGACGGTGCGCGTTTTCGGATCCACCAGCCAGACGGCCGCCGTCCCGGCCTCGAAGTACTGGGCGATCTTCTCCCGGACCTCGCCCGCGCGATTCGACGGAGAGAGCACCTCGACGGCGAGGTCGGGCGCGCCGTGGATGAACCCCTCGAGGGCGCGGAGCGGCGTCTGCCCCGGCCGTACCCAGGCGATGTCCGGACCGCGGACAGTGGCCGGGTCGGCCTCGAGGACGAAGCCCGTCCCCGCGGTGACGATGCCCCCGTGCTCGAGGGCCCACGTCGCGATGTGGCGGCCCAGGAGCATCACGGCCGTGCCATGGGACGCGCGGGGCCTCGGCTCGCGCACGAGGATGCCCCTGCTCAGCTCGAGCAGGTGCTCGTCCTCCTCGGGCAGCCGCTCGAACTCCTCGAGCGTCGTGAGCCGGCCGGCTTCGCTCCGCGACGTGGCCATCCCCCAACGTAGCCTCGCCGGGGGCGAGGGCTCAATGGCGGGATGGGACCCTGCCCGGCGCTGTGGCTGGCCCGAGCGGAGCCGCCGAACCATCTTGTCGGACCCCGTGCACCCCGAGACCTGCGAGCACATGCATACGACTCCGCGACCCTCCGCCCTCCTCGCCGCTTCCACCCTGATCCTCGCCGCGTGCGCGGGCGCGGCGGCGCCCGACCGGCCGGCGCCGCAGCTGCCGGAGCGGACGGGCGAGCGGACGTTCGAGGCCCGGCCGCCGCTGGCCGCGCCGCCGACGCCACTGGCGGAGCGGAGGGCGCCGGACCCGCGGAACGTCGCCTACGACCCGGCGCTGT
>JAHWKI010000094.1:0-10040 GCA_019347975.1 Gemmatimonadota bacterium
GAGCTGCTCCTGGAGCGCTACCGGCGTATCGGCGAGGGACTGCCGGAGGCGTACCGGCCGTAGACGGGGCGGTACTTAGAGGCGCGCGGGGGCGCGGCGTCGCGGATGGGTCTCAGCCGTCGCTCAGGTCGCGGACCCAGATGTTGCGGTAGCGGACGGGCGCGCCGTGGTCCTGCAGCGAGATCGGCAGCCGCGGCGCGTGCGCCTCGTATGGCGGCCGGTCCTCGTGCGCGGTGGGACCGGTGAGCTCCACCGCGTCGTGCACCAGGACGCCGTTGTGCAGCACGGTCACGCGCGCCGGACGGGTGACCCGCCCGGCGGCGTCGAACCGGGGCGCGCGGAAGACGATGTCGTAGCTCTGCCACTCGCCGGGCGGCCGGGTCGCGTTCATCAGCGGCGGGTGCTGGCCGTAGAACGCCGCCGCCTGCCCGTCGGCGTACGTGGGATTCTCGTACGAGTCCAGCACCTGCACCTCGTACGTGTCCATCAGGTAGACGCCGCTGTTCCCCCTGTCCTGGCCCTCGCTCCGTACCGGCCGGGGGGACGCCCACTCGATGTGGAGCTGGACGTCGCCGAACGACGCGGCGCTCACCAGCGACCCGGTCCCCGGGACCACCTCGAACCAGCCGCCCGCGCCCGATCCGCCCACCCGCCATCTCGCGGGTCCGCCATCGTCGGCGCGCCAGCTCGACAGGTCGGTGCCGTCGAACAGCACCACGGCATCGGACGGAGGGCGGGACGGTGGGGCGGCCGGTCCCGGGTCCACCACGGGCGGCCTCGGCCGGGCCGTCGAGTGGACGGGCCAGCTCGACGGGGCCTGCGCGCCGGCTCCGCTGATGGCCGCCAGGACCAGGATGCCCGCGATGGTGACGATGGTACGCATGCGGGACAAGATGGCATGAGGCACGCCGGCCGGGAATGGGGGTGCGAAAGGGCGTGTGTCCGCGGCCCCGCCCGGCTCGAGGAGCCGCGGCGACACGCCTGGTTCGGCGAGGTCCGCGCACGGCCACCCGCGCCTCTTTGAGACCGTCATTGACAACGGAGGGCGCGGCACCCTATCTATCGCCAGATCCACACACGAAGGTCGGCGCCGCGTCTCGAGCGCCTGTCAGTGCTCCAAAGGTAGATGTCCATCGCCGATTCGGTCGGCACCAATCGAAGTGCGCACAATTTTTCGCGACGTCCCCCCGCTCTCTCGACCGTTCACCCGGCGGCGGGGTCGGTTTCACCAGCATCCTTGTGGAGGTCAGAGTATGAGAATGGCCCGTTGGATCTTCCCCCTGCTCGTCGTCGGCCTGCTCGTCCCCGGTCAGACGAGGGCTCAGGCCCCGACCGGCGCCATAACCGGGACGGTGATCGATGGCACCACACGGGCGCCGATCGCGGGCGCGAGCGTGGTGGTGGACGGAACCGAGCACGGGGCGCACACGCGCGCGGACGGTAACTTCCTCCTGAGGGGCGTCCCGGCCGGGACCTATCGCCTCAGCGTCAGCCTGATCGGCTATACACGGCATGAGCAGGAGGTCGTGGTGCCGGCGGGAGGCACGGTCACGGTACAGGTCGCGCTCCAGGCGGAGGCGCTCGAGCTCGGGCGCATCGTCGTGACCGGCTACGGCACCCAGCGGCGGGAGGCGATCACGGGATCGATCGCGACCGTGGACGTCGAAGAGGCGAACGTCGGGCTCGTCACGAACGCGAACGAGCTGATCCAGGGGCGGGTCGCCGGCGTCCACATCACGGTCAACAACGGTGAGCCCGGCGCCGGGCAGCAGATCCGGATCCGCGGCGGCACCTCGATCAGCGCGAGCAATGAACCGCTCTACGTGATCGACGGCGTGCCGGTCCAGAACGTGAGCACGGAGCCGGGCGGCGGGATCGACATCGGCGGCGAGCCCTCCCTGCCGCGCAGCCCGCTGAACCTGATCAACCCCTCCGACATCGAATCGATCACTATCCTGAAGGACGCTTCGGCCTCCGCCATCTACGGGAGCCGCGCGGCCAACGGCGTGGTCCTGATCGAGACCAAGAAGGGGCGGAGGGGCTCCGTCACCACGGAGTACAGCGGGTACACGGCCATTTCGACGCCCTCCCGCTACCTCGATCTCCTGAACGGGAACGAGTACCGCAACTTCGTCGAGCAGCATCCGTCGATCCCGGACGCGACCCGGGCGAACCTGCTGGCGGATCTGGGGTCGGCGAACACGGACTGGGAGCGCGAGCTGACCCGGTCCTCCATCAGCCACAACCACGACATCGCCTTTTCCGGTGGCAGCGACCGCACCCGCTACCGGGCGTCGCTGAACTACCAGGACCAGCAGGGCGTGACCCTCAGCAGCGGCCTCGAGCGTATACAGGGGCGGCTCAACGCCGTGCACAGCGCCTGGGATGACCGGCTGCGCCTGGGCCTGAACCTCACGAGCTCCCACGTCGAGCACGACTACCTCGCCTACGAGACGGGCGGCGGGTTCCAGGGTGGCGTGTTCATCAACATGGTGAACTTCAACCCGACCAATCCGGTCATGGTCACCGACCCCGGTACCGGGCTGCAGACGTTCTTCGAGGTGCCGGGGCAGACGTCGATCCGCAATCCGGTCGGGCTGGCCGAGCAGATCGACGACGTATCCAGCACGACCCGTACGCTCGGCAACATCAGCGCCGACCTGGAGCTGCTGCCCGGACTCACCGGCCGTGTGAACTTCGGCGTCGACCGCTCCGATGCGGTCCGGCGGGCGTATGTCCCGGCGGGGAGCCCGGCGGGGGCCCAGTGGAACGGCCGGGCGCGCCAGGAGCAGCTCGGGAACAACGGCATCACGCTGCAGACGCTGCTGACGCTGCAGCGACCGATCGGAGAGACCCAGAACGTCGAGATCGTCGGCGGCTACGAGTACAACGACTACTCGCGCGGAGGCTTCGGAGCCGAAGGTCGCGACTTCGTGACCGACGCGTTCAACTTCAACAATCTCGGCGGCGGCGCTCAGCTCGTGCGCCCGTTCTCGTGGCACGAGGAAAGCCGTCTCGTCTCCTTCTTCTCGAGGGCCAATTACAGCCTGAACGACCGGTACTACCTGACCGGCGTCGTTCGCTACGACGGGTCCTCGCGGTTCGGCGCCGGCAACAAGTGGGCGCTGTTCCCGGCGATCTCCGGCTCGTGGCGGCTGTCGGAAGAGGCCTTCCTGCAGGACGGCCCCTTCTCCGATCTCCGCCTGCGCGCGGGCTTCGGGCTGCAGGGTAACGAGGCGGTGCCGGCGTACGCGTCGCTGCTCCGGCTCGAGACATCCTCCTCCGCGGCGTACGGCTTCGGCGACCAGCCGGTGGTCGGCGTGACGCCGGTGAGCAACCGGAACGAGAATCTGAAGTGGGAGGAGACCGCGCAGTTCAACGTGGCGGTCGATTACGGCTTCCTCGCGGACCGCTACACGGGCAGCATCGAATACTACGTCAAGAACA
Source organism: Gemmatimonadota bacterium (assembly GCA_019347975.1). Classification (GTDB taxonomy): domain Bacteria; phylum Gemmatimonadota; class Gemmatimonadetes; order Longimicrobiales; family RSA9; genus JAHWKI01. Next base: position 3,448 of record JAHWKI010000094.1, read on the forward strand.
CGACGGACCTCCTGCTCGAGGTGGTCGTGCCGCAGCCCGCGCCGGCCGAACGCCGGATCGAGAACGTGGGCGAGATCAGGAATCGCGGGCTCGAGCTCACGTTCGACGCCGACCTGATCCGCCGCGAGGCGCTGGAGTGGTCCGCGGGCCTGGTGTTCGCGGCGGACCGCAACGAGGTCATCGACCTGGGCCCGTTCCAGTTCATCACCAGCGGAAACGTGAGCGGTCAGGGTCAGAGCGGACAGGTCTCGCAGCGGATCCTCCCGGGCGAGCCGCTCGGCACCTTCTACGGGCCGCAGTTCGTGCGGGTGTGCGGCAGCGGAGATGTCACGACCCTAGGCTGCACCGTCGGGCAGCAGCTCTTCACCGATTTCCAGGACGGGCAGGCCGCCGGGCTGATTACCAGTGGCGCGCTGTCCGGTGACGATTTCGTGAAGATCGGCAACGCGAATCCCGACTTCTCGCTCGGGTTCCGCAGCGGGCTGAGCTGGGGGAATTTCGATGCCAGCACGTTCCTGCGGGCCGAGGTGGGACAGGACGTATTCAACAACACGGCCCTGGTCTACCAGACCAAGAGCAATGCGCTGCAGGGGAAGAACTTCCTCCAGGCGGCGGTAAACGACCCGGACGCGATCAGCGAGCCGGCGGTGTTCTCGTCGCGGTGGATCGAGGATGGCTCCTTCCTCCGGGTCCAGAACGTCACGGTCGGCTACACGTTCGACGAACTGCCGATCGTCGGGGGTGCACGGCAGGCGCGCTTCTACCTGTCCGGCGACAACCTGCTTCTGCTGACGGGCTACTCGGGACTCGATCCGGAGGTACACTCGACGCACGGAGGACTGGCCGTCCGCGGCATCGACTACCTCGCCTATCCGCGAGCGCGGACCGTCACGGCCGGCGTCCGCATGGCGTTCTGAGGCAGATACCATGAAAAACGCAAAGGGCTTCTTCACCCATGAGATACTGCGGAGCTTCGCGATGAAAACATCATTCCCGAGGATGACCCGGCGAGGCCTCCTGGTGCTGCTGCTCGCGGCACCGGGGCTGCTTCTCCTCCAGGCCTGTACGGATCTGGAGGAGACGCCGGTCAGCTCGCTCGTGCCGGAAACCTTCTTCGGCGATGAGGAGGAGCTCCTCAGCGGCCTGGCGGCGATCTACGCCCAGCTCCGCAACACGCTGCCGGGCACGGCCGGGACCTACTACCATCTGAGCGAGGTCAGCTCGGACGAGATGATCGTCCCCACCCGCGGCTCGGACTGGTACGACAACGGGAAGTGGCTGGAGCTCCAGCGTCAGACCTGGGGCCCGAATACGGTCGGCACCCTCGGCGACGTCAACGGTGCGTGGGTGCAGGCGTTCACCGGCGTAACCCGGGCCAACTTCCTGCTCGAGGCGCTCGACGTGGTGACGATCGCCGACAAGGAGGTGATCGAGGCCGAGGTCCGGACGCTCCGGGCGTTCTTCTACTACATGCTGTCCGACCTGTTCGGCGGCGTGCCGATCGTGGAGGACACCGAGCTGGAGCAGCGGGCGCGGAACACGCGCGCGGAGGTGTTCTCGTTCATAGAGCAGGAGCTGCTCGCGGCACGCGACGTCCTGCCGGAGCTGTGGACGGGGAAGAATGAAGGCCGGGTGACCAGCGGCGCCGCGAACGCGATCCTGGCCAGCCTGTACCTCAACGCGGGGGTCTTCACGAAGGACGAAGGCATCAGCGTCTCCGGCTACAACTCCTGCCAGACCGTGGCGATCGGCGCGGGCACCGCCTGCGATGCAGCGATCGAAGCGGCGGACCGGATCCTCAATTCCGGAGCCTATGCCCTGGCCCCGGAATGGCGCGACAACTTCCGGCCCGACAACCACCTCTCGCCGGAGAACATCCTGGTGGTGAAGCACGTAGCGGCGGACGGGCTGGGATTCCAGCTCCTGATGACGACGCTGCATTACAACATGTTCACGCCCACGCCGTGGAACGGATGGTCGGCCGAGGCGGAAGCGTACTACACGTTCGACGAGGACGACCAGCGGAGGGACATCTTCCTTGTGGGGCCGCAGGTCAGCCTCGACACGGGCGAGCCCGCGGAGGACCGGCAGGGCAACCCTCTGGTCTTCACACCGGAGATCACGAACGTGGAGGCCGCGACCGAGGGTGAGGGCGCGCGGATCGGCAAGTGGACGCCGGACCCGGAGCGTGTCGCGCAGCACAGCGGCAACGACTTCGCGTATTTCCGCCTGGCCGAGATCTACCTGATCAAGGCCGAGGCCCTGAACGAGATCGGGCAGACGGGAGAGGCCGTGGCGCTGGTGAACATGCTGCGCGAGCGCGTGTTCGACCCGGACGAGCCGATCACCGCGGCCAGTCAGGCCGATGTGCGCGAGGCGATCCTCCAGGAGCGGCTGTTCGAGCTCACGTTCGAGGCCAAGCGGCGCCAGGACCAGATCCGGTTCGGCCAGTTCACGCAGGCATGGCAGCACAAGCCCGCGGCGCCGGCGCATGTCGTGCTGATGCCGATCCCGCTCCCGCAGATGGATGCCAACCCGATGCTGGAGCAGAACGCGGGGTACTAAGCCCGCGAAGGCAGCACACGGAAGCTCGCTACACCAGCCCTGCGTTCGGATCGAGCGCAGGGCTGGCTGTTCGTGAGCCTCCGGCGGAATTCACCCGAAGCCGCGGAGCACGGCCGAAGTCGCGAAGGGCTATCCGGCCGCGCGCCCGTCGCGGCCATCTGGGGCTTCGCGGCTCCGGCTTTCCTTCGCGGCTTCGCGTGCTTGTTCCGCGCGTTGCCGCGCGGCCCGCAAACCGCGATAATTCGGTCGAACCACCCTTGTCTAGCTGGTAACACGTGCATCACCGCCGATCCGGACCCCCCGTCGACCGTAGTGGGAGGGTCGTCGCGCTTCTGTCCATGCTGGCTTCCTTCCTGGTGGCGGGCTGCTCGGGCGCCGACGGCGCACCGGAGCCCCGGAGCGCGGAAGCGCCGCCCGCCGATGGCCGACTCTTCACGAGTCTGCCCTCGAGCTATACCGGCGTCCGGTTCGAGAACCGGCTGGTCGATGCGCAGGACCTCAACGTCTTCACGTACCGGAACTTCTACAACGGCGGCGGCGTCGCGCTGGGGGACCTGACCGGTGATGGTCTGCCGGAGCTGATGCTCACCTCGAACCTGGGCCCGAACCGGCTCTATCTGAACGCGGGTGATCTCGGGTTCCGCGACGTGACGGGCGCGGCGGACGTGGGGGCGCGGGAGGGGTGGGCCACGGGGGTGACGTTCGCCGACGTCAACGGGGATGGTCTCCTGGACATCTACGTCTGCTACGCCGGCAGGCACGCCAGCGAGCAGCGGGCGAATGCGCTGTACGTCCACCAGGGGCTGAACGACGAGGGCGTGCCGGTCTTCCGTGAGATGGCCGCCGAGTACGGGATCGCGGACACGGGCTATTCGACCCACGCGGCGTTCTTCGACTACGACCGCGACGGTCGGCTCGACCTGTACGTGGTCAACAACTCGCCGCGCCCGGTATCCAGCTTCTCGCCATGGAACAACATCCGCGAGAGCCGGAGCGCCGAGGGCGGAGACCGGCTGTACCGGAACACCGGAGAGCGGTTCCTGGATGTGAGCGAGGAGGCGGGCATCTTCGGGAGCGAGGCGGCGTTCGGGCTCGGCGTCGCCGTGGGTGACCTGAACCGCGACGGCTGGCCGGACTTCTACGTCTCGAACGATTTCTTCGAGCGCGACTACCTCTACATCAACCGCCGGGACGGGTCGTTCGCCGAAGTGCTGGACGCGCAGATGCCTTCCATCAGCTACGCGTCCATGGGGCTCGATCTGGCCGACATCGACAACGACGGATGGCTCGATCTGTACGTCACGGACATGCTGCCCGAGGACGATCAGCGGCTCAAGACGGTCACGTCCTTCGAGAGCTGGGACGCCTATCAGGCGAACCTGGAGCACGGCTATCACCATCAGCTCACGCGCAACACGCTCCAGCGCAACAACGGCAACGGCTCCTTCAGCGAGATCGGCGAGCTGGCCGGCGTCGCCCGGACCGACTGGAGCTGGAGCGCCCTCATCGCGGACCTCGACCTGGACGGGCACAAGGACATCCACGTCACCAATGGGATCCCCCGGGATCTCACGTCGCAGGACTACATCGCCTTCCTGGCGGACCAGCGGACGAAACGCGCGACGGCCGCGGCCGATCGCGTCGATTTCGTGAAGCTGGTCGAAGCCACGACGTCCACGCCGATCCCCAACTACGCGTTCCGGAACCGCGGCGATCTGACCTTCGCGGACGAGAGCGCCGCGTGGGGCCTCGACACGCCGGGCTTCTCCAACGGCGCGGCTTACGGGGACCTGGATGGCGACGGCGACCTGGATCTGGTCGTCAACAGCGTCGGCCAGGAGGCGGCGGTCTACCGCAACAACGCGCGGGAGCAGCTGGATCACCGCTTTCTCCAGGTCCGGCTGGAAGGCACGGGCCCGAACACGCACGCGATCGGCGCCCGGGTCACCCTGCGCGGTGGGGGGCAGACCTTCGTGCAGGAGCTGATGCCCTCGCGGGGTTTCCAGTCCAGCGTCGACTACGTCCTGACGTTCGGGATCGGCCAGCTCGACAGCGTGGAGGCGCTGACCGTCGACTGGCCGGACGGACGCGTCAGCGCTCTCGGCGGGATCGCCGCGAACCAGCGCGTGTCCGTGCGGCAGTCGGAGGCCAGCGCCGCGGAGCCGCCGGGCCAGGCCCCTCCCGCACCGCTCTTCCGCGACGTCACCGAGGCGCGCGGGATGCCCGTCACGCACCGCGAGAACGACGTCCGGGAGTTTCGCCGTGAGCCGCTGATCCCGAGGGCGCTCTCGATGGAAGGCCCGCACATGGCCGTGGCCGATGTGAACGGGGATGGGCTCGATGACGCGTTCATCGGCGGCGCCAAGGAACAGGCGGGGCACCTCCTCCTCCAGCGGGCCGACGGGCGATTCGCGGTCAGTCAGGTCGAGCTGTTCGAGCGCGATCGCGTCTCCGAGGACGTCGGGGCGGTGTTCTTCGACGCCGATGGGAACGGCGCCCCCGACCTCTACGTCGTCAGCGGCGGGAGCGAGTTCTCGGACCTCGCCCCTGCGCTCCAGGACCGGCTCTATCTGAACGACGGACGCGGCCGATTCCGCAAGGCGGAGGATCACCTGCCGCCCATCAAGGTCAGCGGATCACGGGCCGCGCCCGCGGACTTCGACGGCGATGGCGACATGGACCTCTTCGTCGGCGGCCGCGTCGTTCCGTGGCGCTACGGCCTCGATCCGCTCAGCGTGCTGCTCGAGAACGATGGCAGCGGCCGCTTCACCGAGGTCACCGACCGCGTCGCGCCCGGCCTGGCCCGCGTGGGGATGGTCACGGACGCGCTCTGGGAAGATCTGGATGACGATGGCCGCCCCGACCTGCTGCTGGTCGGCGACTGGATGCCCGTCACCGTATTCAGGAACGACGGAGCCACGCTCCGGCCGCTCGCCGTACCGGGCCTCGAAAAAAGCCACGGCTGGTGGAATCGCATCGTGGCCGGCGACTTCACAGGCGACGGACGCATCGATTTCGTCGTCGGCAACCTCGGGATGAACAGCCGGCTGCGCGCCTCCGAGGCCGAGCCGGCAACCCTCCACGTGAAGGACTTCGACCGGAACGGCTTCGTCGAGCAGATCCTGGGCGTTTACGACGGCGGGGTCAGCCGTCCGGTGGCGCTACGCGAGGACCTGGTCCGCGTCCTCCCCTCCCTGCGCGCGCGCTATCCCGATTTCGCCTCCTACGCCCGCCAGCCGCTCGCCGACCTGTTCCCGGACCGGCAGCTCGACGATGCGACCGTCAGGAGCGCGTACACGTTCGCCACCTCGCTCCTCAGGAACGACGGCGATGGTTCCTTCACGATGGTCCCGCTACCGCTCCGCGCACAGATGGCGCCGGTCTACGGGATACTGGCCCGGGACCTCGACCGCGACGGCGTGCTCGACCTCCTCCTCGCCGGCAACTTCGACGGCTTCAAGCCCGAGATCGGTCGCATGGCGGCAGCCTACGGGCTGTTCCTGCGGGGAAGCGGCGACGGACGGTTCTCGGTCGTGGAGGCACGGGTCAGCGGATTCCACGTCCCGGGGCAGGCCCGCGACATCCAGCGCCTCCGGACCCGCGCCGGCGAGCTCTACGTCGTCACCCGCAACGACGACCGTCCCCTCGTTTTCCGCACCGGGTCATCCGCCCCGGCAATCACGGCGGCCCGCACGCCCGCTACAGGACCAGGCGAGCCGTGAGCTTCACCGGCCGGGCCGCTTCGTCGTGATGAGGATCACCCCGTTCGCCCCCCGGGCGCCGTACATCGTCGTGTCGATCGCGTCCTTGAGCACCTCGATGGACTCGATCTCCCGCGGCGACAGCCCGGCCAGCGCTCCCGCCGGTCCCGGATTGATCGGCATCCCGTCGATCACGTACAACGGTGCCGTGTTCCCGTGGAGGGCCACCGCGCCGCGGATCCGCACCGCGATACCGTGCTCGGTCTGCCTGACATCCACTCCGGCCACTCGCCCGATCAGCAGGTCGCTCAGCGAGCGCGGACTCGT
>JAHWKI010000094.1:10140-13311 GCA_019347975.1 Gemmatimonadota bacterium
TCAGTACGCAGCGCGCTCAATCGCACTACCCGTACCAGATCAAATGAGGATTGAAATGGGGCATTCCGAAGCGGGAGACGGCAGGGCGGACTCACCGTCGGGCCGGTACGCCGAGCTGGTCCGGCGGCTGCGGGCGGCGGTGCTGGGTGGCCGCGCCGCCACCGACGAGTCACTCCGGCGGGGCGTGGAGGCCGCGGCGGCGGTGGTGAGCGGGCGAGAGGGGCCGCCCGGGGGGGTCTCGTCCGGTGCCGTGCCGCCGGATCTCTCGGGCTTCGTCGACAAGGTGGCGCGCGGCGCGCACCGGGTGACGGCGGAGGACGTGCAGCGGCTGCGGGAGGCCGGCTATTCGGAGGATGCGATTTTCGAGGTGACGGTGAGCGCCGCCGTGGGGGCCGCCTGCGGTCGTCTGGAGCGAGGCATGGCGGCGCTGAGGGGGGAAACCTGATGCGTTTGCGCGTGGTCGAGCGGGGGCACCGGCTCCCGGAGAAGCTGAAGCTGGCGGTGATCCGGCTGGTGTCGGGTCGCCGGGTCGTCGACATCATCCGGACGCTGCTGTACCGCCCGGAGTTCTTCGGGCGGCCGATGAGCGAATGGACACAGTCGGTGATGCGGGGGCCATCGGACTGGAAGGTCGGTGAGCGTGAGCTCTTCGCCGCGTTCACGTCCCGCCTGAACAAGTGCCGATTCTGAACGGAAGCGCACGGCGCGGTCGCGTCGAAGGCGTTGGATGATGAGGCGCTGGTGGAGGCCGTCCTGGAGGACTGGCGAACGGCGCCGGTGGACGAGCGGCTGCGGGCGGCGCTGGGCTTCCTGGAGAAGCTCACGCTGGAGCCGCACCGGGTGACAGCGGCGGACGTGCTCCCGCTGCGGGCGGCGGGACTGAGCGACGCGGCGATCGAGGATGCGATCCACGCGTGCGCGCTCTTCAACATCTACGATCGGGTGGCGGATACGCTGGAGTTCGACGTGCCGGGCCGGAAGAGTTTCGCGCAGGGCGCCACGATGCTCCTGAAGCGAGGGTACGTCTAAGGTGGCTGCCGGTCTGCCCGGGGCGCCCCGGCGGAGACCGGCGGCGATGGTGGCGGTGGTGCTGCTCGCGGCCGCGTGCGGGAGCTCCGCGGAGGGGCCGGCGCTCTTCGAGCTGCTGCCGGCTGAGGCGACGGGGGTCACGTTCGTCAACGCGCTGCCGGAAGGGCCCGAGCTCAACATCATCACCTACCTGAACTACTACAACGGCGGCGGCGTGGCGGTGGGGGACGTGGACGGCAACGGGCTGCCGGACCTCTACTTCACGGCGAACCTGGGCCCCAACCGGCTCTACCTGAACCTGGGCGACTACCGCTTCGAGGACGCGACGGAGCGGGCGGGCGTCGCGGGCGGTGAGGGGTGGACCAGCGGCGCGACGATGGCCGACGTGAACGGGGACGGTCACGTCGACATCTACGTCTCCGGCGTCAGCTATCTCACGACCCGGGGCCGGAACATCCTCTACATCAACGACGGTGGCGGCACGTTCACGGACCGTACGGCGGAGTACGGTGTGGAGCACACCGGGTATTCGACGCAGGCGCTGTTCTTCGACTACGATGCCGATGGCGACCTGGACCTGTACCTGCTGAACCACTCGGTCCACGCCGAGCGGGGCCGGAGCGCGAGCCCTCAGCGCGCACGGCACCCGCGCGCGGGTGACCGCCTGTTCCGGAACGACGGCGCTCGATTCACGGACGTGAGCGACGCGGCCGGAATCCATGGCGGAGTCGAGGGATACGGGCTCGGCGTGGTCGCGAGTGACCTGAACATGGATGGCTGCGTCGACGTGTTCGTCGCCAATGACTTCCAGGAGAACGACTTCCTCTATCTGAACAACTGCGACGGGACGTTCGAGGAATCGATCGGGACGGCGATGGCGCACACGAGCCGGTCGTCGATGGGGGTGGACGCGGCGGACTTCGACAACGACCTCCGCCCGGACGTGGTCGTGTTGGACATGCTGCCGGAGCGGGAGGAGATCCTGAGGACCTCGGCGAACGCGGAGAGCTACGAGGTCGACTACATGAAGCGGCGGGCGGGCTATCACCCGCAGGTGACGCGGAACACACTGCACCTGAACCGCGGAGGTGGGCGGTTCAGCGAGATCGGGCTGCTAGCGGGCGTCCACGCCACCGACTGGAGCTGGGCCGGTCTGTTCGCCGACCTGGACAACGACGGGCTCAAGGACCTGTTCGTGACCAACGGCATCTGGCGACGGCCCAACGACATGGACTACGTGATCCACGTCGCGGACCCGGCGCTGCAGGCGGCGCTCGAGCGCGGACTCGACCGGGAGGAGACGGCCGCGCTCCTCGAGCGGATGCCCCATGTCCCGATCCCGAACCACGCCTACCGCAACAACGGCGATCTCACCTTCACGAACGTGGCGGACGCGTGGGGGCTCGCGCAGCCCGGCTTCTCGACCGGCGCGGCGTACGCGGACCTGAACCGCAGCGGCGCGCTGGACTTGGTGATCAACAACATCAACGCCCCGGCCGCGATCTACCGCAACCGCGCCCGCGAGCGTGACGGGCACCACTACCTCGCGGTGGACCTGCGGGGTGAGGGGGGGAACACCGCCGGCATCGGCGCGAAGGTGGTCGTGGGCCACGACGGCGTCCTCCAGCTGCTGGAGCAGATGCCGACCCGCGGGTTCCAGTCGTCCGTGGACCACCGGCTGCACTTCGGCCTGGGTCGCTCCGCGCGGGTCGACTCGCTGGTCGTGACCTGGTCGGATCGGCGCGTCCAGGTGCTGCGGAGCCTGCGGGCGGACACCGCCATCACGCTGGACCAGCGCGACGCGGCGCCCCTGACCATCGCGGCGGCTCCCGCGTCCACTCCTGTCTTCGCCCCCGCTCCCACGCCGGCAGGGCTCGACTTCCGCCACGAGGAGAACGTCTTCTTCGAGTTCAGGCAGCAGCCGCTCATGCCGCACCGGCTGTCCACCGAGGGGCCGGCGCTCGCGGTCGCGGACGTCAACGGCGACGGGCTGGACGACCTGTTCTTCGGGGGCGCGAAATGGCAGCCGGGCGCGCTCTTCATCCAGGAGGCGGACGGCACATTCGGCCGGAGCAGCGAGGCCATGCTCGACGCGGACCGGCTGCACGAGGACGTCGACGCCGCGTTCTTCGACGCGAACGG
>JAHWKI010000306.1:0-2046 GCA_019347975.1 Gemmatimonadota bacterium
GTAGACGTCCAGGCCCTCGATCACGAGCTGCTGGAAGCCGACGCCGAGGCCGGTGAGGAAGTTCCAGCGGGAGGGGGCACCCGAGGCGGCGCAGTCGATCTCGAGAGCGGCACCGGGTGTGAGGAACGAGGTCACGCGAACCCTCTGGAACATGGCGAGGGAGAGTGGCACCCCGAAGTCCAGGGCGCAGGCGTCCATGCCGGGCAGGACGTCCGGAGCGTAGCCGAGGCCGAGCTCGGCTCCGAGGGTACTGGTGGCGCTGTAGTCGCCGAGGACGCGGCCGATGGTCGGCCCGGCGGTGAGGAAGTTGAAGCGAGCCCGCGCGCCGACCAGGAGGTGGCGCCCACAGTCGGGGCCGGTGATGGCGCAATCCCGCTCCTGGTAACCCCCCGTGAGGCCGAAGATCGAGCCGCCTCGCCACTGGAAATCGACGCCGGCGCCGAGGGCTCCGAGGTCGCGGCCGCCGCGCTGCCGGTGCCCCGCCTGGACCCGCACGCCCCAGTAGTTGTGATCGCGATGGGCCGGCATCGGCAGGGCGAGGGGCGGGAGGGCGCCGAGGGGAGTGGATTCGAGCCGGAGGACGCTGAGCTCGTCGTCCGAGACCTGGGCCCTCGCCGCGCCGGGAGTCGCGAGGGCGAACAGGATTCCGACGGCTGTCGCGAGGCGGCGATGTGTGCTGGCCATACCCTCTCTCATCGGGGCTCGAGCCATCGCGAGTACGAGCGCCCGCCCTCGCCGTCACTGGTGTAGCGGAACACGCGCAGGAAGACACGGCCGTCCCTCAGGATCTCGATCCGCATGAATCCCTGGCGGTGCTGACTGACGTAATAGCTCTCGCGCATCTTGACCGCGCACGCCGTCTTCGATCCCGCGCCGGTCACGAGCTGGTAATGGACGCTGCGGCCCCCGCGGAGCACCTGCTGGTTGTGCTCGTGACCGGCCGCGAAGATGAGGGGCGGGTTGTCGGCCATGGCGCTCTCGATCGAGTCGCGCATGGTCCGGTTCGCCGACGAGACGATGTCCTGGCTGCGGCCCGCGAAGCGCTGGAAGGGCCCCGTGATCCCGCAGTATCCGCCGTGGCGGCCGCCGGTCATGAGGGGATGATGTGCGGCGACGACCACCACGCCGTCCTCGCGGTCGGGCCAGACCTGCCGGCGCAGCGCTTCGGTCACCCCGCCCAGCGTGGAAGTAGGGCAGTCGGAGCGCTCGTCCCGGACGATGTAGTCGTGCAGCCACCACTGCGTGTCCAGGAGCACGAGCCGGAGGCGTCCGACGTCGACGGACACGGGGCCGGGGCAGCCGTTGGCGGGGAGCAGGCGCACGTCGCGGCCCCCGGCCAGCTCCGCGATCATCTCCTCCTGGAGCCGGATCGAGTAGAGGCCGAATGCCTCCATGTCCGCCCAGTCATGGTTGCCGGGGACGAAGATGCCGAGCGCCGCCTCCGGCACGACGTCGACCTGGGCGGCCAGACGGCGCCGGGCATCCGCCCACTCCGCGGCGCCGTCCTCCGGTATGCCGGCCGGGTACACGTTGTCGCCCAGGAACACAATGACCACCTGCCCCGTCGCCTCCGCGGCGTCTTCCGCGAGAGCCCGCAGGGCGACGCCGGTGGTGCGCGGGTCCGGCTCGCCGGCGTCCCCGATCAGGAACAGGGTGGTCTCGATCTCATCCGGCGCCACGCCCTCGAGGGTCGGCCGATGGCAAGCGGCCGCCAGGGAGAGCAGCGCGAGCGTGACCCCCAGGATCCGGACGCGCAGGCGGTACCCGGACGTCGTACGCATGGATTCCATGAGCGACGGCGCCAAGGCAAGAACCACACCGGAAGGCTGCCGGAGGCTCCGCCTCGAACAGCGCCCGAGCGTTGTCCGTGCCAATGCCCCGGAGCGTGACCAGGCGGGCGCGCTCCACGGCCAGCCCGGCCGCCGCCGTCTCCATTCCCATCCGCGGGCCGACCTCCGCGGGGACTGTCCGGGCGCCCTCGAACGCGCCGCAGCCCGCCCGGCGCAGCGGCGACGCGGACCGGACGGGGCCAGAAGGTCATCATAT
>JAHWKI010000306.1:2146-3296 GCA_019347975.1 Gemmatimonadota bacterium
CCTATGCACGCTACCGGCGCGCGTATCTGAACGACGAACAAGGGATCTCCGAAGCCGACGCAGCTGCAGGACTGGAGGGGGCCTTCGGGTACTTCGCGGGTGTTGGGGTCACTGCGCGGCCGGTCCGGTTTGCTCGTGCCGCCCCCCAATAGCCGGGACTCACTGGCTGTCGCGAACGCGAAGAATCGGTGTTTCGGTGTCCCGGCCTGGCCCGTTCACGGCGTGCAGTTCAAGACCTTGAGCTGACCGCCCGCCGAGTAGTCGAGGATCTCGCGGTCGCACGTCGCGAGCTGGCCTCCGAGATTCCGAGCGCTTGCCATAAGAATGCGATCGGCGGGATCTCCAAGCGGCGCCCCGGGAAGGCGCGTGCTTCCTATCGCAATCTCTGGGCTCAGAGGCAAGAGACGGACTCCCGGAGCATGCAGCGCCGCGTGGACCCAGTCGTCCACGGGGCGGGAGAGACTGATCCGCCCTTTCGCTTCAAGCATGGCCACCTCCCACACCGAAATGGCGCTGACCCGTACAGCACCTCCCTTGGCCGCCCTCTCGATGGCTTCGATCGCGGGTGCCGAAAGCGCCGTCCGATCGCCCTCGACCACCCAGATCCAGACATGCGTGTCGAGGACCGTGAGGGGGCCGGGCCGATCAGGCATCCGCCTCCCAGGCCTCGTCGACCGGAGCCGTGAGGTCGCCGTGGACCGTCACGGTCCCAGCCAAGCTACCGAAGATCCCGCCGCCGTCTGCCGGCCCCTCGTACGGGCTCAGCTTGGCGATAGGATGGCCGTAGCGAGTAACCACGATCTCCTGGCGTGCCCGAGAGACCTGCTCCAGGAACTCGTGCCAGGAGTTCTTCAGATCGCTTGCTGACACTTCGAGCGGCTCGTTCTTCGTGGCCACGCACACCTCCCCGTGCAACGCGCGGTGTTGTCCTACAAATGTTAGCCAACACCTGCGACGCCGTCAAGGACGAGGAAATCCTCGCCCCGTGAAGGACGAGTAGGTCGGGGCGGACCCGTCGCCAGATCGACGTCTCCGGACCGGCCGGGCCTCGGCTACGGCTCCCGCACGAGGTCCCGCCCCTGCGCCCGCAGCCGGACCACCTGGCCGTCCTCCCACACGACGTCGATGGCCGGCGCCGGAGCCAGCGGGA
>JAHWKI010000095.1 GCA_019347975.1 Gemmatimonadota bacterium
TCGCAGCCGTCCACCTCCTCGATGTAGAGGTCGGGGAAGCCGCTCACGACGGCGCTGATCTTCCCGCCCGGCGTGTTCACCTCCACCGGGACCGAGATGGCGTAGCCGTTGTCCTCGACCAGGAATACGACCGGGAGCTTCAGGTTCGTCGCCGTGTTCAGCGCCTCCCAGAACTCACCCTCCGACGTCTGCCCCTCGCCGCTGGTGACGAGCACGACCTCGTCGTCCTCGAACGCATCGACGGCTTCGGCCATCTCCTCGAGCTGACCGGCCCGCCAGGCGCCCTCGGCGGTGCCCACCGCCTGGAGGTACTGGGTGCCTGTGGGGGAGGACGTGCTGACGATGCGCAGGTCGCGGTGGCCCCAGTGGCTCGGCATCTGCCGACCCCCGCTCGCCGGGTCGCTCTCGGCGCCCACCGCCTGGAGCAGGTGCTCGTACGGCGTCATCCCCAGCGCCTGGGAGAGCGCGCGGTCACGGTAGTAGAGGTAGAACCAGTCCTTGCCGGGGCGGAGGTGGTGCGCGATGGCGACCTGGACGGCCTCGTGACCCGCGCCGGAGATCTGGAAGAAGATCTTGTTCTGCCGCTTCAGCTGGATCTCGCGGTCGTCCGTCCGCCGGGCGGCGAACATGGTCCGGTAGAAGCCGACCAGCGTCTCGCGGTCCAGCGCGGGGCCCTTCTGGCGGCCGTTGCCGGACGACTCCGAGGACGACTTCGACGACCCCTTCCTGCCGCCGTCCGCACCGCCCTTCTTCGCGCTCGATTCCCTGGTCGCCATGTCGCTCGAGGTTGAGGTTCAAGACGTCACAAGGTAACCGAAGCGCGCGGAGGCACGCCACCGCCGGCACATGCACCTGTACCGTTGAGGAGCGTGGACGTATTTTCCACACAATGGCAGGCATGGCCGGGATGGTTGCGATTCTCCGAAAAGCGGCTCTGAGGCCGCGGCTGCTGATCGCGCTCCTGGGCGCGGCGTGGCGCTTCCGGAGTCGCGCCTGGTGGCGGAGGCCGCCCTTTCTCCCTCTCCCGCCCCGGAAGTACATCGACTGGCGGATGCACACCGCGTACGGCGATGAGGGCCGATCTCCGAGCGCCGGAGAGATCGAACGCTACGTGCGGTGGGCCAACCGCATGCACCGAACCCGCCACCACGGGATTAGGCGCCCATGAAGCAGCTCCTGCTCGCGCTCCTGCTGGTGTTCTTCCTGTCGCTGGCGGTTCCGCCGCTGCGGGCGAAGGCCATGCCCAAATACCGCGCCGCCGGCGGCTGGGTCTGGGGCGTCCTGGATGGCCCGCTCACGCCGGTGATGACGCCGTGGCGCCGCGTGCAGACCAAGTCCGAGATGAGCCGGATCGCCAACCTCCTCATCATCTGGCGGAACCGCGGCTACCCACCGCCGACCACGGAAGAGCTGCCTCGCTTCATGTTCCGGGGCTCCCTCGACTCCACCGCCACCGACCACTGGGGCTCGCCCTACGTCATCGGGTCGAAGCCGGATACCGTCTACGTCCGCTCCGCCGGCCCCGACAAACAGCTCGGCACCGAGGACGACCTCCTCGCCCCCGTCCGCTACCCGACTCCCAGCCGGCGACGCGGGCCGCGCCGCTGACGTGCTGCGGATCGGGCTGACCGGCAACATCGGCAGCGGCAAATCGTCCGTCGCGCGGGTCTGGGAGCGGCTCGGGGCGCGCGTCGTCGATGCCGACATCCTCGCCCGACGGGCCGTGGAGCCGGGGTCACCGGGTCTCGAGCGGGTCCGCGCCGCGTTCGGTCCCGACGTCACCGCAGCCGACGGCTCCCTCGACCGGGGCGCCCTCCGCCGGATCGTCCTCGCCGACCCGTCCGCCCGGAAGCGTCTCGAGCGCATCGTCCACCCGGAGGTCGCACGGCTGCGGGAAGAGGAGGAGGCGCGGCTGCTCGCGGACGGCACCACCGCCGTCGTTCACGACATCCCGCTCCTGTTCGAGGTGGGGCTCCAGGACGCGTTCGACGTCCTGGTCGTGGTGGACGCGCCCGAGGAGGTCCGCGCCGCCCGGCTCCGGCGCGACCGCGGCCTCTCCGATGACGAGATCCGTGGCCTGATGGCCGCGCAGATGCCGGCGGCGGAAAAGCGTGCGCGTGCGGACCTCGTGATCGACAACGGCGGCACGCTCGAGGAGCTGGAGCGGCGGGCGGAGGCGGCGTGGAGCCGGATGACGGGCGGCGCGGAGCCGGGCGGCGCGGGCGAGGGCCTGCGCGTGGACATGCACATTCACACGCACTGCTCCTTCGACTGCCGGAGCGACCGTGACGCCGTCGTGGAGCGCGCCCTGGAGGCGGGGCTGGGCCGGCTCTGCATAACGGACCATGACGAGATCGAGGCCGCCCTCGACCTGGCGGAGCGTTACCCGGGCGTGGTGATCCCGGGCGAAGAGGTGAAGACCGCCGAGCGGGTGGACGTCATCGGCCTCTTCCTCCGGGAGTGGATCCCCGGCGGGACCCCGGCCCGGGCAACATGCGAGCTCATCCGCGACCAGGGCGGCCTGGTCTACGTGCCTCACCCGTTCGCCGGCGGGAAGGGCGGCGGCGGTCGGATCCTCCCGGAGATCGAGGATCTCGTGGACATCGTCGAGGGATTCAATGCGCGCCTCCACGACCAGGAGCTGAACCACCGGGCGCAGCGGTGGGGGCGTGACCGCGACTTACCCCTCGGCGCTGGCTCCGATGCCCACACTCTCGGCGAGGTCGGTCGGGCATGGGCCCAAGTGCCGTGGTTCGACCTGGAGCCCGCCGCCTTCCTCACAGCGCTCCGTGCGGGGGCGATCCACGGCCGGGAGTCCTCCCGGCTGGTCCACGTCGCGTCCACCGTCGCCAAGCTGCTGCCGTGACCGGGCGGCCTTGCCCGCCCGGGACCGCCGCCGATAAGGTTGCGGCGTGATCAACGAATCCGGGCCGGCCACCCTCGTCGGCGAGATGTTGAAGGTGCCCCGCGAGCGGAGGGACCCCCTCCGGGCCGTGCTCGACCTCCTCGATGATGCCCGCGATATCGCGGTCACGACACATGTGAACGCGGACGGCGATGGCGCGGGATCGCAGACGGCGCTCGCCGCCTGGCTGGTGGGGCGCGGAAAGCGGGTGGTGCTGACCAATCCGACCCCGTATCCGGACCGGTTCGGTTACCTGCTGGCCGATGGGATCGAGGTCCTGGACCCGGGCCCCGAACAGGACGAGCGGCTGCGCCGGGTGGACCTGCTCGTCGTGCTCGACACGGGCGAGGCCGGACGGATCGGGCGGGTCGCGAAGGCGCTGAAGCAGGTGCCGGTCGTCGTGCTGGACCACCATCCGATCTCCCCGGAGAGCATCCCCGGACCCGGGCTGCGGGACCCCTCCGCGTGCGCCACGGGCGAGATCATTTACGACCTGCTCCTCCTGGCGGACGCCGGCGACTGGGACGCGGCGATCCTGGCGGGTCTCTACACCGCCATCGAGACCGATACCGGCTCGTTCCGCTTCTCCAACACGACCCCCCGCACCCACGCCATCGCGGCGGATCTGCTCCGGCGCGGCGTCGATCCGGAGCAGGTGTATCGGCAGCTCCACGGGACCGTGCCGCTGAAACGGCTGCACATCCTGCGGATCGCTCTCCACCACCTGGAGCAGGACCCCGAGCTGCCCATCACGTGGATCACCATCCCGCGGGAGGTCACGCACGAGATGGATGCCACAGCCGACGACTTGGACGGCGTGGCCGAGTACGCCCGGTCGGTCGAGGGGACGGAGGTCGCGCTCCTCTTCCGCGAGACCCTCGACGGCGGCACGAAGGTCTCCTTCCGCTCCAACGGCCTGGTGGACGTGAACGCCATCGCCCGCCAGTTCGGCGGCGGGGGCCACGTCAAGGCATCCGGGGCGGTCGTCGGCGGGCCCGTGACGTCCGCGCGCCCGCGCGTGCTCGAGGCCACCCGGACCGCCGTCCGATCCACGATCGATCAGCTGGAAGCGCGCTGACGCCATGGACGAACAGGACTATCTCCCGCCCGACTTCGACCGCCCCGAGCTTCGCGACGCGCCGGACGCCCGTTTCGAGCCCGCCCCCGCCGATGGCGTGCTCCCGGAGGGCTTTTTCTCCTCGACCAACCTTCCCACCTACGTGAAGATCGCCGGCCGATGGGTCAGGCCACGCACGCCGCGGATGGACTCCGCGCTGGTCCGCGAGCCGGACGGCGGCGTTCGGGTCCTCGAGTTCCGCTATGTCAGGAAGGGGCAGCCCATCGCGATGGGCGAGGCCGAGGATGGCTCTCAGGGCATCCTCGTCGATGCCGTCGGCCTCCTGGCCGGTGCCGCCGGAGGGAGCAAGGGCGAGTTCCAGTTCATGGCGTCCGAGGTGAGCCGCGAAAAGCCGGTGGACTACGCCCGGCTCGCGGACCTGCTGATCGAGGAGCGGGCGCGGGGCGGCTATGTCGTATGGGTGCTCGGACCCGCCGTGGTCCACTCCCGCGGCCGCGATGTCGTGACCTGGTTCATCGAGAACGGGTTCATCAACGCCATCATGGCCGGGAACGCGCTGGCCGTTCACGACATCGAGTCCGCCATCATGGGCACCACCCTCGGCATGGATTACAGGGGGCGGCCCCGGGCCGGCGGCCACTCCTTCCACATGCGCGCCATCAACCGCATCGCCGCCGCCGGCTCCATCGAGGCCGCCGTCGAGCAGGGGCTCCTGACGAACGGGATCATGCACGCGGCCGTCACCCACGACGTGCCCTATGTCCTCGCCTCCTCGATCCGCGATGATGGCCCGCTCCCCGGCGTCTTCACCTCCGCGGTCGAAGCCCAGGAGCGCATGCGCGAGCACGCCATGAAGACGACCATGGTCATCATGATCGCCACCGCGCTGCACTCCATCGCCTACGGCAACATGCTCCCCGCCTACTACGAGGACGGTGCCGGCCGGATCCACGCCATCACGACCATCGCCGTCGACTCCTCCGAGTTCGTCGTCAACAAGCTCAAGGACCGCGGCACCCATCAGGCCTTCGGCATCATCACCAACGCCCAGGACTTCCTCCAGGTCCTGCGCGCCTACGTCGAGCGCGCCGTCGCGGCGCCACGATGACGGAGCGGACGACGGACGGAACGCCCGATGCGACGCCCGATGGGACGCCCGAGCGGAAACTGGACCGGGCCGCTGCCCCGGAATTGACCGGTCTCCCCGACGCCCCCCTCTTCGCGTTGCTCCGGATCATCGCCGAGCGGGTCGGCATCGACCGTATCGACCGTGTCTGGCTCTTCCCGCCGCGGCGGCTCAAGGCGGGCGAGACCTCCGTCGTGGTGGTCGGCGCCTACGCCGAGCTGGACGACCACCGCCGCCGCGTCTACGCCGCCCACTACACCGCGCCCGCCGACGCGAACGCCGAAGCGCGTCTCGCCCTCGACGAGTTCGGCACCGCCCCCGCCGATCGGGTCGGCCGGGTGGTGGAGGAAGTGGTCGAGCGCATCAAGGAGGACGCCCCGCCCCAGCCACCCCGCGCCGTGTCCATCGACGGCGACGAAGAGCGCTGGACGGCCATGCTCCACGAGCTGGCGGAGCAGTTCTTGGCGGAGGCATCGGAGAATCCGCGGCTGGGGCGGTAGCATCACGACACTGGCGTTGACGCTCGATTTTGGCTATCAATAATCATTGTCGGGAAGCACTCACCGGGGGCGCGGCATGTCCTACGTTCATCTCTTTCGCCGGTATCTCCGCGAGCAAGGCCTCCCCGTCACGCAGCAGCGCGAGGCTGTGGCGGAGGTCGTGTTCCAGTCGGAGGGGCACCTCTCGGTGGAGGAGATCGAGGCTCGCCTGCGGGCGGGCGGCGAGAGGACGGGGAAGGCGACCGTCTATCGGACGCTGGAAATGCTGGTGAAGAGCGGTCTCGTGGCGGAGCGAGACTTCGGCGAGGGCTTCAAGCGGTACGAGCACCTGTTCGGACAGCGCCCGGCCCACGGGCACCTGATCTGCGATGAGTGCGGCTCGGTAACGGAGATTCACGAAGCGGAGTTCAAGCGACTGCAGGACCGTGTCGCAACGGAGCAGGGCTTCGCCCCGTCGCGCTATCGACTCGAGATCTTCGGCCTCTGCCAGAGCTGCCGCGCCGCCGGCCACGCCCTGGAGTGGAAGGGGCTGAGCTGTCCCATCGAGACAGTCTGACGCGCCCCGCGACTCGCGCGTAAGTCGGCCCGCACCAACCACCTACCTTCTCTCCGCCCCTCCCGGCGCTCTGTTCGCGGGAATTGTTGCGCGGTCATTCCCCGCCCTCCCGGCGCTCTGTTCGCGGGAATTGTTGCGCGCCATGCCCGGCCTGCTCCGGCGCTCTGCTCGCGGGAGCCCTTCCATTTTGCGTGGCGGGCGTCCAGCCGGCCGCAACAATTCCCGCGAACAGCGCGCGTTGGTGCGTAGCCGGTCCATGGTGTAAAAAATCTCCATGCTCGAACGGGTCAGGGTCACGAGTCAGGGGCCGGCAGCGGCGGGTGCAGCGTAGACCGCTTCTTGCGTGCGACCTGCGCGACGTTAGCTTTGCGCCTGTCCCGGACCCCGGTTCCCACTACACACGAAGAAATGTCACCGATTCAGACTCAGCAGTTCGTGCCCTCGAAGGCGTTCATGACGACGGGGGTGGGCGTCCACCGGGAGAAGCTCACGAGCTTCGAGATGGCGCTGCGGGACGCTGGAATCGCGGCCTACAACATCGTCCGGGTCTCGAGCATTTTCCCTCCCCGCTGCGAGATCGTGGAGCGAGAAGCCGGAGTCCAGATGCTGAAGCCGGGGCAGATCCTGTTCGCCGTGCTGGCGGAGATGGCTACGAACGAGCCGGGTCGACGCATCGCGTCGTCGATCGGGCTGGCGCTTCCGAAGGACCGGGACCAGCACGGCTACATTTCCGAGGTCCACATGCACGGCCGGACGAAGGAGTCCTCGGGCGAGTACGCGGAGGATCTCGCGGCATCGATGCTGGCCACCGTGCTGGGCGAGCCGTTCGATCCGGACGCCGCGTGGGACGTCCGCAAGGAGCAGTGGATGCTGGGCGGGAAGATCGTGCAGACGCGGAACTTCACGGCCGCGGCCCTGGGCCCGGACGATGGGCAGTGGGTGACGACGGTCGCCTCAACGGTGTTCTGCGGCTGAGGCCGCGACGCACAGCGCAGCGGATCGGGAATGCCGAACACGCGAGCAGAGGGGGCCCCGGGGCGGGGTCCCCTCACGTCATCTGAGACCGCGGATGGAGGATCGATGAACCTGCCCGACTCGCTGCAGGACCTGTCGTGGGAGCTGCCGCACACGTTCATGGGGCTCGACGAGGACGCCAGCGACTTCGCGCGCGCGAAGACGGTGATCCTCCCCGTTCCCTACGAGTCGACGACGAGCTACGGGGGCGGGACGTCGCGCGGACCGGCGGCGATCCTCGAGGCTTCCCGCTACATCGAGCTCTACGACCAGGAGCTGGACGGCGAGCCGTGGGAGACGGGGATCTCGACCCTACCGGCGCTCCAGCTCACGGGGGCGGGTCCGGAGGCGGCGATGGCGGAGCTCCGCGAGGCGTACGACCGGATCGTCGACGCGGGGCCGAACAAGTTCGTGATCACGCTGGGCGGGGAGCACAGCATCTCGAGCCCTCCGATCCTGTCGTGGGCGAAGCGGCTCAAGGGGGAGCGGATGACCGTCCTCCAGCTCGACGCTCACACGGACCTGCGGCCGGAGTACGAGGGGACCGCGTACTCGCACGCGGCGGTGATGCACCAGGTCCGGGAGCATGTGGATATCGTGGCGGTCGGGATCCGGGCGCTCACCCGGGGCGAGGCGAAGCTGGCGAAGGGGAGCGACGAGATCCGCGTCTTCTACGCCGATGACATCCACGAGAGCGACGGGTGGATGGACGAGGTGGTCGAGCGGCTCACGGGGAACGTCTACATCAGCGTCGACGTGGACTGCTTCGACCCGTCGCTGGTCCCGTCCACGGGCACGCCCGAGCCGGGCGGCATGACGTGGTACCCCGTCCTCAAGCTGCTGCGGAAGGTCTTCGACGCGACGAACGTCCGGGCGGTGGACGTGGTCGAGCTGGCGCCGGTCCCCGGGCTCCACGCCCCGGACTTCATGGTCGCGAAGCTGATCTACAAGATGATCGGCTACAAGTTCAGCTAGGCGCCCGACGCCCGGGGAGCGGGCGCCGCGGCGGGGGCGGCCCAGGCCATGTCCCGTCCGGTGTCGGCGTCCTCGTGGCCGTGAATCGGATAGCGGGCGAAGAGCGGGTGCAGGTCCAGCGGGTCGCGGATCGGGTGCCGCTCCGCGACCAGGCCAGGCGCGGTGAGCAGGAAGGGCCAGAACTGGCGGCCGCCCAGGGCGCCGTGGGCGCCCACCTGGTCGTCGAAGCAGACCTGGAGGTCCAGCTCCGGGTCGTACGTCCCCATCAGGACCAGGTCTCCGGCGTTCTCCAGGTGGACCAGGTGGAGGAGCGCCTCCCGCTCCACCCGCCCCGGAGCGTAGTGGGTGAGCGGGTCCTCCCCCTCGAGCACCTCGACCTCCCCCTCCGCCGTGACCAGCGATCGACCCGCCGGGCTCTCCGCGTGGACGCCATCGAGCATGCGCGTGAGGACCAGGCCCACGCCCCCGTGGGCGACCAGGAAGTAATAGAGCGCGCGCCGCTTCGGGTCGTCCCGGATCTCCTCGAAGCGCAGGGGCACCTCCGGCCGCGTCCAGTACACGTGGGCCAGCGAAGAGGAATAGGTGAGGACGAGCTCGTGCTCTTCCAGCGGGCGGACCACCTCGGCGGTGAGCGGGAAGATCTTGTACTGCTTGCGGACCCACCGGCTCAGGCCCAGCCCCGCCTTCCGTGCGGGGAGGCTAGACGTGGTGGCCACGCCCTCCAGCTCCTTCACCAGGAAATCCACCGCCTGCTGCGCGGGGGCGAACTCCCCGGTCCGCGCCATCACCAGCACCCCGAGCTCCGCGGCGCTCAGCACCGTGTCCCCCAGCGTCTCGCCGTAGCGCACGCGATACGGCACCGACGGCGTCTGGCCGTGGTCGCTCAGGATATAGACGTCGTACGGCCGCCCGGGGATCCGGTTGATCATCTTGAAGATCTCCTTGATCCGTCGGTCCAGCGCGCGCAGGCTCTTGTACGCCGTGCGGGTGGACGGCCCGAAGTGGTGGGCGAACTCGTCGTATGCGTTGTAGGTGGTGTAGATCGACGGCACCCCGATGTAGATGTCCAGGAGAACGGACAGCGTCTGGAGCTCGCGTAGCACCACGTTCGTGCCGATGTGGAGGAACGGCAGGTACCACCAGTAGTGGGTGTTCTGCCCCCGGATCTGGCTCACCAGCCGGTCCCGCTCCTCCCGCAGGTACTCCAGCACGGCCACCAACACCATCCGTACGAAGCGGATGGGGTGCGCCAGCAGCAGCAGCAGGATCCGCCCGCCGCCCAGGTTCTCCAGGAAGGGACGCCGGTTGCGGTCCGACAGCGTCCACACCGCCCGGTCCGCCCCGCCGTCGTACAGGTTCACATAGCTGGACCCGCCGGTGAGCACGCCGGTGTCGGGGAGCCGGTCCCGGATGTACTGCATCGACGAGGCCTGGCTCCCGATGATCACGCGCCGGTCCTTCTTCTCGTAGAACCGGAACGCCGGGATGCGCGCCTTGGTGCCGTGGAAGATGGCGGCCTGCGCGGCCGGGGTGGCGCTGGGGAGGCCGGCGGGGTAGCGCCGGAGGTCCCAGCCGTCGCGCTCGATCAGGCGGCTGAGGAAGGGCATGTGCCCGTCCTCCATCGCGCGCTCCAGGTCCTCGAACGCCAGCGCGTCGATCTGGATCCCGACGAACCCGCGCCCCGGCGCCTCCTTCCGATTCCGCCGCTCCTCGGCGAAGGGGAGGTACTTGAGGTAATAGTACCAGCGGTAGAAGCGGCGGCGTGCGCGGCTGACCCAGCTGTCGTCGCGATCGTCCCAGCGGCGGCCGATCATCGCCGGATGAGGGCGGGCAGCTCGCGGAGGAGGTCTGCCGGTGCGACCGGCTTCGGGAGGTAGCGGTCGCACCCGGCGGCGATGCACTCGCGCTCCTCGGCGGGACCGACGCGGCCGGTGAGGGCGATGACGGGGAGGTCTGCCATGTCGGGGTCCTTCCGCAGAGTCCGGACCACGTCGAGGCCGGGCCGGTCGGGGAGCCCCAGGTCGAGGACGACCAGCGCGGGCAGGCGCTCCGTCGCCAGCCGAATGGCCGCCTCGGCGGTCCCGGCCTCGATGACCTGGTAGCCTGCGTCCTCGAGTAGGAGCTTGAAGGCATCCCGGAGGAGCTCGTCGTCCTCGACGATGAGAATCGTGCGATCCACGTCGGTCATGGCGAAAACCTAGGCCTCATGCGCGGGTGGCGGCAAGCGCGTCGGGCTCGGACTCCTCGTCCTCCAGCCCCTCCTCGAGGAGCTGACGACGGAGCAGCGCCGCATAAACGCCCCCCGCGCGGATCAGCGCCTCGTGCGTCCCGCGCTCCACGATCTGGCCCTCGTCGAGCACCAGGATCAGGTCCGCGTCCATGACGGCGGTGACACGGTGGCTGACGATCAGCGACGTCCGGCCCTTCAGCACATCGCGCAGCCCGTGGAGGATCCGACGCTCCGTCTGCGTGTCCACCGCCGACAGGGAGTCGTCCAGGATCAGGATCCGCGGGTCCCGCGCGAGCGCGCGCGCCAGCGTCGTCCGCTGCCGCTGCCCGCCCGACAGGTTGATCCCCCGCTCGCCCAGCCGCGTCTCGAAGCCGTGGGGGAACCCGGCGATGGCCTCGTCCAGCTGCGCGATGGCGGCCGCGGCCCGGACGGGCGCCATCACGTCCGCTTCGGCGTCCTCGTGCTCCAGCCCGAGGCCGATGTTCTCGGCGAGGGTCTCGCTGAACAGGAAAGCGTCCTGCGGGACCAGACCGATCGCGCCGCGGATCTGCGCGAGGGGTACCTCCCGGAGCGGGACGCTGTCCAGCAGGACCTCGCCTTCCACCGGGTCGTGGAGCCGCGCGACCAGCGCGACGATCGTCGATTTCCCCGATCCCGTCGGCCCGACCAGCGCCACCGTCGCCCCCGCCGGAGCGGTGAACGAGACGTCCCGGAGCACGTCCCGCTCCGTCCCCGGGTAGCGGAAGCGGACGCCCCGGAACTCGATCTCGCCGCGGACCCGGTCCAGCGGCCTGGGCCGGTCCGCGTCCCGGATCGCCGGCTGCGTGTCGAAGACCTTCACGATCCGGCTCATGGAGGCCGCGCCGCGCTGGTAGAGGTTCACCACCCAGCCCAGCGCGATCATCGGCCAGATCATCATCGTCAGATAGAAGCCGAAGGCGACGAAGTCGCCGACGCTGATGGCGCCGTCGATGACCAGCCGGCCGCCTACCCAGAGCACGACCACGGTCCCGAGCCCCGCCATCATCGAGAGGACCGGGTGGAAGGCGCCGGTGGAGACGACGAGGTCGACGTTGCGGCGGAGGTACTCCTCGTTGAGGTCGTCGAACTCCCGCTCCTGGGCGTCCTCCTGGACGTAGGCCCGGACGATCCGCGCGCCGGCGAGGTTCTCCTGCACCATCGTCGACAGCGTCCCCAGGTGTTCCTGGATCCCCTCGTACTTCCGGTGGATCAGCGTGCCGAAGAACATGGTCACCGGCGGCAGGGCGACCATGGGAATCAACGCGAGGAGGGTGAGGAAGGGGCTCACGCTCAGCATGAACGCCAGCGCCAGCACGCCCAGGACGAGCGTGTTGACCGTGTACATGATGGCGGGTCCCACGGCCATCCGGACGGAAAGGATGTCGTTGGTCGCCCGGCTCATCAGGTCACCCGTCCGCCAGGATCCGTAGAACGCGGCGTCCAGGCGCATGAGGTGACGGAAGAAGTCCTGCCGGAGGTCCGTCTCCACCTTGCGGCTGTAGCCGTTCAGCAGCTCCCGCATCCCGAACCGGGCGGCCCCGCCGAGCAGCGCGACCAGCAGGATGAGGCCGGCGTAGCGGAGGATCACAGCCTGCGTGACACCGTCGGTCTCCAGCGCGTCGATCGCCTGGCCGACGAGCCGTGGCGCCATGATCGCGAACGCGTTGGCCGCCACCACCATCAGCAGCCCCGCCGCATAGCCCCAGCGGTACGGCCGTATGTAGGGGTAAAGACGCTTGAGGAGGTGCACGACCCGTCCAGTGGAGCGAAAGGCCGCGCACCGGGTAGTACCGGCTGCGGCCTTCTATGGCATATCGCTTGCCAAAGGCTAACGGCTTGCACCGCCCCAGACAAGCAGGAAAGAGGAGGTTCCTCATGGAACGTCGGACACGTATGCTCGCGCTGCTGCTCGCACTTCCGCTCGCCATCGCGCCGGCGGCGTGCGGCGACGATGACGCGGACCGGTCGGCGCTGGAGCAGGACGAGCTCGATCGGGACCTGGACCTGGCCCTTCAGGGTGACACCCTCTCGACCACCTTCGAGGACACGGTGACCGGCGAGGCGCCCGCGCCCGCGACGTCCGCCCCGCGGCCGTCCACGAGCCAGCCGCGGCAGACGACGCCGCGACAGACGCAGCCCCGGACTCAGCCACGCCCGCAGGCGCCGCAGCCGCGGACGGTGACGCAGACGGTCCCGACGGGGACGACGTTCGCCATCCGCATGAACGATCAGCTGTCGACGGAGACCAGCAAGGCCGGTGACGCGTTCACCGCGACGCTCACGGACCCGATCGTCGACGCCGCCGGGAACGTGATCGTGCCGGCGGGCGCGACGGTGCGGGGTCGGGTCACGGCGGTGGCGGCATCGAATCGAGTCGGCCAGACGGCGGCCATCAAGCTGGCCTTCGAGGCGATCTCCTTCGGCGGCGAGAGCTATCCGCTCCAGGCGAGCGTGGAGCGCGCGGACGTCGAGCAGAAGAACCGGACCCCCGGGACGGAGACCGCCGGAAAGATCGCGGCCGGGGCCGCGGCCGGGGCGATCCTGGGGCAGGTCCTGGGCAAGGACACGGAGTCGACGCTGAAGGGCGCGGCGATCGGCGCGGCGGCGGGTACGGCCATCGCGATGGGGACCTCCGACGTGGACGCCGTGCTGCCCCGGGGCGCTGAGGTGGTGATCCGCCTCGACCAGCCGATCACGGTGACGAAGACGGTCGCCGGTTGATGGCTTCGCGGATCGCCATTGCGCTGCTTGCGGCCGCGGTGGGGGGCACGACCCTCCCCGCGGCCGTCGCCGCGCAGGATACCTGGATCTCCGGGTGGGGCGGCGTCTTCATGGACCCCGGCACCGTGCGGGACACGGAGAGCGGGACGAAGTGGGACTTCGGCACCAGCG
>JAHWKI010000096.1 GCA_019347975.1 Gemmatimonadota bacterium
CCCCGCCCTCCATCACCGCCACCACCGAGTTCGTGGTGCCGAGGTCGATCCCGATGACCTTGCTCGCCATTTCGTTCTCCCGGGTCCGTTGAGCCTGCTCGAAGCTACTTCATTTGAGGTGGAACCGCCCGTCGGGGCGGCTCCGCGACCGTGAGGAGGGGGTGCAACCGATATGCCACGCAAAGGGGCGTTTTTCCGGCCATCCCGGCGCGAACCCCGGCGTCGGCTGTCACGATGGCAGGCGCGGGGGCGGCGGTCCTGCGATTCCAGCGCGTCCGTTCCACATCCGTTTCACCACGGAGGCACGGAGGCCATACAGAACTGCGACGGCGCAATCGCCGGAAGGGTTCATCGCAATGTCCTCGCAACGAGGTCGTATTCAGCCACGGCGGCCCGGCCGGACGTTTCCTTCCCAACCATCTGCTCGGGAAAAAGAGCGAGCGCTCGGTTTCTTTTGTCCACCGGCCTGCGGAGGGAGGACCGCCGGTTCGCAGAACATGTAAACTCCGCCTCCCGGCCGGGCTCGGACGGTCGGTGCCATGCCTGCCACCGGGTTTGACGCTGTTCGCGGCATCCGGCTATCGTTGCGCGGTCCTGACGTGAGGCCGTTGGTCCCCCGGAACACCGCCGGAGCGATGCCGCGCAAGGCCCGAATCTCCCGACCGATGGCCGTACTCTGGGGGCTCGCCGCCCTCCTGTTCTTCTCCGGGCTGGCGAGCAGGCTGCCCGCGCTCTCCGCACAGGACACCCCCACTCCAGCGGCCGCTGATTCCGCCACGTCGAGTACGGTGGAGCTGACCGGCCCGGATTCCGCGCCGCCGATCACCCGGGCGACGGAGGCGCAGGCGGCGACGAACCTGAGCGACACCCGCGCGGACATCGAGGTGCCGTTCTACCAGCGACTGGTGTCGGTGCTGGGGCTGATCGTTCTCCTGCTGCTCGCGTGGGTCATGAGTGTGGAACGGCGGCGGGTGGACTGGCGTGTGCTCGCGTGGGGGCTCGGGCTGCAGGTCCTGTTCGCGCTGTTCATCCTGAAGACCCCGGTCGGGGAAGCGATCTTCGCCGGCCTCAATGACGTGATCGTCGCGCTGCTGGGCTTCACGACGGAGGGAGCGCGATTCCTGTTCGGGAACCTGGTGGACAACGCGGTCCCGGTGAGCGGCGCGGGGGAGGGGGCGGTGGCGAACACGGGGGCGTTCTTCGCGTTCAGCGTGCTGCCCACCATCATCTTCTTCTCCTCCCTGATGACGCTGCTCTACTACCTGGGGGTGATGCAGGCGGTGGTGAAGGGCGTCGCCTGGGTGATGATGCGGACCATGAAGACGTCCGGCGCGGAGACGCTGTCGGCGGCCGGGAACATCTTCGTCGGGCAGACGGAGGCGCCGCTCCTGATCAAGCCGTTCATCGAGCGGATGACGATGTCGGAGCTCAACGCCGTCATGACCGGCGGCTTCGCGACGGTGGCGGGGGGCGTCATGGCCGCGTACGTGGGGCTGCTCGTCGCCTTCTTCCCGGACATCGCAGGGCACCTGCTGGCCGCTTCCGTCATGTCCGCCCCGGCGGCGCTGGTGGTGGCGAAGCTGATGTACCCGGAGCGCGAGGTGCCGGTGACGCGTTCGAACCTGGAAGTCGCCGTGGAGTCGCCGGACGCCAACGTGATCGACGCGGCTGCGAGAGGGGCGAGCGAGGGGCTGACGCTGGCGCTCAACGTGGGCGCGATGCTGCTGGCGTTCATCGCCATCATCGCGCTCCTGAACGCGGTTATCGGCCTGATCGCGGGCTGGACGGGGCTGGATGGGCTCCTGGTCTCCGCCGGCGCCCTCGCCGCGGGGCAGGACCTGACCCTCGAGGTCATCCTCGGCTGGCTCCTGGCGCCGCTCGCCTGGCTCATGGGCGTCCAGTGGAGCGACGCGGTGGAGATCGGGTCGCTGCTGGGGATCAAGACCGTCGCGAACGAGTTCGTCGCCTACCTCCAGCTCTCCAACATGCTGGCGGGTGGCGCCGACCTCTCGCCCCGCTCCATCGTCATCGCGACTTACGCGCTGGCGGGGTTCGCCAACTTCAGCTCCATCGCCATCCAGATCGGCGGCATCGGCGGGATCGCGCCGAGCCGGAGGAGCGATCTTTCCAGGCTCGGCCTCCGGGCGATGATCGGTGGGACGATCGCGGCGTTTCTCACCGCGACGATCGCCGGCATTCTGGTCTGAGCGACGCGGCCGGAGGCGACCGGCGCCGGCGAACACCTTCTCGAATTGTAACAATGCAAGAATCAAGGCCAGGCCCCCCACTGGAGGTGGGCCGCTCGTTGGAGGGCACGACGGAATACCTCGCGGGTCGCATTCCCGCGCCTCCCGAGGTCGCCCTGGTCCTGGGGAGCGGCCTCGGCGCGCTGGCCGACGCCGTCGAGGACGCGGTGCGGGTGGCATACGGAGAGATCCCCGGCTTCGCGGCGTCGACGGTGGTCGGCCACGCGGGGCGGATGGTGGCGGGGCGGCTGGAGGGGCGGAGCGTGCTGGCGTTCCAGGGGCGGTACCACGCGTACGAAGGGCACCCGGCCGCGGCGCTGGCGGCTCCGGTGCGGGTGGCGGCGGCGCTGGGGGCGCGGACGCTGATCGTCACGTGCGCGGCGGGGGGCGTGAACGCCGATCTGGCGGCGGGCAGCCTCATGCTGATCGCGGACCACCTGAACCTCATGGGGCAGAATCCGCTGGTCGGACCGGTGCTCCCGGGAGAGGAGCGCTTCCCGGACATGACCGAGGCGTACGACCGGTCGCTCATGACGCTGGCGGAGTCGGTGGCGAAGGCGGAGGGGATCGCGGTGAGCCGGGGCGTGTACGCGGCGCTGCTCGGGCCGAGCTACGAGACGCCCGCGGAGGTCCGGATGCTGCGCATGCTGGGCGCGGACGCGGTGGGGATGAGCACCGTTCCCGAGGTGATCGCCGCCCGGGCCGGTGGCCTCCGCGTGCTGGGGATCGCCCTCATCACGAACGCGGCGGCGGGGATCTCGGGGACGCCGCTGGATCACGCGGAGGTGGTCGTCGCGGGCGCGGAAGCGGCGGAGCGGTTCCAGCGCCTGGTGCGGGGCGTTCTCCGCGGCCTGCCCCGGCCGGGCGGATCGGCCTGAGCCTTGCCGCCGGATAGTGCCGCGCCAACCTCGTCGACGTCGCGACCACTGATCGGCCGCGGTGCGAGCTTGCCCCGGCGGAGGGTCGGAGCCCAAGTTGAGGTCTCCCCGGCCCCCACTAGCGCTGGTAGACCGATGAACGGAACCTCCGGAAGCCGTGCGCTCGTCGCATGCGTTCTCCTGGCCGCCGCCGCGTGCGGCGATCCGGGCGACGAGCCCCGGCGCGGCGGCACGGTCGTCATCGCGGCCGGGACGGACCTGGACCACGCCAATCCGCTGGTGTCGGCGGACCAGTGGACCAACGACCTGCTCCGCTTCGCCCTGTTCACGCCGCTCCTCCAGTATGACGAGGACCTCGGCCTGGAGCCGGTCCTCGCCGAGTCGTGGGAGATGGCCGGAGACACGGCGGTGACCTTCCACCTCCGGCGCGACATCCGCTGGCACGACGGCACGCCCACCACGGCCTACGACGTTCAATTCACGTTCGACCGCGCGAAGGACCCGGAGACGGGCTTCCCCAATGCGGGCTACTTCAGCCGATGGACCCGTGCCGAGGTGGTGGACTCCTATACGGTGCGGTTCACCATGGAGCGTCACGCCGAGCCGCTGGCCGGGTGGCCGTTCACGCCCATCGTGCCGCGCCACCTGCTGGACACCGTCCCCGCCGGGGCCATGCGACAGGCGGCGTTCAACCGGCACCCGGTGGGGAACGGCCCCTTCCGGTTCGTCTCGCAGCGGACCAACGACCGGTGGGTCTTCGAGAGCAATCCCGACTACCCGGAGGCGCTGGGCGGCCCGGCGCTGCTGGACCGCCTCGTCTGGCGTGTGATCCCGGAGAACTCGGCGCAGATCGCGGAGCTCAGGGCGGGCGAAGCGGACCTCGTCCTGCAGCCGCGGCCCGAGCAGGTGCTGGAGCTCGCGGAGCGGGACGGGTTCCGCGCCATCGTGAAGCCCTCCAGGCAGTTCTCGTTCGTGGCGTGGAACGGCCAGCGGGGCGCCCTGGCGGACGCCCGGGTCCGGCGGGCCCTGAGCATGGGGATCGACCGGGAGGCCATCGTCCAGGCGTTCCGGAAAGGCTACGGCGAGGTGGTGCACGGGCCGGTGATGCCGACCCACTGGGCGTACGACCAGGACCTGCAGCCGGTCCCGTTCGACCCCGACTCCGCGCGGACGCTGCTGGCGGAGGCCGGCCTGGAGGACCGGGACGGGGACGGCATCCTCGAGGACGAGGACGGGGCGCCGTTCCGGATCGAGCTGAAGATGATGGCCGGGAGCGATTACTACCGGGACATCGCCGAGGCGATCCGCGGGGACCTGGCCGCCCTCGGCATCGACGTGCGCACCCGGGCGACCGAGTTCAATACGCTGGCCGCGGACGTGACGTCCCCCGAGCGGCGGTTCGACGCGTTCCTCCTCGGCTGGGCCGGCGACTTCCGCCTGGACCTCCAGGATCTGTTCCATTCCGCGTCGAGGGGCCAGCCGTACCAGTTCGCCTCGTACGCGAACCCGGAGCTGGACTCGCTGCTGGACCGGGCTTCGGCGGAGCCCGACCGGGCGATGGCGCTACCGATGTGGCACAGGGTGCAGGAGATCCTGCGGGACGATCAGCCCTGGACCATCATCTTCTATCAGAGGGACGCCCTGCTGCTGCGGGACCGGCTGAAGGGCGTTGAAATGGACATCCGTGGCGTCCTGCTGTCCCTCCCCGAATGGTGGGTCAGCGAAGGCGCGCCGGCGGACTCGGTCGCTGCGGGCGGCCAGGGAGCAACCGATGGAGAATGAGCTGATCGTTCCGGAATGGGTCGGGATCGTCGTCGCGCTGGGCATCGGGATGCTGGTGCGGCTCCTGAAGCTGCCGGTACCGGCGCCGCCGACGATCTACGGCGCCCTGATGGTCCTCGGCCTCACGGGCGGGTACCTCCTGATGAGCTGGTTCCTGTCCCGCTAGCCGCGATCACGGACGAAGTGGTTCAGCGGCCCGTGGCCAGCGCCGAGGGCGGGCGCGGAAGCGATGGCGCGGTGGGTGAAGTCCAGCGCGTCCTCGACCGCGGTCCTGAGCGGGCGCCCGTGGGCGAGTCCCGCGGCGATCGCCGCGGACAGCGTGCACCCGGTTCCGTGGGTGCTCCGGGTCGAGATCCTGGGGCGGCTCCACGTGCGCAGCCCCTCGGCATCGACCAGCACGTCCACGACGCGGTCGCCGTCGAGGTGCCCGCCCTTCACGAGCGCCGCCTCGGCCCCGCGATCGACCAGCTCGCGCGCCGCTTCGATCATCTCCGCCTCGGTGGTCACCGGCCGGCCCATCAGCAGGGCCGCCTCGTCCAGGTTCGGCGTGATCACGGTGGCGAGCGGGAGGAGGAGATCGTTGACCGCGGACTCGGCGTCCCGATCGAGGAGCCGGTCCCCGCTGGTGGCCGCCATCACGGGGTCCAGCACGAAGCCGGGGAGGGACAGGGCCTCGATCCGTTCCGCCACCGCCTCCACCAGCTCGGCGGTGGCGAGCATGCCGGTCTTGCACGCGAGAGGACGGAGGTCGGCGGCGACCACGTCGATCTGCCGCCGGACCACGTCGACCGGAACCGCATGGACGCCGTGCACGCCCAGCGTGTCCTGGACCGTGATCGCCGTGACCGCGCTGGTCCCGAACACGCCGAACGCATGGAAGGTCTTCAGGTCCGCCTGGATCCCCGCCCCACCACCGCTGTCGCTGCCTGCGATCGTCAGCGCGACGGGGAGGGCGACGGGCACGGCGTCAGGGCGTGGTCGTGCGGGATCGGTGCTCATCAAGGCGAAGCTAGCGGAGGCCGCGGACACGAAAAAGGCCGCGGGACACGTGCCCCGCGGCCTCCTCGCACCGGTGGCGCCGCCGCGTCAGTCGCGGTTCCGGAACTGGGCGGGAGGCGCCGGCAGCGAGCGGACGCGCTGCTTGAACGTCTGGTACGTCTGGGACGTGATGGCCAGGTTCTGCTGCGGCGGCAGCGCCTGGATCAGGTTCCGCACGTTGGCGATGCGCTCCTCGGTGAGCGGATGGGTCGAGAACCACTGCTCGAGGGTGGAGGGCGTGCGCTCCCGCTCCTCGATGAGCTCCTTGAAGAAGGTCACCAGGCCGGCGGGATCGATCCCGGCCGACGGGAGCAGCCGGACCGCGATGGCGTCCGCCTCGTTCTCCGCCTCCCGGCTGTGGCGCGCGAAGTAGGCGGTGGCGCCGACGTCGACCGCCGCGCCGGCCAGTCCGGACGGGGGCCCGCCGAGGAGGATCGAAGCGAGGCCCACGCCGACCTGGGCGGCCTGCATCCGCTCCATCATTTCGGCGCTGTGCCGGGCCTCCACGTGCCCGATCTCGTGCGCCAGGACGCCCGCCAGCTCGGACAGGTTGTCCGTCCGCTCGATCAGGCCGCGGTTGATGTAGACGAACCCGCCGGGCACGGCGAAGGCGTTGATCTCCTCGCTGTTGACGACGTAGAACGTGTACGGGATGTCCCGGTTCCCCTCCTGCCGCTGGATGAGGTTGCCGAGCTCGTTGATGTAGCGGTGGACCTGCGGATCGGTGACGATGGGCAGCTGCCGATTGATCTCGGCGGCGTACTGCCGGCCCATGTCGATCTCCTGCTGCGTCGAGACCCCGCACGCCGTCACGCCGACGGACCCGGCCACGAGGCCGAGCGCGAGCGTGCGCCGAAGGGACGTGGTCGCCTGTATCACGGTCATCTCCTGCCGAAAGTTCGCTGTACCGCGTGCGGCCGGGTGCAAACCGTGTTCCACACGTGAGCGAGATCAGTCGCGCCCGCCACAACCTGATTACCGGGCTGGCCCGCAGAAAGGTCCGGGAAGCGGAGGGGCTCTTCCTCGCCGAGGGGGTGCGCGTGGTCGAGGAGCTGCTGGCCGCCGGCATCGGGATCCGGCTCGCGGTCGTCTCGCCGGCGCTGGACGAGACGGAGCGAGGGCGCGCGCTGGCGGAGGCGCTGGAGAAGCGGGTCGAGGTGGAGCGGGTTGGCCCCGGCCGGATGGACGCCCTCGCCGAGACGCGGACCAGCCAGGGGGTCCTGGTGGTGGCGGAGACGCCGCGCCCGACGCTCGCCGGGACGACGCTGGCGGACCGCGCGACGGTGCTCGTGCTCGATGGCGTGCAGGACCCCGGCAACCTCGGCACGCTGGCTCGGGCGGCGGCGGCGTTCGGGTGCGGCGCGCTGCTCTGCCTCCCGGGGACGGTGGACCCGTGGAACCCGAAGGCGGTCCGCGCGTCGGCGGGGGCGCTGTTCAGGATGCCGGTGCTGGCGGGCCCCCTCGGCGAGTCCCTGGGGTGGCTGGAGGGGCAGGGCTTCACGCTGCTCGGGGCGGACGCGGCCGGCGAGCCGGTCGAGGATGCGCCGCTCCCGGAGCGGGTGGCGCTGGTCGTGGGGAACGAGGGCGCCGGTCTGAACGATGAGGTCCGGTCGCGCTGCCACCGGATGGTGGCGGTGCCGATGGGCGGGGGGACGGAGTCGCTGAACGTGGCGGTGGCCACGGGCATCCTGCTGTACGTGATCACGCGAGGACGCGAATGACGGAGACGCTCTGGATCATCTATCTCGCGGTCGTGGGCGCGGCGCTGGGCTCGTTCATGAACGTCTGCCTGTACCGCTGGCCGGCCGGCGAGTCGGTGATCCGGCCGCGCTCCCGCTGTCCCGGCTGCGGGAAGGGCATCGCGTGGTACGACAATGTCCCCGTCCTGAGCTGGGTCCTTCTGCGGGGCCGCTGCCGCTCCTGCGGGGAGGGGATCTCCTGGCAGTATCCGCTCGTGGAGCTGGCCGTCGCGGCGATCTGGCTTGGGATGGCGCTCTGGCAGGGGCCCGGGCTCGAGGCGGTTCGCGGGGCCATCCTGCTGACCCTGCTCTTCGGGATTGCCATCATCGACGGCCGCCACAGGATCATCCCCGACCAGTTCTCCCTGGGCGGCACCGCCGCGGGGCTGGCCCTGGCCGCGTGGCCAGGGGGCTTCCCCTTCGTCTCGGCGCTGATGGGGGCGGCGGTGGGCTACGGCCTCATGTGGCTCGTGAAGCTCGGCGGCGAGGCGCTGTTCCGGAAGCCGGCGCTCGGCATAGGGGACATCCACATGATGGCGATGATCGGCGCGTTCGTCGGGCTCGGCGGCGCCCTGCTCACCATCTTCCTCGGATCGCTGCTGGGGATCGTCATCGGGGTGCCCGCGGCCTGGCTCCAGGGGAAGCTGGAGGCCCGGGGCACCTACCTGCCGCTCGGCACCTTCCTGGCCATGGGCGCCGCGGTGGCGTACGTGTGGGGACCGCCGATCATCGACTGGTATCTCGGCTACGCGCTGCCCACGTGACGGAGCCCGAGACGCCGGGGACCACGTTCCCCCCGCGCCCACCGGGGCTCACGCTGCTCACCTGGCTGCTCGGCTTCTGGAGCGGCGCCGCGCTGCTTACGCTCGCCACGCTCTGGCTGGGGGAGGGGGACATCCCGGTGAACGGGGAGCCCACCCCGAGAGCGCTCGTCCGCGAGATGCTGGTGCCCATGCTCGTCCCCATGGCGCTGGCCACCGGCGGCGCGGCGGCGGCGCTGTGGCTGGACAGCCAGTGGGGCCGGCCGGCGACCTTCTTCGCCTTCCTCCTGGCCGGGCCGCTGGCGACGTTCCCGCGCTGGCAGGAGGCGACGAATCCCGGCGGGGCCCCCCTCCTCGGCCTCCTCGTCACCGCGCCCGTCCTCCTCGCGGTGGGGTGGTACCTCTTCGCCAAGCCGAACGTGGCCGCGTACTTCCGCGCCCTGACGGAGGCCCGGCGGGAGGGGCGGCTCTGAGGATCGGTCAGCCGAAGCGGGCAGGGGTGAACGCAGGGTCGGGCGCCTGGCCATCCAGGATCTCCGCCGCCACCAGCTCCGCCGTCTCCGGCGCCAGCAGGACGCCGTTCCGGAAGTGGCCGGTGGCGAAATGGAGGCCGGGTGTCGCCGGGTCCGCCCCGATGACGGGAAGGCCGTCGGGCGTCGCGGGGCGCAGGCCCACCTGGAAGCCCTGGATCTCGGCTCCGGCGAGAGCGGGAACGACGCGAATGGCGCACTCCAGGAGACGCCGAGTGGCCTCGGCGGTGGTCGCCACGACGAAGCCCGCCTCCTCCACGGTGGCGCCCACCAGCAGGCGCCCGTCGGCGCGGGGGACCAGGTAGCAGCCGGGCCCCCACGTCACCCGCTGGAGCGCCGGCGGCACCAGCCGCAGCACGACGATCTGGCCACGGACGGGGCGCACGGGGAGCGGGCGTGGCAGGTCCAGCGCGCCCGCCCACGCCCCGGCGGCGACGACGACCGTTTCCGTGGCCGCGGCTTCGCCGGAGTCCAGGCGGACGCCGGTGACCGGCCCTCCGGGCCCGTCCGTCTCCACACCCGCCGCTCCGGCGCCGCTGCGGATGTCCACGCCCTCCCGCTCCGCCGCGAGCCAGAGCGCGCGCACGAGACGCTCGTTGTCGATCTGGTGGTCGTGCTCGGTGGCCAGCCCGAGCCGGGCGTCCTCCGCCAGCCCGGGCTCCAGCCGGCGCAGCTCCGCCGGCACCAGCAGCCGACCCGTGTACCCGACCGTCTCCTGCAGCTCCTTCTGCCTCCGCAGCCCGTCCGCCGCGTCGGCGCCGAACGCGACGTCCAGCCGACCATCCCGCCGGTATCCGACCTCCATCTCGGCACAGGCCTCGATCTCCCGCACGAACTCCGGATACCGGGCGAGGGAACGAAGGCCGAGGTCGAGGAAGGGGCCGGGCTCGCCGGCCTCCTTCAGCGGGGAGAGCATTCCGGCCGCCGCGCCGGACGCGCCCGCGCCGGGGGTGTGGCGCTCGAGTAGAGTGACGCGGACGTCCCGGCGCGCGAGGCGCCAGGCGATGGCGAGCCCGATGACACCGCCGCCGATGACGGTGACGGCGGGGACGCGCCGGCTCATCCGGGTCGCCCGATCCCCTGCTCCAGGTAGGAGCGGGAGAGCTCCACGTAGTGCCCGGCGCTCCGGGTGATCCAGCCCGCGGATTCACCCGACAGCTCCTTCCGGACGCGGGCAGGGGTCCCGGCCACCAGGGTCCGCGGCGGCACCTCCAGCCCCTCGGGGACCACGCTCCCGGCCGCGACCAGCGCCTCCTCCCCGATCACGCAGTGGTGCAGGAGCACGGCGTTCATTCCGATGAGAGCGCCCCGGCGGATCTGGCAGCTCTCGAAAACGGCACCGTGGCCGATCGTGACGTCGTCGCCGACCAGGGTCGGGCCCTGCTCGCTCACGTGGATCACGCAGTTGTCCTGCACGCTGGTGCGGGCGCCGATCCGGATGGCGTGGGTGGAGCTGTCGCCCCGCAGGACCGCGCCGAACCAGACGCTGGATTCGGCGCCCACCTCCACGTCTCCGATGAGCACGGCGGTGGGCGCGATGAAGGCCGTCGGGTGGATTCGCGGGGTGCGGCCGCCGAACGGGATGATGTGCGCCATCAGCCCCGGGAGAAGATCCGGGCCAGGTTCTCCACGTCGATGTTCCCGCCGCTGATGACCACCGCCGTGGGGCCTTCGAGCCGGATGGCCCCGGCGAGCATCGCCGCGACGCCCACGGCCCCCGCCCCCTCGGCTACGACGCCGTCCCGGTGGTAGAGCGCGCGGATGGCCGGAGCGACTTCCTCCTCGTCCACCAGCGCCATCTGGTCGACGACGGGCCGCGCCCGCTCAAAGCTCGCCTCCTCCACCTCGCCAGCCAGTCCGTCGCACAGCGTCTGCCCGATCTCGGTCTCCACCACCTCGTTCGCCTCGAACGCGCGGTACATGGAGGACGTCATCGTGCTCTGGACGCCGATCACCCGGGTGGAGTCGCCCGTGATGGACTTGAGGGCGATGCCGATGCCGGCGATGAGCCCGCCGCCGCCCACCGGGACCACGACCTCCCGCAGCGTGGGCATGTCCTCGATGATCTCCAGGCCGACCGTGCCCTGGCCGGCCACGACCGCGGGGTCGCTGAAGGCGTGGACGTAGTAGGCACCGGTCTCTTCCACGTGGGTCCGCGCCGCCGCGGCCGCGTCGTCGAAGATCCCCTCGATCTCACGGAGCTCGGCGCCGAATCCGCGGATGCGCGTCTTCTTCGTCTCGGGCGCGTTGGTCGGGACGTAGATCGTGGCCTTCGCGCCGAAGAGGCGGGCGGCCAGCGCCACGGCCTGGCCGTGGTTCCCGGCGGAGGCCGTGACGAGCCCCTTCTCCCGCGTCTCCTCGTCCAGGGAAGCGATGGCGTTGTAGGCGCCGCGCATCTTGAACGAGTTCGTGCGCTGCCAGCACTCCAGCTTGAGCCAGATCTCGCACCCGAGGTGGTCGGAGAGCCACGGCGAGCGCTGGAGTGGGGTGTGCCGCACGACGCGGTTCACGCGCTCCCGCGCCTCGTACAGCTCCCGAACGTTCGGCCTCAGCTCAGACCGACTCACCCGCTGCCCGGGCGCGGCCGCTCCCCCCACGATCTTCGTCGCCATTCGTCTCCCCTGTCGTTACGGAAGTAGCCTGCCCGGAGGCACGGGCATCCGCTTCATCTGTCGTGCCAGCGGTCTCGGTGACGGGGGACAGGCGCGTGATCCGCGCGCGCAGGACCTGCGTCTCGGACGCGTCCAGGACCTCGATCAGCAGCCCCTGCCGCTCCAGCGTCTCGTTCGGCTGCGGCACCCGCCCCAGCTCCTCCATGAGGTACCCGTTCACCGACCGATGCTCCAGGAGCGGCAGCGCCGTGTTGAAGATATGGTTGATCTCCCGCAGCTCCGTGTCACCCTCGGCGATGATCTCGCTCCGCGACACCCGCACGATGGAGACCTCCGTTACGTCCGTCTCGTCCTCGATCTCCCCCACCAGCTCCTCGATCACGTCCTCCAGCGTCACCAGCCCGTCGATCCCGCCGTACTCGTCCACCACCAGCGCCAGGTGGATCCGCCGGTTCTGGAAGTCGCGGAGCAGCCGCGTCAGCGGGAGCGATCCCGGGACCACCAGCGGCTGCCGCGCCAGGCTCCGGAGCTGCGCCGTCCGCTGCCCCGCGGTCAGCGCCTGATACGCGTCCCGGAGGTAGACGACACCGGTCACGTCGTCGATCGACCCGTCGTATACCGGAACGCGCGAGTACGGAACGGTGCCGAACTGCGACGCGATCTCGCCCAGCGTCAGCGAGTCCGGCCAGGCGAACATGTCGACCCGCGGCGTCATGATGTCCCACACGCGGGTCTCGTCGAGACGGAAGGCGCGCTCGATGATCTGGCTCTCGTGCTCGTCGATGGAGCCCTCGCTCCGCCCCAGCGCCGCGAGCTGGAGGATCTCCTTCTCGGTGTTCTCGCTCACGGCCGTGAGGCGCGGCTCCGGAAGAGAGCGAGTGAGGTACTCGAGGGGCCAGAGGACCGGTCGGAGCACGCGGCTCAGCCCCAGCATGAACGGCGCGACCGCGATGGCGAACCGAACACCGCGCTCGCTCAGGATCCGCCGGGGCCAGATCTCCGCGACGATCACGAAGAGGAAGGCGCCGGCGCCCACGCCGACGACGCCAGCCCAGAGGCCGGCCAGAAGGGATCCGATCCGGAAGGCCGCGGCTCCGACCACGAGGGCGGCCAGCCCACCGCCGAAACGGAGGAGCACCAGGAGCGAGCGCGGGCGGGAGCGGATCCGGGCCAGCGGGCTCTCGCCGCTGTCGACCAGCCTCCGGACCCGGGCATCTCCGAGTGCGAACAGGGCCACTTCCGCGGCGGTCAGGAACGCGGAGATACAGACCGCGGCGACCAGCGCAATGATCCAGCCGATCACGAGCCCCTCCCGGGTCTGGGAGGGTCTTCGGGGAGTCCGCTACTTCGGTCTACGTCCATTTCCGACTGAGATCGATGAGCTCGTCCACGAGGTCGCCGGCGGTTCGGCCTTCGGCCTCCGCCTGGAAGTTGGTCACCACCCGGTGCCGGAGCACCGCGGGGGCCACCGCCCTCACGTCCTCGTAGTTGGGCACGCCCCGGCCATCCATCGCGGCCCGGGCCTTCGCGCCGAGCGTAAGGTACTGCGATGCGCGCGGTCCCGCGCCCCAGCTCGCGAACTG
>JAHWKI010000097.1 GCA_019347975.1 Gemmatimonadota bacterium
GCCCGGTGCAGGAGGACGCCTCCGTCGTCTACCTCCGCCCCGAGACCGCGCAGGGGATCTATGTCAACTTCCAGAACGTCCTCACGACCAGCCGCCAGCGGATCCCGTTCGGGATCGCCCAGATCGGCAAGGCGTTCCGGAACGAGATCACCCCCGGCAACTTCATCTTCCGCACGCGCGAGTTCGAGCAGATGGAGATGCAGTTCTTCGTCGAGCCGGGCACCGACGACGACTGGATGGAGTACTGGCGCGAGAAGCGCATGGAGTGGGTGAAATCGCTGGGGATCACGCCGGCGAAGCTCCGCTTCCACGAGCACACCGCCGAGGAGCTGGCGCACTACGCCAAGAAGGCGTTCGACATCGAGTACGAGCTGCCGTTCGGCTGGCACGAGTTCGAGGGGATCCACAACCGCACCGACTTCGACCTCGGCCGCCACCAGGAGCACTCCGGCAAGCGCCTCGAGTACATCGACCCGGTGGAGCGGGGCAGGCGATACCTCCCCTACATCATCGAGACGTCCGCCGGGGCGGACCGCACGGCGCTGGTCGTGCTGGCCGATGCCTACCGCGAGGAGGAGGTCGAGGGCGAGCAGCGCATCGTCCTGGCGCTCCACCCGCGCCTCGCTCCCATCAAGGCGGCCATCTTCCCGCTGGTGAAGAAGGACGGGCTGCCGGAGATCGCCGAGCGAATCCACACGGAGTTCCGGACTCGCGCCATCAACTCGTTCTACGACGACGCAGGCTCCATCGGGAAGCGCTACCGCCGCCAGGACGAGGCCGGGACCCCCTTCGGCATCACGGTGGACGGCCAGACGTCGGAGGATGGCACGGTGACCGTGCGGGACCGGGACACGCTGAAGCAGGAGCGCGTCGCGGCGGACCGGGTGGTGGAGTACGTGGCGGAGCGGGTCGCCTGAGCGGGTGGAGTTCGACTGTTAGTCCGTAGAGAACAGCGGAATCACCACAGAGTCACGGAGAGCACGGAGAAGGACGAATCTCGGTGATCTCCGTGCCTCCGCGGTGAACTCGTTTTCCGTGCGCTTCCGCACCTGAACCCGGGAGTCGATCGCTGATGTCTCGCTTCTCCAGTCGCTGGGGGATGATGCTCGCCATGCTCGGCATGGCGGTCGGCACCGGCAACATCTGGCGGTTCCCCCGCATCGCCGCGACCAACGGCGGCGGGTCGTTCCTCGTCGCGTGGGTGACGTTCCTCCTTCTCTGGTCGATCCCGCTGATCCTGGTGG
Source organism: Gemmatimonadota bacterium (assembly GCA_019347975.1). GTDB lineage: Bacteria > Gemmatimonadota > Gemmatimonadetes > Longimicrobiales > RSA9 > JAHWKI01. Next base: position 1,245 of record JAHWKI010000097.1, read on the forward strand.
AGTTCGCCATGGGCCGGCGGACGCGCTACGGCGCGGTGGGCGCGTTCTCGCGGCTGGTGGGGCCGAAGTTCGCCTGGATGGGCGCTTGGATCGCGTGGACGGCCACGGCCATCATGTTCTACTACACGGTGGTGATGGGCTGGACGCTGCGGTATTTCTGGGCGGCCGTGACGGGGCAGCTCAGCGGGGCGGAGCCCGGCGCGCTCTGGGGATCGTTCGCCTACACCCCGCAGGTGCTGATCTATCACGCCATCGCCATGGCGCTGGCGGGATTCGTCGTGGCGCGGGGAGTGAAGGGGATCGAGCGGGCGGCCAGCATCCTGATTCCCAGCCTGTTCGTCCTGGTGGTCGTGCTGACCCTCAAGGCCGTCACGCTCCCGAACGCCTCGGCGGGGCTCAACTTCCTGTTCACGCCGTCCTGGGAGGGGCTGGCGGATCACCGCGTGTGGCTCGCGGCGCTCACGCAGAACGCCTGGGACACGGGCGCCGGCTGGGGGCTGATCCTCACCTATTCGATCTACATGCGGCAGCGGGAGGACGCGGCGCTGAACGCCTTCATGCTCGGGTTCGGCAACAACGCGGTGTCCCTGATGGCCGGGATCATGGTCCTCTGCACCGTGTTCTCCATCATGCCGGGCGCCGCCGACCAGATCGTCGGCGCGGGCAACGAGGGGCTGACGTTCATCTGGGTGCCGCAGCTCTTCCAGCAGATGGCCGGCGGCCGCTTCTTCATGAGCCTCTTCTTCCTTGCCCTCGTGTTCGCCGCCTGGACGAGCCTCATCTCCATGATCGAGCTGGCGACCCGGGTGCTGGTGGATGGCGGGCTGCGGCGCGGCCGCGCGCTGGCCCTCGTCGTCACGGCCGGGTTCCTCCTCGGGATCCCGTCGGCCCTCAGCGAGAACATCTTCGCCAATCAGGACTGGGTCTGGGGCGTGGGCCTCATGGTCTCCGGCCTGTTCTTCGCCATCGCGGTGATCCGCTACGGCACGACCCGCTTCCGCGAGGAGCTGATCAACACCGAGCACTCGGACATCCGGATCGGCCGCTGGTGGGACTGGGCGATCCGCTTCGTCGTCCTCCAGGCCGTGGTGCTGATCCTCTGGTGGCTCTTCTCCGTCGGCCGCGAGGACCCGTGGGGGCCGTATGGCCTGTTCAACACGCTCCTCCAGTGGGCGATCGCGCTGACGATCTTCCTCGCCCTCAACCGGTGGATGGTGCGCCGCACCCGCCCGGAGGTCGAACGGGCGGAGGCGCCCGAGGGCGCCATGCCGCCCGCCATCCCCTAGCCGGCGGGGGCGCCCGTGGAGTTCGCCGAGTTCGAGCGCCGCGCCTCCCACGTCTGGGAGGAGATCCCGGACGTCTACCGCTCCGGCGTCGACGCTCTCGCGATCGACCGCGGCGATCGTCCGCACCCGACGCTGCCGGAGATCTACACGCTCGGCGAGTGCCTCACCGAGAGCTACCCATCCGACTGGGGCGGCCCCGATACGACCCGCTCCGTCCTGGTCCTCTACTACGGCTCCTTCCGGCGGCTCTCGGAGCTCGACCCGGACTTCGACTGGCGCTACGAGATCTGGGAGACCATCACTCACGAGCTGCGGCACCACCTCGAGTCCCTCGCCACCGAGGACGCCCTCGAGGACGTGGACTACGCCATGGACGAGAACTTCAAGCGACTCCAGGGCGAGCCGTTCGACCCGTTCTTCTACCGCTCCGGCGAGCCGCTCGCTCCCGGCGTCTACGAGGCCGAGCGGGATGTCTTCATCGAGATCGAGCGGGACGAGCGGGCCAGCCCGGACCAGCGCGCCGAGTTCAGGTGGCAGGGCGCGCGCTACACCGTGCCAGTGCCCGGCGAGCCGGGGGATATCACGTTCATCCAGATCATCGAGGGTGTGGACGCCTCCGACGCCGAGCTCTGCCTCGTGCTGGTCCGGCGCGGCGGGTTCTGGTCCTCGGTCAGGCGGTGGCTACGGCGCGAAGAGCCGTCGGTCGTCCAGGCGGAGGGGACCGCGACGCTCGAGGACTGACGGGCCGCGCGGTTTTCGACTTCGACTTCGACTTCGGCGTGGTCCCCAGGTGGCGACAACCCTGAAGGAGTGGCCAATCGTCGGGGGGCGTTCAGACTTCACGTCGCCTGGCGCCGTCACGGCTGCACTGGATCCGCGCTGGGCGGGTGCCGTTCAGCCTTGCCCGCGCTCTTTGCCGTCCAGACTGCGCTCGCTTCGGTGAAGTCGCGGAATTCAGGGTTTACGTAGCTGCCGCCCACGGAATCACGCTGCCAGAGCCCCGGTCCTTGGCAATTCGAGTGCGTGGGCGGTCGAGCTGGACACGACCGGCGTCCAAATGCACCGCGCGGCCGTGGGGTCGGCGTGAGGGTCCCGGGTTGAGGCGGCCCCCCCGTCGTCCGTATCATGAAGCCATGGAGACCGACGCAGCGCAGCCCCGCCTCACTCCCTTCGAGCTGGTGTTCGGCGCGGAGGAGATGGACGATCGCCTGTTCCCTCCCATCGCCGAGGAAGCCGAAGCCCGGGGCGTCCCGCTGGATGACGCCGACGGGTTCCTCTTCCTGACCAGCGTGGGGCAGCTCCTGCGCGGCATCGCCGGTGATCCGGAAGAGAGCGCCGGCGCGCCCGAGGCGCAGGAGGCCGCGGAGCTGGCGGACGAGGCCGGCGAGATCATGCGGCAGTACGGGCGGCTCCTCTATCACGCCTTCCACTTCTGGAGGACGGGCAAGAACCTGCTCGTCCTCGACGCGGCGCTGGCGCGCGCGCTGATCGACGGGGCGCCGGCGGTCGACGACTGGACGCTGACGGTGCCGTCCCGCGCCGGTTACCTCCAGCTCCCGCGCAACCTCTTCTGGGCGGCGCCGGCATCGGGGATGCGACCGGAGCCGGCCGACGGCTTCTTCTGGGTGTACAGCGACCCGGCCGACACCGTCCCCTCGCTCCAGGTGCTGGTCGCCCTGGGTCTCAGGCCCGACCGGCCGGGCATCAGCGTCATCCCCGCCGAGGGCGTGCTCGATGACGTGAGTCACTGGGCGGGAGCGAGGGGCCGAGATGACGGCGAGGATTTCAGGAGCACGATGCCCGGCGGCGAGCTGGACCGCCTCTACTCCCTCGAGACGGCGACGGAGGTCCTCAAGCTCGCGTCCCTCTGCTTCTGGCAGGTCTCCACCCGCCCGGAGAGCCTCGGCGCCCAGGAGCTCGCGGCTCCGGAGTCGGGTCCCGCCGATCCGACCCACCTCCCCCCTTCCGCCCTGCCCTTCCGGCGCGTGGCCGCGTCGTGAACAGGCACGTCGCGGCCCTGGTCCTGGACGAGATCGGGTCGCTGCTCGCGCTCCAGGGTGCCGAATCCTTCCGCGTCCGGGCCTACAGCGCCGCCGCCCGTGCCCTGTCCGCCGCCGGGGACGACCTCGCCGCCGACCTCCGCTCCGGCGCCCTGGCCGACGTCCCCGGCCTCGGGCCCGGAACCCTGAGCGTGGTGCGGGAGCTCGTGGAGTCCGGCCGGTCGCGGCTCTACGACCGGCTGCGTGCAGAGACCCCGGCCGGGCTCATCCAGCTCCGGGGCGTCTCCGGGCTCGGGCCGAAGCGGATCCGGACGCTCCACCAGACGCTCGGGATCGAGACGCTCGAGGAGCTCCGGGCGGCGGCGGAAGCCGGGAAGGTGGCTGCCCTCCCGGGCTTCGGGGCGGCCACCCAGAGTCGGATCCTGAGCGGCCTCGACTTCGTCGACCTGAGCGCGGGGCGCCGGCTTCAGCCATCCGCCTACGCCACCGCGGACCGCCTCATCGGGCACCTCGAGACGCTCGACGTGCGGGAGGTCAGGATCGTCGGCGAGCTGCGTCGGCGTTGCGAGACGGTGGGCGGCGTGGACCTGCTGGCGGTCTCCGACCACCCCGCGGCCGTCCTGGACGCGTTCCTCGCCACGCCCGCTCTCGGCCGGCCCCACCGCATTCGCGACGACCGCGCCGCCGCCGTCCTCGCGGATGGCGCCCCCCTCCGACTCCGCTGCGTTCGACCGGAATCCGCCGCCGTGGCGCGGGTGGCGGAGACGGGCTCCGCGGCGCACGTCGTGGCCCTCGCCGCCCGGGCCGCGGAGAACGGGATGCGGCTGGACGCGGACGGCCTCTGGCGGAAGGACCGCCGGGTCCCGCTGGATGATGAGGAGGCGCTGTACGCGGCGCTGGATCTGGACTGGGTCCCGCCGGAGCTCCGGGAGGGACGCGGAGAGGTGGCCGCGGCGGCGGAGCGGCGGCTGCCTCGCCTCGTCGACTACGACGATCTCCAGGGCACCTTCCACTGTCACACCACCTGGTCCGATGGGCGCGGGACGGTGGCGGAGATGGCGGAGGCGGCGGCGGCGCGGGGTTGGCGCTACCTCGGCATCGCCGACCACTCCGTGAGCGCCGGATACGCCGGCGGTCTCACGGTCGAGGAGGTGCACGGCCAGCACGCCGAGATCGATGCGTGGAATGGCGACCGGGGCGGGGAAGTGCGCGTGTTCAAGGGCATCGAGTCGGACATCCTCCGTGACGGCCGTCTCGACTACGACGACGCGGTGCTGGCGACGTTCGAGTACGTGATCGGCTCGGTCCACGCCGGTCAGCGGATGGCGGCGGACGAGATGACCCGCCGGATCGAGACGGCCGTGCGCAACCCGCGCCTGAGCATCCTGGGTCACGCCACCGGCCGTCTGCTGCTCCGGCGCGAGCCCTACCCGGTGGACATGGATGTGATCGTCGCCGCGGCGGCGGAGAGCGGCGCGGCCATCGAGATCAACGGCGACCCGCACCGCATGGACATGGACTGGCGCTACTGGCCGGCCGCGAAGGCGCGGGGGGTGGCGTGCGCGGTGAACCCGGACGCCCACTCGGAGGCCGGGCTCGGCGCCGTCGTCTACGGGCTGGCCATGGCGCGGAAGGGGTGGCTGGAGCCGGAGGACGTGATCAACACCTGGGACGTGGAGCGCGTGGCCGCGCGGTTCGGCGCCGGATGAGCGGGCCGCGACGGAAGACCGCGAGGACGGCCGCGGGGCGGCGGTTCGTGGGCGAGAAGAAGGACGAGCGGAAGGCGCGTGTGGGGGAGGTGATCGGTCGGCTACGGGAGGAGTACCAGGACGCGCACACGTCGCTGGACCACCGCAACGCCTACGAGCTGCTCACGGCGACGATCCTGTCCGCCCAGTGCACCGACGAGCGGGTGAACATGGTCACGCCGGCGCTGTTCGAGAAGTACCCGTCGCCGCGGGACCTGGCGGACGCCCGGACGGAGGACGTGGAAGAGATCATCCGGTCGACCGGGTTCTTTCGCCAGAAGACCAGGAGCTTGCTGGGAATGGCCGAGGCGCTGGTCCAGCGGCACGGCGGGGAGGTGCCGTCGGAGATGGCGGAGCTGGTGAAGCTGCCGGGCGTGGGTCGCAAGACCGCCAATGTGGTGCTGGGCAACGCGTTCGGGAAGAACGAGGGCGTGGTCGTCGACACCCACGTGAAGCGGCTTTCCGGCCGCCTCGGCCTCACCGCCCACACGGACGCGGAGAAGATCGAGCGGGAGTTGATGAAGCTGGTGCCCAGAGAAGACTGGACGGACCTCCCCCACCTCTTCATCTATCACGGCCGGGACGTCTGCAAGGCGCCCACCCCCCGGTGCGGCGAGTGCGTGCTCGCCGACATCTGCCCCTCGTCCCGCGCGTCTAGCGCCCGGCGCCGGAGCTGATCATGGCACGCCTGAGGAAGTCACGGTCGGAGATGGAGAAGTGGTACGTCCGGGCCCTTCCGCTGGCGCTCGGGGTCGGCGCCCTCGGCCTGGTCATGGGCCTCGTCGTCAACTTCCTCCTGGCGGTCTACGGGTACGACGACGTGTCCGTCGTCGCCATCTTCGGCGCCGCCGCCTTCGCGGGCGCCTACTTCGTCATGGGCATCCTGGAGTTCACGGGCGGCGCCGCCCGTCGGCTCTACGGCGGGTCACCGTTCAGCGTCGCGCCGCCCGACTACTCCTATCCGGACTCCCTCGCGGCTCGGGGGCTCTACGAGCCCGCGGTAGCCGCGTACCGGAACGCGGCGGAGGAGCACCCGGGCTCGCCCGAGCCGCTCCTGCGGGCGGCGCGCGTCCTGCGGGACGGGCTCCACCGGTACGCCGAGGCCATCGAGCTCTTCCGGGAGATCCGCGCCGGGTACACCGATGACGAGGGGCTGGAGGAGGTGGTGACCCGCGAGATCGCGGAGATCCACATGAACCGGCTCCAGCAGCCCGAGCGCGCGCTCCCGGAGCTGGCGCGGCTGCTGGAGCGGCACCCGTCCTCCCCCGCGGCGGAATGGGCACGACGCCGGATGGCCGAGCTGAAGAGGGAGATGTGGGAGACCGTGAAGGACGCCTCCGTGGAAGACCGGCCGGAGCGATGAGCGGCCTCAGCGCATCGAAGAGCCCGTTCCTCCGGCATGGCGCCGAGCAGCCCGTGGCGTGGCTGCCGTGGGGCGACGCGGCGTTCGAGCGCGCGCGGGCGGAAGGGCGCCCGGTCCTCCTCGACATCGGCGCCGTCTGGTGCCACTGGTGCCACGTCATGGACCGGGAGAGCTACGAGGATCCCGAGACCGCCGCGCTCATCAACGAGCTGTACGTGCCCGTCAAGGTGGACCGGGACGAGCGCCCCGATGTGGACGCACGCTACCAGCGCGCCGTCCAGGCCATCAGCGGACAGGGCGGCTGGCCGCTCACCGCGTTCCTCACCCCCGCGGGCGAGGTGTTCCACGGCGGGACGTACTTTCCGCCCGAGGACGCCCACGGACGGCCCTCGTTCCGCCGGGTCCTGCGGGAGGTGGCGCGGGTCTGGACCGAGGAGCGGGAGCGCGCCGAGCGGGCGGCGGGCGCCGTGGGCGAGCGCCTGGCGGAAACGCTCACCGCCGAGGCGGCGCCCGGTGATCTGGACCCGTCCCTCCTGGACCACGCCGTCGAGGCGCTGGCCGAAGCGTTCGACTTCCGCCACGGCGGGTTCGGTCGCGCCCCCAAGTTCCCCAATCCCGGCGGGCTCGAGCTCATGCTGGAGACGTGGCGCGAGTCGGAGGAGACGGACTGGGCGCGGCGGGTCGTCGAGGAGTCGCTCCTGGCCATGGCACGGGGCGGGCTCCGCGATCACCTGGGGGGCGGCTTCCACCGCTACGCCACGGACGCCCGCTGGCTCATCCCGCACTTCGAGAAGATGGCCGCCGACAACGGCCCGCTCCTCGCCCTCTGCGCCCGCGCGGCGGTGGCGCTGGAGTCGGCGGAGCTCGCCGACGCGGCCGCGGGCGTCGTCGCCTACTACCGGGACGTGGCCACGGATCTGGTGGACGCCGGCGGCTTCCCCGCCTCCCAGGACGCGGACATCGGCTTCGACGACGACGGCGACCACTGGACCTGGACCGAGGCGGAGGTTCGGGCCGCGCTCGACGACGATACCGCCGAGGCCGCCATCCTCTACTGGGGCCTCCGTGACACCGCCAGCGCCATGCACCTGGACCCCCGGCGTCACGTCCTCTATCGCGCGTTGTCCGTGGAGGACGTGGCGCGGCGGATGGAGCGCGACCCGGACGCCGTACGGGCCGCCCTGGAACGGGCGCGCGAGACGCTGAAGCGGGTCCGGGATGAGCGCCCGCGGCCGTATGTGGACGAGACGCTCTACGCCGGCTGGGTGGGGCTGGTCGCGTCGGGGCACGTGGCGGCGGCGCGGCACATCGAGCTCCGCGATGCCGGTCGCGCCGCCCGCGCGGCCATGGAGCGCGTGTGGTCGGAGGGTTGGGAGGAGGGACGCGGCCTGGTCCACCGGCTGGGCGATCCGGCCTCGGGCGTGTTCCTCGGCGATCAGGCCTACTGCGCCGAGGCGTGCCTCGATCTTCACGAGTACACCGGCGACGAGCGCTGGCTCGACCGGGCCGGCCGAATCGCGGCCGTCATGCGCGAGCGCTTCCCCCACGAGAGCGGCGCCCTCCGCGACCTGCCGGCCGACGCGGACACCAGCGTGCCCGTCCTCGGCCAGCCGCGCCTCGACATCACCGACTCCCCGGAGCCCGCCGCCAACGCCGTCGCCGCGCTGGTCCTGGCCCGGCTCGGCGCCCTCCTCGAAGACGACGGGGCCCGCCGCGCCTCCCGTGACATTCTCCGTGCGTTCGCCGGTTCCGCCCCCCGTTTCGCGCCGAACGCCGCCACCTACTTCCGCGCGCTGCGGTGGGCCGTGAGGCCGGTGACCACCGTGGTCGTGATCGAGGCCGGGCCCGACCGGGCGGACGCCCCCGCGCCCGGCTCGCTCCGGGCCGCCGCCCTGGCCACGTACCGCCCCACGACGGTAGTGCGCTGCTTCCAGCCGGGAGCGGTGGATGCGGACCGCCTCCCGGAGGCCGTCCGGGAGATGCTGAGCGGGGAGGCGCCCCGCGCCTACGTGTGCGCCGGGCGCACGTGCGCCGCCCCCGTCTCACGGCCGGCGGAGCTCATCGCTCTGCTCCGTGATTTCCGGGGCTGAAGAACGCCGCGAACGCCATGAAGGAGCGAAGCCCGCCACGGTCCTGGGCAGCCGCCCTTCCGTGGAGGAACCTGGCGCGGCGACCGGTCGGACTGGGCGGCGGGGACTGACGCCCGGGCACCCGCCGCGTTTTGACCGCGCCACCCGTCGCCGCCATTATGCCGCCGGATCGAGGCACCCGGACCAGGACGTGATGATGCCGACGAGGGACGAAGCGCTGGCGCTGCTCGAGCAGTGGGTGGACAACGAGAACCTGCGAAAGCACATGGTCTCCGTCGAGGCGGCCATGCGGTGGTACGCCCGACACAACGGCCAGGACGAGGAGCTGTGGGGCATGGCCGGGCTGCTCCACGACCTGGACTGGGAGAAGTACCCGGACGAGCACCCACTCCGCGCCGTCGACGCGTTGCGCGAGAAGGGCTACCCCGAGGACCTCCTCCACGCCATCCTCGCCCACCGCTCCGATTTCACCGGCGTCGAGCCCGAGTCCGCGCTGGACCGGCACCTGATCGCCTGCGACGAGATCACCGGCATGATCACCGCCACCGCGCTCGTACGGCCCACGGGCATCGGTGACCTGACGCCGAAGTCGGTCAAGAAGAAGCTCAAGGATCCGACCTTCGCCGCGGGCGTGGACCGGGACAGCGTTCGCGGCGGGGCGGAGCTGATCGGCGTCGACTTCGACCAACACGTGCGCAACGTCATCGGGGCCATGCAGCCGATCGCCGACGAGCTGGGCCTGAGCCGCGGGTAGCGGCACGGGCGCCGTCGACGCCCCGGCTCGCCGCCTCCTGTTCCTGGCGCTCGCGGCCTTCTCCCTCACACCGTGGGCGTCGCCCGCCCTGGCCCTTGCCCTCGGCGCGGCCTTCTCCCTCAGCATCGGGAACCCCTTTCCACGGGCCAGCGCGATCGGCTCCCGCTGGCTCCTGCAGGCCTCCGTCGTGGGGCTCGGCTTCGGGATCCCGCTGGCCGCGATCGCCAGAGCGGGCGCGACGGGAATCGCGTATACCGTCGCAGGCATCGCCACGGCCCTTGTCCTCGGCACCTTCGTCGGCCGCTGGCTCGGGGTCGAGCGCCAGACTTCTTTCCTGGTGACGACGGGGACTGCCATATGCGGCGGGAGCGCCATCGCCGCCGTCGGCTCCGCCATCGGAGCGCGGACCGAGGCCATGAGCGTCTCCCTCGCCACCATCTTCGTCCTCAACGCGGTGGCGCTCTTCCTCTTCCCGCCCATCGGCCACGGGCTCGGGCTCTCACAGGACCAGTTCGCCGTCTGGGCCGCCGTCGCGATCCACGACACCAGCTCCGTCGTCGGGGCGGCGTCGGCCTACGGGGCGCGGGCGCTGGAATCCGCCACGGTGCTCAAGCTGGCCCGCGCCCTGTGGATCGTCCCGCTCGCGGTCGGGGCCGCCGCCTGGCACCGGCGCGGCACCGGCGCGGCGGAGGGGCCGGGCGCCCCCGTGAAGCTCCCGTGGTTCATCGTCCTCTTCGTCGCGGCCGCGCTGCTGCGGACCGTGCTCCCCCGCGGGGCGAGGCCCGCCCTCGACCTCCTGGCCGGCGCCGCCCGCGCGGGGCTCGTCCTGACGCTCTTCCTCATTGGCGCGGGACTGTCCCGGACGACGCTCCGGACCGTGGGCGCGCGCCCGCTGGTGCAGGGGGTGCTCGTGTGGGCGGCGCTGGGCGCCATGGCTCTCTGGGCGGTCGGGCGGTGGGTCCCGGCCTGAGCCCGGCGCCCACGGCAGCCGCCGAGCTGGTCCTGTTCCTGCGGCCCGTCGGGTCCAATCCGCCGCTGAGGAGGGATACGATGGAATTCTGGCCGCAGGACTGGGGATCGGTCTTCATACCCGAAGGGTCCCATCGCCGAGCTCGTCGCGCGCGCCACCGCGATCTACTTCCTGCTGTTCGTCCTCATGCGCGTCACGGGGCGGCGCCTGTTCGCGAAGCTCTCCATGTCCGACACCCTGCTGGTGCTGCTGCTGGCCGTGACGGTACGGGAGGCGATCACCGGTGGGTTCAGGACGGTCGGGGACGCGGCGATTCTCACCGTGACGCTCCTGTTCTGGAACCGCGTCATCGACCGGCTGGCGTATCACGTGCCGGCCCTTCGTGGACCGCTCCGGCATCGCGCCATGCCCATCATCAGGGACGGTCGGCTGGTTGCGGAGAACGTCAGGACGAATCTCCTCACGGACACCGAGATCATGCAGCGGCTCCGCGAGAACGGCCTCACGTCCGTCTCTCAGGTAGGGAAGCCTTCCTGGAACAGGACGGCAGCCTCAGCATAGTCCCGCGCTAGATCCGGGCTTTCCGCTCCATGGCCATGCGGATGACTTCCGCCATGTGGAGCGGCCGGGGCAGGTCGTTCTGCTCGATCATCTCCCGGCAGGAGAATCCGCTGGTGATCACCAGCGTGTCCTCGGCGCCGGCGTCCCGGACGGCCGGGAGCAGGACCCGCTCGCCGCACGCCTGCGCCACGTCGTAATGGTGCTCGTCGAACCCGAACGATCCGGCCATCCCGCAGCAGCCCGAGTCCAGCACCGAGTAGTCCAGCCCCAGCCGATCGAGAACGGCGGTCTCCGTGCCGAAGTCCAGGACGGCCTTGTGGTGGCAGTGGCCGTGGACCACGGCCCGCTGGCCCTCCAGGCTCCCCAGGTCGACGTCCGGCGCGTGCTCCGACAGGAACTCGGTCAGCATGTAGGTCTGTTTCGCCAACCGCTTCGCGTCGTTGTCGTGGGGGAAGAAGTTCACCAGCTCGTCCCGCAGCGTGGAGACGCAGCTGGGCTCCATGCCGACGATCGGGGTCCCCGCCCGCACCTCCTGCCGCAGCTCCTTCACGATCCGCCGGAGCAGCCGCTTCGCCAGCCTGAGCATGCCGAAGTCGTAGAGCGGCCGGCCGCAGCAGAGCATCGACTCCGGGATGAAGGGCCGGAACCCCGCCCCTTCCAGCACCTCGACCGTGGCGATGCCGATCTCGGGGTGGAAGTTGTCGTTGAAGGTGTCCGGCCAGAGCAGCACGCGCGGGCCGTCGACGGTGGACGGGCCGCGTCGTCTGAACCACTGGCGGAACGTCTGTGTGGCGAACGCCGGCATGTCCCGCCGGGGCGCGATCCCGCCGATCTTCTTGACCACCCCGGACAGCACCGGCGCGCGCGCCACACGGTTGACCAGCCGGGGGGCGATGCGGGCCAGGCGAGCCCACCAGTGGATGAGCCCCATGGCGTAGCCGGACCGCGGCCGCAGCCTTCCCTTGTAGTAGTGGGCCAGGAACTCGGCCTTGTACGTGGCCATGTCGACATCGACGGGGCAGTCCCCCTTGCACCCCTTGCAGGCCAGGCACAGGTCGAGCGCCTCCTTCACCTCCTCGCTCTTCCACCCGTCCTTCACCGTCTCGCCCCGCATCATCT
>JAHWKI010000098.1 GCA_019347975.1 Gemmatimonadota bacterium
CTTCCACGAGGGCATCGAAGGTGTCCCGGACCACGACCTGCGAGAGCGCCTCGGCCGCGTGGCGGCCCTCTTCGCCCTCCATGCTCTCGATGAGGATCGCGGATGGTTCCTCGAGGCCGGGTATCTCGAACGGGCGAAGGCGCGGGGTGTACGAGCCCTCGTCAACGAGCTGTGCGGTGAGGTCCGCGAGGACGCGGTCGCGCTGGTGGATGCGTTCGGGATCCCCGCCGAGTTGCTCGGCGAAATCGCTGGAACGGCCGGTCGCGGCGTGGCGCTTGCACCGGAGCCGTCCGGACCCATGAGAGAGAGGGAGCCCGTATGACTCGACGCAGCCGCCACGCGGCCGCCCTGGCGCTCACCACGGCCATGCTGATGGCCGCCGCCTCTGCGGCCGCGCAGAGCGCCCCCCTCGGCTCCCCGGTGCCGGGGCAGCCGCTGGGCCAGGCCCTGGAGGTCGAGGACGCTCGCGGACCGGTCTCGTTCGCCGCGCACCAGCTCTCCTTCCCCCGCGTCGTCGGAGCGCGGGATTCCGCAGACGACCGGCTCCGTGCCGCGTTCGCCGAGCACGGCGTCGACTATCCGGCGGCCGAGCTCTTCCTGCGGGTCTTCAAGCACGAGCGGCAGATGGAGGTCTGGGCCCGCTCCCATCCGGACGCCCCCTTCGTCCGCGTCCGCTCGTACACCGTCTGCTCGCTGCCCGGCCAGCTCGGACCCAAGCGCCGCATGGGTGACCTCCAGGTCCCCGAGGGCTTCTACTACATCGACGATTTCAACCCCGTCAGCGAGTTCCACCTCTCGCTGCGCGTGAGCTATCCGAACACCGCCGACCGGCTCCGACGCGACGCCCTCTCCCTCGGCGGCGACATCTTCGTCCACGGCGGGTGCGCCACCGTCGGCTGCGTCCCCATCGAGGACCGCAACATGGAGGAGCTCTACTGGCTGGCCGTCCAGGCGACCGACGCCGGGCAGCGGCTCATTCCGATCCATATCTTCCCCGCGCGCCTCGATCCGGCCAACCTCCGCTGGCTCGAGGAGACGTTCTCCCCCGACCCCGACCTCCTCGACTTCTGGGAAAACCTGCAGCGCGGCTACGCGTTCTTCGAGGAGACGCGGCGCGTGCCCTGGATCACCGTCGCCAGCAACGGCGAGTACGCGGTCCCCGACCGCCCGGCGCTCGCGGCCGATACGCTGCTCCTCGAGGGCCTGGGCGAGCTCCTGGTCCTTCCCGCGGACGCCGGAGCCAGCGCGGACAGCGCCGGCGCGGGAGCCGGTACGGGCGGCGGGGACTCGCCCCGCTAGCCTCTATCGGGCGAAACGGCGGAGGAGGACGCGATGCGGCGCTGCCCCTGGCCGGGCGAGGATTCGCTGTACGTCCGCTACCACGACGAGGAGTGGGGCGTTCCGACTCGGGACGACCACGCGCTCTTCGAGATGCTCCTCCTGGAAGGCGCCCAGGCGGGCCTCGCCTGGATCACCATCCTCCGCAAGCGCGAGGGCTACCGCCGCGCCTTCCACCGCTTCGACCCCGCTCGCATGGCCGCCATGGACGACGACGACGTGGAGCGCCTCGTCCTCGACCCCTCCATCGTCCGGCACCGCCAGAAGATCCACGCCTTCATCGACAACGCCCGCGCCTACCTGGAGCTCGGCCCGGAGGGCGCGTTCTCGGACCTGGTCTGGAGCTTCGTGGGCGGGGAGCCGCGGCGGAACGCATGGACCGCCATGGAACAGGTCCCCGCCACCACCCCCGAGTCCGCCGCCCTGAGCGCCGAGCTGCGCCGGCGGGGCTTCCGGTTCGTGGGGCCCACCACCTGCTACGCCTTCATGCAGGCCGCCGGCCTGGTCGATGACCACCTGGTGAGCTGCTTCCGCCACGGGGCCGCTCCGCAACGACATCGTTGACAGGAAACACCCGTTTGTAGTAGCATAGCGTCCGGCTTTACCCGCCACAGTACCTCCCCGTCTCAAAAAAATAGAACCAGGCGATGACTGCCTATTTCCTTCGCGGAGCCTGTCTCCTTGCGACCGTACTGGTCGTACCTGCGTCCGCTCGTGCCCAGGCACCCACGCCGGCCACGAGCACGGCCGTGGTGCGCCTCATTGCCGAGCACGCGCTGGTCCGGCACCCGGCGGCGGCGGTGGCCGCGGCCATAGGGCACTTCAGGAGCGTAGCGCGGCCCGGAGGAAGCGGCAGTGCCGATTCCGCGTTGCAGGCCCCGGCGTCTTCGTCGGGGTCCTCGGTGCGGGCGGCGCTGCCGGTGGAGAGCGTGGTGAGCCGGCTGAGCACGCTGCGGCCGGGGACGACGCGCAGCTTCCTGGCGCGGCAGCTGGAGTTCCCGCGGGTGCGCCGGGCGTACGAGAGCCGCGCCGTGAGAGTCGCGGGGCTGTTTGAGGATCGGCGGGTCGAGACCCCGGAGGTGTTCTTCCGGGTGTTCAAGCGTGAGCAGGTGCTGGAGGTGTGGGCGCGGAACCGGGAGGCGGGCTCGTTCCAGCTGCTCAGCACGTACCCGGTCTGCAAGCTGTCCGGCCGGCTGGGTCCCAAGCGCCGGCAGGGGGACCTCCAGATCCCGGAGGGGTTCTACGAGATCGACCTGCTGAACCCCACCAGTCAGTATCACCTCTCCATGCGGGTGGACTATCCGAACGCCGTCGATCGCGCGCGCGGCGGGAACGAGCGACTCGGCGGGGACATCTACATTCACGGCGGGTGCGCCACGATCGGGTGCGTCCCGGTGACCGACGAGTGGATCGAGGAGATCTACCTGATCGCCGTGAGCGCCCGTGAAGCCGGTCAGCAAACGATCCCCGTCCACATTTTCCCGACCCGGCTGGACCCGGCCGGCCTCAGCTGGCTCGGCTCGACCTACGGACCGCAGTTCGTCGACTACCCCTTCTGGCAGAACCTCCAGGAGGGTTACCTGGCCTTCGAGACCACCCGCACGGTTCCCGTCGTCGGATACGACGGCGCTCGATACACGTTCTCCGTACCCGCCGCCGCCCCGGCCATCGCCGGCGTGCAGTAGGGAAGCAGGGGCCCGGCTCTGCTTCCGCCGCCCGCAGGACCCCTCCGCTTAACACCCGCTCCTCTGTCTCCGTCTGTACTCCGGGAGCCCGACCCACGGGCTCCGCGGATTCGCAGACGACGAGGGAGGACGCATGCGCAGGATGAGGCAGACCATGATCGCGCTGGCCGCGGCCGCGCTCCTGGCGGGGCCGGTGGCGGCGCAGGGCGGGCAGGGGCCGCGCGGGCGGCCGGCCACGCCCGCGGGCGCCGGAGTCATGGACCGGAACCCCGTCGCCGTTCTGCTGGAGCGGCGTGACGAGCTGGAGCTCACCGCCGATCAGGTGGCGAGGCTGGAGGCCGTCCAGGCGCGGGTGGAGCGCGAGAACGCCCCCCGGATCGAGCGCCTCCGCGCCGCCCTGGGGGATCGCCCGGCGCGTGACCTGACCGACGAGGAGCGGGTGCAGCTGCGGGAGCGGATGCGCGAGCTGCAGCCCGTCCGGACGGAGATCCGCGAGACCAACCGGGCCGCCATGGAGGAGGTCCGCGGGATCCTGACCGCTGAGCAGCGGACGAAGATCCGCTCGGCCAGCAGGGGTCGCGGCCCCGCGGCGTCGAGGGGAGCCCGTGGAGCGTCCGTCGCCCGGATCCTCCAGCACCGGGAGGCGCTGGGCCTGAGCGAGGACCAGATCGCCCGGCTGGAAGCGATCCGGGACTCACAGCGCGCGGCGCACGAGCAGGTCCGCGCGATCCTCACGGACGAGCAGGAGTCCAGGCTCCGTGAGATGGCCCGGCGTCCGCGGCCGGACGACGCCGCCCGGCGCCGCCCGGGCCGCGGCCAGGGCGCAGGGGGCGGCGAGGGGGTCCGCCCTACGCCTCCGCCAGCGCTCTCCTGAAGAGCCGCCAGGAGACCAGCGATCCGAGCCCGATCCACAGCACTCCCCAGAGCACGGTCGGGATCCCGGTCAGCTCCGCCAGCATGTGGGCGTCGGACTCCAGATGGGGCCGGTCGAGGACGTCGCTCTTGATGTCCAGCAGGGCGTAGAGGCAGGAGGTGAGGCCGAGCGCCGTCAGGACCGCGACGTGGACGCTCCGACCCGCCGCACGCAGCGCGACCATGCCCGCGCCGAACAGCGCACCGAACAGGATCCCGAACGTGTTCCGGACGTAAAGCGCGGTGAGCGCCAGCACGGCAACGCCGATCAGCGTGCTCGAATCCCGCGGCGGCGGCCGGCGGGTGCGCGCCAGCAGCAGGATGATCGCGCCGAAGAGGAGGCTCCCCAGATAGCCGGCCGAGAGCGTCAGGAAGGCGTTCCCGCCGGGGCAGTAGCAGACCCCGCCCTGGTCGGGCGTGACGACGATCCGCTGGACCACGCCGCCTGTGGCCACCGCCGCCGCCGCGTGCCCCGCTTCGTGGAGCAGGACGACGAAGAGCTTCAGGGGATAGATGACCGGCGACCACCAGAGCACCCAGAGCGTGATCAGCCAGGCGGTGAAGCCGGCCAGGAAGAGCAGCTTCCGCCTGGTCGCGCGTTTCATCCGCCGATGATCAGGTAAAGCTGCCGAGCACCTCGAGCACGCGGTCGATGTCCGCGTCCGTGTGGTCGGCGTTCACCTGGAAGCGGATCTCCTCGTCGCCCTGCGGCACCACCGGGAAGGTGAGCCCCGTCGCCAGCACGCCGTTGGCCCGGAGGTGCTTCACCAGCGCCTTCGTCCGGTCGGTGTCCCGCACCATGAGAGGCACGACCGGATGGTCGCCGGAGATGGTCTCGAGCCCCAGCCGGCCGAGCCCTTCCTCCAACCGCTTCGTCAGGCGACGCAGGTTGTCCAGGAGCTGTCGCCCCAGCGGGCTGTCCAGCACCTGCAACGACGTCGCCGCCGCCGTCGCCTCGCCCGGGGTGATGGGATTGGAGTAGATGTAGAAGGGGGATGTCTCCCGGAGGAAGCGGATCACGCCCTCATCCGCGACGACGTACCCGCCGTTGACCCCGAACGCCTTCCCGAGCGTGCCCACCAGGATGTCCACCCGGGCGCCCGTGTACTCCTCGGTACCACGACCGGTGTCGCCGAACGCGCCGACGCCGTGGGAGTCGTCCACGACGACGATCGCGTTCTCGTCGAACTTCCCGTCGTACCTGCGGACGGTCCGGACGAGGTCGGCCAGCGGGGCATGGTCCCCCCGCATGCTGAAGATCCCGTCCGTGACCACCAGCAGGCGCCGCCCCTTGCCCACGGCGTCGGCGCACGCCTTCTCCAGCGCCTCCAGGTCGTTGTGCGCGTACACGGCCTTCGCCGCCGGGCGCGCCAGCCGGATCGCGTTGATGATGCAGTTGTGATTGAGCGCGTCGCTGATGACCACCGTCTCCTCGGTGATCAGCGGCGTCAGGATCCCCACCATCGTGGCGTAGGCCGAGCTGAAGATCATCCCCGCCTCGCGCCCGTGGAACGCCGCCAGCTTGCGCTCCAGCTCGACATGCGGCTCGTAGGTCCCGCTGATGAACCGCACCGCGCCAGGGCCGGCGCCGTAGTCCCGGCTCCCGCTCTCCTCCGCCTCGATCACTTCGTTTCGGAGGGCCAGCCCCAGGTAGGAGTTCGAGTTCATGCGGATGAACTGCTTGTCCCCCTCGCCACGGAGCATGAAACGCGGGCCTCTGCCCTCCTTCGGCGCGATCACCCGGGTGACCACCGACTCCGCCCCCTTCGCCCGCCCCTCCTTCTGTAGCTGTTCGACCTGCGCGTCCAGCACCCGGATCAGCCTGTCCAGCGCCATTCTCCCCCGTCCCTTCGATGGATCACCCTCAGCACGGCGAGGATCGTACGCACGGCGGGGGAGCGGGGGCAAGCGGGTGGAGGGGAGGCGGCCGGGGCGACGCCGGAGCGGGGTCAGCCTCCGCGCCCCGCGGCCATCCGCTCTTCGAGCCGCGCCAGCATGTCCTCGACGAGTGCGGCCAGGTCGTACGTGGGCGCCCACCCCCACTCCTCGCGGGCGGCCGTGTCGTCGAGCCTCCGCGGCCAGCTCTCGGCGATCCGCTGGCGGACCGGGTCCACTTCGTAGACGATCTCGAAAGACGGGATGTGCTCCCGGAGCGCCGCCGTCAGCCGCTCCGGCGTCAGCTGCATGGCGGTGACGTTGAACGCGTTGCGGTGGACCAGGTCCTCGGCGGGCGCGTCCATCAGCTCCATCGCGGCCCGAAGCGCGTCCGGCATGTACATCATGTCCAGCTGCGTGTCCGCTCCCAGCCAGCACGTGTAGCGCCCGTCCCGCAGCGCCGCATGGAAGATCTCCACCGCCCAGTCCGTCGTCCCGCCGCCCGGCGGCGCCACGTAGCTGATGAGCCCCGGGTAGCGGAGCCCGCGCGTGTCCACGCCGAACCGTGCGTGGTAGTAGTCGCAGAGCAGCTCGCCGGCGACCTTCGTCACCCCGTACATGGTGGTCGGCCTCTGGATCGTGTCCTGCGGGGTGGGGTCCGGGGGAGTGGATAGGCCGAACGCGGCGATGGAGCTGGGGGTGAACACGGCAGATCCGTTGGCCCGCGCGGCCTCCAGGATCGCCAGCGTCCCGTCCATGTTGACGTGCCACGTCTTCTGCGGCGCCTTCTCTCCCGAGGCCGAAAGGATCGCCGCGAGGTGGTAGATCGTCTCGATCCCGTGCGTCTGGATGACGCGCTCGCACGCCACCGCATCCGTGCAGTCCAGCCGCTCGAACCGGGCGCCCTCCGGCAGCGGGCCGGTCGGCTCCTTGATGTCCGTGGCCACCACGGTGGCGCCGTCGTAGCGTTCCAGGAGCGCGGGAACGAGCTCCGTGCCGATCTGTCCCGCGGCACCCGTGATCAGGATCCGCTTCATGCCGTCCTCCGCCGTCTCCCGCGACTCCCCCTCATGACCGCGGGATCGTACGGCGGAGCGGGGAGCGGGGGCAAGCGGATCGGCTCAGGACGCGGCGCCGGCGACGAACCGGAGCTCCGCCAGCAGCCGCTCCAGGTGATCCACCGAGACCGCGGACCAGACGTTGTACAGGCACCGCTGCCCGGCCACCCGCAGATACGCCAGCTGCCTCGGGCCCGAGCCGCCCTCCGGCCCGTAGCCCGCGCTGCTGCCGTCCGCCCATTCGATGCGGTGCGGCCAGTCGTCGTATGTGTCGGGGCCGGGCTCGACTCCGGTCCCCGCGATGCCGTAGGCGCTCCGCAGCCCCGGAGCGTCGTACGCGACCGCCCAGCCGCCGGCGAACGATGCCCGTCGCGGCTCCACGGGCCTCTCGAGACCGCCCGTTCCCCGGAACGCCAGCGGCGCGCACGACTCACGGTTCTCGGCGCGGGACCACTCCTCCAGGTAGACCGGCGGCGCATCGGCCAGCAGAGCCGCGGACCACGGCGCCGGCGGCGCGGGAGCGTCGTCGGCCACAGGCGCGGCCTTTCCGCACCCCGCCACGCTTGCGAGCGCCACCAGCGCCGCCGCCCCGCGCAGCCGGCTCACCGGCCTTCCACCCCCAGCAGGATCCGCGCGACCCGGCCGGCGATCCCCGCGTGGCCGACCCCCGACGTGTTGCCCAGGACGCTCACGACGACGCCGTCGTCCGGGAGCACGATGAGCATGGCCGTCGCACCCATGGAGCCGCCGCTGTGGGAGACGACACGGTGCCCCTCGATCTCGGCCACGTTCCACCCCAGCCCGTACGACGACTCCCCCTCCGGCGTCTGCCTCCGCCAGCTCTCCGCCCGCGCCGCCTCGCTCAGCACCCGCCCCTCCACCAGGCCGAGCGCGAAGCCCACCAGGTCCGCCGCGTTGGAGACCAGCCCGCCCCCCGCCCACTTGTTGGAGTTGTCCACCTCGGGCGCGTTCAGCCACCCGTCGTCCGTGCGGATGTAGTAGGACGCCCGGTGCGGGATGATCGAGTCCTGCCACTCCGGCTGCATGGAGAGGAGCCCCAGCGGCCGGACGACCTCGTCGCGGAGCACGTCCGCCCACGGCCGCCCGGCCGCCGCCGCTGTGACCGCGCTCACGACCGTCCAGCCGTAGGTCGAGTAGGAGTAGTCGGTCCCGGGCTCGAACAGCAGCGAGTCGGCCCAGAACAGGGCCATCGGCGCGACCACGTCGTCGTAGCGGACCCGGCTGGCGAACTCGTCCCCGCGGTAGTGCCGGACCCCGGCCGTGTGGCTCATGACCTGCCGCGTCGTGAAGCGCTCCCCCTGCGCCCGCGGATACTGCGGCAGGTAGCGCGAGACCGGCGCGTCCAGGTCCAGACGACCCCGGTCCACCATCACCATGGCCGCCGCGCCGGCGACCGGCTTGGAGATGGACCCGATGCGCGAGACCGTCGCCGCCGACATGGGCACCCGGTTCTCCACATCCGCGTACCCGAACCCCCCCGTCCAGACCAGGCGACCGTCGACCGCCATGGCGGCGGAGATCCCCGCTACGCCCGAGGTGTCCTGGTGCGTCCGGAGCGCCTCTACCGCCCGCTCGAGCCGATCGGCCAGCGGCGCCCCGACCGGCGTTCCCAGCTGGGCGGAGGCCGGGACGGAGGCGCCCAGCGCGCCGACCGCCAGCGCGAAGATGACGGAAAGCTTAGGCGTGATCGATTTCATGGACCCGTGGTGTTGTGAATGTCCGCGCCCGCCGGGCGCCCTCCGCGTCGCGCGAAGCGCGCGCTCTCCGCGGCCGACAGGCCGTGCCGCTGCGAGCGCAGCGAGCCACCCCTCAGCGAGCCCCGAGCTCCTTCAGCCGCCGCCCCGCCTCCTCCAGCGTCTCGATCTTCTTGCAGAACGCGAAGCGGACCAGGTCCCGCCCCAGCTCCCGCTGGCGGAAGAAGCTGGAGCCGGGCACGGGCGTCACCCCGATGTCCCGTGCCATGCGGCGGGCGAACGTGTGGTCGTCCTCATCGGACAGCGACGAGAAATCGGCCAGGATGTAATAGGCGCCCGCCGGCGGGGAGCAGTCGAAGCCCGCCTGCATCAGCCCGTGGTGCAGGATGTCGCGGCGCCGGCGGTAGTCGTTCGCCAGCGCGTCGTAGTACTCGTCCCCGAGGGTCTCCATGCCGGCGGCCACGGCGTCCTGCAGCGGCGCCGGCGCGCCCACGGTGAGGAAGTCGTGGACCTTGCGGATGGCGTCGGTGATCCCGGCCGGCGCGACGATCCAGCCCACCCGCCAGCCCGTCACGCTGAACGTCTTGGATGCGCCGCTGATCGTGACCGTCCGCTCCTTCATCCCTTCGAGCGAGGCGAGGGGGACGTGCTCGCCGTCGTAGAGGATGTGCTCGTAGATCTCGTCGGTGAACGCGACGGCGTCGTGCTCCCGGCACAGCGCCGCCACCGCCTCCATCTCCTGGCGCGAGAACACGTGCCCCGTCGGGTTGTTGGGCGTGTTCAGGACGATCGCGCGGGTGCTGGCCGAGAACGCGGCTCGCAGCCGGTCCAGGTCCAGCACGAACCGCAGCCCGCCGGCGTCGTGGGTGCGCTCCATGGGCACCCAGACCGGCTTCGCGCCGCAGAGGATGGCGTCGGGGCCGTAGTTCTCGTAGAACGGCTCGATGACGACGACCTCGTCCCCCGGGTCCACCACCGCCAGCAGCGCCGAGGCCATGGCCTCCGTCGCGCCGCACGTCACCGTGACCTCCCGGTCCGGGTCCACGTCCCACCCGTACCAGTGGTCGTAGCTCTCCTGGATGGCACGTCGGATCCGCGGCGAGCCCCACGTGACCGCGTACTGGTTCACGTCCCGGCGGATCGCGTCACAGGCGGCGGCCTTGAGGGCGTCCGGGGCGGGGAAGTCGGGGAACCCCTGCGCCAGGTTGATCGCCTCGTGCATGGCCGCCACCCGCGTCATCTCGCGGATCACCGACTCCGTGAAGATGTGGGTGCGGGTCGCCGTGCGGGGGTGGGATGCGCCGGTGGACATGACGGTCAGCGTAAGCCGGGCCGCCGGGTCCGGCAAGAACGGGCGAGAACCGTCGGCGGCAGAAACCTTGCGTGGCGCAGGCGTTTCAGTAACAATTAGGGTCTCCCCCAGAACCCCAGGATCGTAGAGAGATGCAGTTCAAGAGTTTGATTCCCCCCCTGGCGGTCACCCTTGTTGTGGCTGCATGCGGCGCGTCTGACCCCACGGCACCGGCGCTGGACGAGCTCGACGACCCGGTCGAGGCGCAGGTGGGCCATGACGCCCACGACAAGGGGGCGACGCCCCTCCACCCCGATGAGCCTGTGGAAGGCCCGTGCGTGAAGGTGGTGCCAGGCTCGCAACTCGGCGAGATGATCATCACCAAGCCCGCCAAGGACGATGGCACCTGCCCCGGCGGGTTCACCGGGGGCGAGCCCCAGCCCGGCTGACACAGGATTGCGGCCGCCGCGGCCGCTCATTACGGCGGCCGCTGCCGCAGTAGGTGAGCCCGGAGGACGAACGTCCTCCGGGCTCTCTCGCGTGTGCCCAGGATGGCTGGCGACCTGGACCCTGGTGATGGAGGGTTTCCGGCGCGCGTTCCGGCCGGGCTGCCGGAGCCAGCCCACTGGCACCAGTCAGCTCCTGTCGCGAGAACACGTGCCCCGACGGGTTGTCGGGCATCTTGAGCACGATGGCGCGGCCTCCGGAAGCAAGGCCGACGAACCAGGACGCCCCGCCTCGCCGGTGCGCACGTAGGGCGCCTGATGCGCCGGAGGCGCCTGATGCGGCGAACGCCGCCTGATGCGAGCGGAGCGAGCCTGATGCGCCCAACGGGCGCCCCCTCCCGTTTGCTTCCGGAACGAAAAACGCGGAAAATGGATGGACGGGGAAACCGCCGTAACCGAACGCCGGGAACGAATCCATGGCCGACCAGTTCGATAGCAAGTCCACGCTGCGGGTGGGGACCCGCGAGTACGAGATCTACCGGCTCGACGCCCTCGAGAAGCGCGGGCTCTCCGTGGGGCGCCTGCCCTTCTCCCTCCGGATCCTCCTGGAGAACCTGCTCCGCCACCAAGGCGCGGCCGATACGGCGTCCGACGTGGAGTCGCTCGCGAAGTGGGATCCGCACGCGGAGCCGGACCAGGAGATCGCGTTCACGCCGTCGCGGGTGCTGCTGCAGGACTTCACCGGCGTGCCGGCGGTGGTGGACCTGGCGGCGATGCGGGACGCCATGGCGCGGATGGGCGGGGACCCGACGAAGATCAACCCGCTCCAGCCGGTGGAGCTGGTGATCGACCACTCCGTCCAGGTGGACGAGTTCGGGACGCGCTACGCCTTCGAGACCAACAGCGACATGGAGTACCGGCGGAACCAGGAGCGGTACGCGTTCCTGCGCTGGGGGCAGGAGGCCTTCGACAACTTCCGGGTCGTCCCGCCGGAGACCGGGATCGTGCACCAGGTCAACCTGGAGTACCTCGCGCGCGTGGTGTTCGGTGAGGGCGGGAAGGCGTACCCGGACACGCTGGTCGGCACCGACTCGCACACGACGATGGTGAACGGCCTGGGCGTCCTGGGCTGGGGCGTGGGCGGGATCGAGGCGGAGGCCGCCATGCTGGGCCAGGCCATCAGCATGCTGATCCCGCAGGTCGTGGGATTCCGGCTCGAAGGGGAGCTCCCCGAGGGTTCCACGGCCACGGACCTGGTCCTCCGCGTCACGGAGATGCTCCGGAAGAAGGGGGTCGTCGGCAAGTTCGTCGAGTTCTACGGCCCCGGCCTCGCCCGGCTGCCGCTGGCGGACCGCGCCACCATCGGGAACATGGCGCCCGAGTACGGCGCCACGTGCGGCATCTTCCCGGTCGACGCCGAGACGCTCCGCTACCTCCGCTTCACCGGCCGGGACGACGACCACGTGAACCTGGTCGAGGCGTACATGAAGGAGCAGGGGCTCTTCCACACCGCGGACACCCCGGTGCCGGAGTACACGGACACGCTGGAGCTGGACCTCTCGACGGTCGAGCCCAGCCTGGCCGGCCCGAAGCGCCCCCAGGACCGGATCCGGCTCAGCGCGTCGAAGCGCGCCTACCGCGACGCGCTCCCGGGCCTGGCGCCTGGCAGCGCCCGCGGGGTCACCGAGGGCGGGACGGGCGCGAGCCGCACGGCCGAGGCGGCGGGCGACGGCGCGGCCGCGGAGACCGCGGTGGCGCATCGTCCGTCCGGCGTGCGGGTGAAGTATCACGGGAAGGAGTTCGAGCTCGATCACGGCGACGTCGTCATCGCCGCCATCACGAGCTGCACGAACACGTCGAACCCGTCCGTCATGGTGGCCGCCGGGCTGCTGGCGAAGAAGGCGGCGGAGAAGGGGCTCCGCAGCAAGCCGTGGGTGAAGACCTCGCTGGCCCCCGGGTCCAAGGTCGTGATGGACTACCTGACCCACGCCGGCCTCATGGATCCCCTGGAGGAGCTGGGCTTCCACCTGGTGGGCTACGGCTGCACCACGTGCATCGGCAACAGCGGCCCGCTGCCGGACGAGATCAGCGCGGCCATCAAGGAGGGCGACCTCGTCGCCGTCAGCGTGCTGAGCGGGAACCGGAACTTCGAGGGCAGGATCAACCCCGATGTCCGCGCCAACTACCTCGCCTCGCCCCCGCTGGTGGTGGCGTACGCGCTGGCGGGGACCATGGACATCGACCTGTACAACGAGCCGCTGGGGCAGGACGCGGACGGCCGGAGCGTGTTCCTCAAGGACGTCTGGCCGACGCAGATGGAAGTGCAGAAGACCATGGTCGAGTCGGTGCTCTCGGAGCAGTTCACGCGGCAGTACGCCAGCGTGTTCGAGGGCGACGACCGGTGGCGGTCCCTCCCGATCCCCGAGGGCGAGCGGTTCGCGTGGGAGGACAGCTCCACGTACGTGAAGGAGCCGCCCTACTTCGAGGACATGGGCGTGGATCCGTCCCCGGTGCAGGACATCATCGGCGCCCGGGTGCTCGCGCTCATGGGCGACAGCATCACCACCGACCATATCTCCCCGGCCGGCTCGATCTCGAGATCGAGCCCCGCGGCGAAGTACCTCATGAGCCACGGCGTGGAGCCGAAGGACTTCAACTCCTACGGCAGCCG
>JAHWKI010000099.1 GCA_019347975.1 Gemmatimonadota bacterium
GCAGGCTCACGTACGGGATCCGGATCTCGGCGACCCAGCCGTCCTCCGTGATCCGCGCGTCGGACTCCCAGATGAAATCCGGGTTGAAGTCCACCGGTGAGTCCGGGCCGCCCCGGCGGCTTTCCAGCCCCTCGATCCACAATCCGTCCGCCTGGATCCCCAGCGGGTTCACGTAAAATAGGTAGCCCTGCCGGCTGTCGTGGAACGTGTCCAGGAGGATCCGCACCCAGTCATCGCTGAACACGCCCCGGTCCCGCTCGCCCAGCGTGGCCCGGATCTCGTCCGGTCGGCTGTCCCGGGCGTAGATCCCGAAATAGATCGCATCCCCGGAGTACAGGACCCGCACCTCGGTGGGCTCCGTGGCGGGCCGCCCCTCGGCCGGCTCGAACTGGGTGAACCCGGAGAGCACCGCCGCCTCCGCCCAGATCGCCTCGTCCAGCCGCCCGTCCACCCGGATCGACGGCGACTCGACACGCGGCGCGCGAACCTCGAGATCCCCCTCGTCCCCCCGATATTCGATCGAGTCGCCGCCGGCCACCAGCGCCGCCGCGATCAGCAGTTCTATCACTCGTCCGTCCTCGTTGCCCTGAAGTTCGCCTACGCCACCCCCCACAGGACGCGGAGAGGGGCCAAAGCGTTGGGGCCGACCGTGGAGGGAGGACGCGCGCGCGTTAGGCCGCAGGAGCAGGTCTCGATGGACTCACGCGGCACCTGCGCTCCAACAGTTTGCCAACACGACGAAGGGCGGCAGGGACGCACGGGAAGGTAGCGGCTTCGAGGCCGCGACGGAGCCTCTCGTGGATCCGGTGCCACGCCAGGCGGCTCCTGATCACAAGCGCTCGAGGACCTGGCGGACCCCGCCCGCGATCAGCGCGTGCTCTTCCTCGTCGAACGCGCCCACGTCGAGCGCCTGGTCGGCACGGGTGATCACGCTGTTCAGGACGTTGGCCGCCGGGCCCGTGCGGCGCGCCCGGAGGTGTTCCATGGCGGTGGCGTAGTCCGCCGTGATGGACGCGCACGCCCCCCGCCGCGCGCCGTTCGGGGGGTCCAGGCAGACCAGGTGGATCAGGCGCCCGGTCCCGCGCGCGAGGTCCAGCGGGCCGGACTGCTCGGCCCTGGTCCGGAGCGCGGGTACGACATAGACGCGCGCGATCCCACCGATGGAGCCGCTCTCCGTCGATTCCAGCCGCTGCGCGAGGGGGAGGAATGCCGGGTCCCCCGTGAACTCGAGTGCCCCCACCGCGGCCATCCGGTTCCGGGCGTCATCCCCCGCGATCGCGCCCATGATGCGCTCCAGCACGGTGGCGCGGGACCGCTCGAGAGGGGCGCGCCCGTGCTGTCGGCCCAGAACCAGGCGAGCGCGAGGGTCTCGAGCGCTGCATACGCTTCGTAGTCCCGCGCGATGAGATCCGAGAGCCGTCGCACCGCCTCATCGCCTAGGACCGCGACCCGCTGCCTGGTCCGCACGGAGACCGCCACCGCGGGGATCAGGGCGGTGCGCGCCTCACGGCTGTCGAAGTGCCCTACGGCCGCCACGAGGTTCATGTAATACTCCCCGAAGTCCTCCCCCCGGAGGTCCTCCTGCCCGTCCAGCGGGAGACCGCCGAGGAGCGCTCCGTTCACGCGCTCGAGCTCGGCGACGAGCGCGCCCTGCGTTTCCGGCGGCAGCTCCGCCAGGTCGTCCCGCAGCGCCAGCTTGCCCGCGGCGTTCACCCGCTCGCCCAGGGACCCGGATCGCAGCGCCTCCGTCCAGCTCTCCAGCGTATCCGCGGCGGTCTGCGCCCCCGCGGGCGCGGAGCCGCCGAGGGTGGCCGCCAGCACGACCGTGACCACCCGTGTCCTCGCATTCATGGTTGTCATCGGTTATCCACCTTTCTCGCAGTGCCGCGTCAAGTCCGCTTGGGCATGGCCGAGGGTCGCTGGCACGCCGTGTGGCGGCACAATGCGTCGGGGGCTGGGCGATCCGCGAGGCGACGCTCCTCCGCCGGAGCGCCTACCCTCCCCTCCCGGGCGGCTGCGTCAGCGCGGCGCGGGAGGCCTGGTCGGCGAAGCGGCTGACGCTGAGCGTTCACCTCGAGTCCACTGCCTCCTTCCTGGCAGTCGTCGGAGGGTACGAGGGCAAAAACGTAACGCTGGACGCGGGTCCGGTCTGGTTCCGCTCGACCTGGAGTTGCCTCGACGATCAGGAACGGACCGTCACGGAGCCCCGGTACGCTCGCCCGGGCGCCGTCGTCACGCTGCGCGAGGCGCTCCCAGCGGGCCGGAACACGTCCGCGGGCCTGATGCTCCAGTATCGATTTTTGGGCAGCGACGAGGTCCCATACTCCTCGCCCCGGATCTCGGCCGACCGGAGTGGCCTCTTCATCAGCCTCGGGCTGGGCGTCCGCGCGATGCCTTAGCCGTTCCGGCTCCGGCGGGACCTCTCCCACCCCAACCAGGACAGCAACCGGGCACCTAATGGAGTTTTCTGAGCGTGGTGCGGAGGTGCCCGGGCACAGCATCCGGGACTCCCAACCTCCCCTCAGGCATGCCGATTTCAGTGCGGGCGTTGCGGGAGCGGAAGCTGTTCCGGTGGGGCGTCGCGTATCTCGCGGGGCCCGGTCGTGCTGCAGGTGCTCGACCTGCTCGTCGCTGCCGCGGGTTCTCAGGGTGGGCCGGCCGATAGCTTCTACGAAGGTCGACGGCCTCACGTCATTCGGACCAGACGCTCCGCACGAGTGCGACGAACCGGGGGTCCGCCGAGAGAGGCCCCCAATCCCAACCCTTCAGGTACAGCGTCAGCGCACTCCTTTCGCGGCGGCTTTGCTCCAGCAGCTCAATCGCCCGGTCGTTCTCCCCGATGGAGGCGTGAACGTAGGCGAGTAGCGCCGGCGGCGTGTACTCGTGCTGGGAGCGAGCCTCGACGGCCCTAAGAATCTCCCGCGCCTCTTTGTGGCGCCCGGCCCAGCCGAGGGCGTAGGCGAGGTGAAGCTGCGAGAGCCCGCGCTCCACAGCCTGCCGGGCGTATTCGATGGCCTCGGTGTACCGTCGCTGCGCAATCCGGCTGAGCATGATAATGCCATAGCCCCGCGCTTGGCTCGAATCGAGCTCGACCGCGCGTGCTGCCTCCATCACCGCGGCGTCGAAGTCTCCGCGGATCCGAAGCGCTTCGGCAAGGTTCAGGCTCATCGCCGCCGAGAACGGATCCAGATGCAGCGCGCGTCGCGCGGCAGCAACGGCATCATCATGCCGTTCGAGCAGGGTCAGGGATGCAGAGTACCACTCATGAGCGGCGAGCGAGCTCGGGTCCAGCTCGAGCGCGAGCCGGAACTCCCGCTCCGCCCCTCCGAAGTCCCAGTCGTGCCAGAGTAGGAGATGTGCGTAGGCGACGTGGCCGTCGGGGGACAAGGGGTCGAGTTCCACGGCTTTGCGCGCGGCCGCTAGCGCATCACGATAGACGTGCTCCGCCCCGACCCAATCGCCTAGGAAGTTCTGGGCCTCAGACAGCCCTGCGTATGCGCGCGCGTATCCGGAATCACGCTCGATCGCTTGGCGATAGAATGCGATGCTCCGACGCAAATCTTCCTCGGTGTATTTACGGAAGTAGTGACGGCCACGTAGGTAGAGCGTGTATGCCTCCGCGTCCTCTGTTGCCCGCTCGGTAGTCAATCGATCGCCGTGGTGCGCCAGTCGCGCTTCCAGGGCGTCGAGGATACCGCGAGCGATCTCCTCCTGGACCGAAAACAGATTCGGGTGTGCAACATCATACGCCCCCCACCAGAGCTGGTAGCCGTTCTGAGCGCTGACCAGCCGCACCGTCAGGCGATGCCGCCCCTCCGCCAGCCGGACGCTTCCCTCGACGAGGTGGGCGACCTGCAGCCGTGCGCCGATCTCATCGACGGGCCTGTCCTTGAGCCATGCCGAGGATGTCCGCGACGCCACGCGCAAACCCGGCACCTGCGCCAGCGCGTTGCGCAGCTCTTCCGCAAAGCCCTCGCTGAGATACTCGTGCTCGGGGTCCGTGCTCAGGTTCGCGAACGGCAGGACGGCGATCGCGTTCCCGTTTTCGGTTTCGGGGATCGCCTGCACGGTTTGGGCGCTCCCAGCATCCGAGTCGCGCGTTCCCCGCATAGCCGCTGTTATCACGGAGATAGTGATGCTGAGCATCCCAATGATCACGAGAGCCGAATACCCGATCCAGGTTTCCGGACCGAATCTCTGCCGAGCAGTGAGCGGCCCCCGCTTCTGATCAGCCGAGACCGCAGCGGACGAGCCGGGATCAGGGGTTGCCCTTTCGGGGAGAACTTCCAAGCGCACCTTCGACCGGCGAAGCTCGTCAACCGCGCGGTTAAAGTCAGCGCCGGGCTCGACGCCCAGTTCGGCCTTGAGAAGTGTCGCGTGCGAAGCCGCGCGCCTGAGCGCCTCTGCGCGCTTGCCCGCGCGCTCGAGCGCCTGCACGAGCCGCAGCGCCGTGGCCGACTCGTACGGGTCGAGATTAGCGACGGCGCGCCAGTGGTCCACCGCGCCCGGCGAGTCGCCGGCGGTCTCGCACTGCCTCGCGAGTGATTGGCGCGCTTCTGCGTATAACCTCGCGAGTCGGTCCCTCTCGTCGCTGAACCAACCCTCGAGCTCCGCGGCTGCCCCCGCGTGGAATCCGGGAAGGAGCGGCCCCTGATAGAGCCGCACAGCTTCCTCCAGCCGTTCGTCAGCCATGGCGGCCTGGAAGTCCAATGCGTCGCAGCGCACGACCTGCGAGTCGATACGCAACTCGCCGTTGCCTCGGGAGATGATCGCCCGGTCCCCGAGCCCGTCGCGTAAACGATAAAGGGCCCGACTCAGGGCTGCACGTGCCCGGGAGTCGTCTAGCTCAGGCCAGAACAGTGCGAGGAGCGAGTCGCGCCTCTGGAATCCATTCGCTGAGGCCAGCGTGAGATACGTGAACAGCGCCAGCCGCTTGGGCTGCCTCAGGACGGAGGTGACTTCAGCTCCATCTGCGGTTCGGAGGTCGACGGCTCCTAACAGCCGAAAGTGGATCATCGAGCCGTACTGCACCGGCCGGTCGCCGGACCGGCAGAGCGCGGGAGAGCGGGGGGAGAGGCAGGGGAGGAGGCCCCGCCATGATTGTCTCACACGTTAGCGGCCGTGGATTCTCGGACGCAATGGTATCGGCCGGGGCTACGGTCCGTCGGGAAGGCACGCTGTGTCGCCGAACCGAATTCCCCGGCGCGGCGGCCTTGGCCCGGCATGCGCTCACCCAATCGTGGAGGCTTCGATGAAAAACGTGCCATGGCTTTGCCTACTCATGACGTTCATCCTCAGCGGTTGCGAAGACATTTCGGCACCGCTGGCGATCGAGCCCGGCCAGCCGCTGGTGGCGAAGGCGGAGGTGCAATCCAGCGGCGTGGCGCTCTGGGAGCACCAGGCCGCGGCTTATGTGGACTGCGTCAGCGAGGAGGTGGCGTTTGCGGTGTCAATCCCGTACAAGTGGCACCTGACCGTTACCCCATCCGGTAATGTGATCTTTACCGATCAGTTCCTCCGTGGCGGTCGCGGCAGCGCAGTCGGCAAGGACTCCGGAACCCTTTGGACTCTGGACCGCGTGAGCTTGCCCGAGGTCATCCGTGTCACGAAGGGCGAGCTGTACCACGCTGCTGCCTCGGAATGGTGGGTGAGTGAGACCGGGCCAACGATGCACATCCGTCATCTCGTGCACATTCTGCAGGACGCCCAGGGGCAGATCAGGTCGGAAAAGGTCGACGTGCTCAACTGCAAGCTTCTTTGAGGGGCACGCTCCCGGAGAACGGAAACGGGCTCACGAGCGAAAGCGGTTGTGCCCGTTTCTGTTTTGGGTTAGCGGAGGCGGAGGGACTCGAACCCCCAAGGGCTTGCGCCCGCCGCATTTCGAGAGCCATCCCTAGGATGGACTCGAAGGTACCATGTAGTCGTTGGTTAGGAGGATCGCGGTCTGCGGCTTAAAACGCGCCGCCCCCTCGGTCCGGCGACTAGGCGCATCTAACCTCTCGAAGTGGTCGACGAATGCGCCGCTCTTCTCAACGCCGACCAGCAGGAGATCCTGTCCGATCACTTCCCGAGCT
This sequence comes from Gemmatimonadota bacterium, assembly GCA_019347975.1. Classification (GTDB taxonomy): domain Bacteria; phylum Gemmatimonadota; class Gemmatimonadetes; order Longimicrobiales; family RSA9; genus JAHWKI01. Next base: position 6,075 of record JAHWKI010000099.1, read on the forward strand.
CGCTCATTTATCCGTCTCAACTCGCTGCCGATCGCGGGCGCCAGCCACGCTGGGTGCCCGAACACGGCTAGGGGGCCGTCGAGCACGACAGCGAGATTTCGGAGGATGCGGAACCGCCGCTGTTCTCGCTCAACCCAGCGGAGGAAGTTGATGACCCAGATGCGCTCCCAGACCTGCATCGCCTCCGCGAACATGGCGCCGCTCGGGCCAGTCGGATTGAGTCCCTCGTGGATGCGAAGAGCGTCGGTTGAGTACCACAGCCGCTTCCGCTCACAGGTGCAGCGCGACGCGCCTGGCGCGGGCTGGTATGGCGCACCTGTCGGGCAATCCTCGTAGGGGCATTGCTGCGGCCGCCCCTTCGGCTTGTACGCTAGCAGGGCCTCATAAGTCTCGAGTAGCGTCTCCCCATCTGAGAGCTGGCGCTCCTGCTGGATAGCCTCGAAGAAAACTCGCCGAAAAGAGGCTTTAGGTGTCCGCTCCTCATCTACGACGACGTTGCAGCCAGGCAGCGCACAGTCGATGCTCCCCGCCTCCTCTGTCCGCCGCGATGCGAGTGGCTCGACGGGGCGGCTCCTGTCCAACTCCCGCTGCTTTTTGATGTTGAGGAGGACGGAGGCTACGGTGACATAGGCCAGTTCAGCGCCTGGATAGCCGTTTTCCACCGGCACCTGATGGTAGCTTCCGTCGACGGCGAGAATGAGGTCGGGCAGCCATCCGCTTGGGCTCACATCGGAAATGAGCGGCTCCACGCCAGATGGGCCGTCGTTCGGTAGCTGCTTACGACAGCGGGCGACGATATTCTTTACGCGCTCACTGTTGACGATCCGGGCAAGCGGCCTATATCCGGCAAATTCACCGTCGTAGCCCATCCGGCTACACCGGCGCCTCTGCCTGGGGAGCCATCTCCGGTTGGGTCAAGCGGAGTCGGAACTCTCGGACCTGTACCGGAACGACGAAGGGGTTTGAGATCGTCTTTACACGTAGGAATCCCTTGTCCTGAGCGCGGAGGATCGAGCCTTCAAAGTCGGCAAAATCATAGAATTTCCGCAGTTCTCGCGTCTCATCGGTGTTGTTCAGGTGGCCGATGAACCAGTTCGCGGTATTCTTGAGTATGTTCCTCTGGATGCTCGACACTTCCTGTGTCACGTAGATCAGCCCCAGATTGTATTTTGCGCCTTCTTTCGCTAACCGGACCCAGATGTCCCGGTAATCAGTTTCCCGGTCCGAGGGCAATAGGTTGTGCGCCTCTTCCGCATAAATGATGATATCTGGTATTTCGTCCTTCGGCTTGCCCTGACGAAAAACCTCCTTGTTGCCATCGAAGATCCGCTGTACGATCCGCCGCGCTGATGCGTCGTTGACGGCCTCCTCCCCGCTTGACTGGTCCACGATCACCAATACGCCGTTCGACAGGGCCTCGTAAATATCGGTAGTCGGTCGAAGTCTCTGGAGTGTGCTGTGCGCGAGCCTGGCCGACCAGCTGGGCGCCATTCGGCCGAGAAATCATCTCCAGAATCGCCCGTAAATCTCCATCCGCCCAGGCTTCCCCAGAGGATGATCCGGCGATGTAGGCGTTTTCGAATTCTTTGTACTCTTTGGTCCCCATGAACTTGTATAGGCTCCCGAAGGCGATGTAGAGGCGGTCCCATCCGGGATTAGCGTCAGAGAACGTCTTCGCCGCGGTCGTGTACTCCGGGTCCTCCTTGCCCGCCTCTTGGAGATCCTCGATCAAATCCTTGCTGAACAGTCCTTTCGTCGAAGCCCGGATGTTCGAGGGCGCCTTGAGTCCTGCCCGGTCCAGTAGCGTATGGTACGCCAGCACGCGACGGTCGTACCGCACTTTTTCGCCGAATCCGGCTCCTGATTCGAGCGGCTGCAGACGCACCTGCTGAAAGTTTTGGATGTACTTGGAGTCACGTGCCGGCAACACGTTGTCGATGATCTCTTTCCCGATCGGGAGGTTCTCGTCCTTGTGGAAGTTAAGCAGCATGAACCGCCTGCCGGGGTCGTTCGGGTGCTTTAGGATGCCGTAGGTGATGACGTCATCGGCCGCTCCACGCTCGTGTGCCCGCCAGACGTTCTTGAGCGCGTTAGGAGCTTCGCCGCCGGCGTCCGGAGCGTTTGCGTTGGCGTACTCCCCATTCGGGTCGAAGATGATCTGCCCGACCCGCCGCGGTGCTTCTCCGTACCGGAGATCAAAAACCGCTTTCGCAATGATCTTTGGTTGTGTTGGACTTCCCGGTGCGTGTCATCCCAAACAGTGCGCTCTTCTGCCCGAGCAGGAATTCCGTGCCAGGTTGGCGCCAATCGACGCGGACGAGGATCTTTGCCTACGTTGCCGAGCTGAGGGCCGGGAACGCCAGCCGCCGGGCCCAGAACGGACGCCGGGGGTCAGTTGGGAAAGCTTGTGCTGGAGCGGATCGAGCAATTGCCGAGGAGCGAGCGTGAGCGGTTATTTTTTTATTGCGCCGGGGCCGGAATTCTAATATTTCTGGAAGGGCCGGCTCCAGTCGAGCGCTGTGTCTGGCAACGAACCGCGACTCGGGACGGCTTCTGCCCCCCTTGCACAAGGAGCGACCCGTATGATCAAGCCCTACTTGCTGGTCGTGGTCGTGGCACTGGCGATCGTGCCGGCCCCCGTCGATGCGCAGGGGACCATCCAGGGGACGGTCCGGAGCGCCGAGTCCGGCGCCGGACTCGGCGGTGCCCAGATCGAACTACCTTCGCTGGGCCGCGTCACGCTGACGACGCCGTCCGGGAGCTTCGCGCTCGGGGGAGTGCCGGCGGGCACGCACACCCTCGAGATCCGGCTCATCGGTTACGGGCTGCAGAGGCGTGAGGTGGCCGTCGCGGACGGTCAGACCGTCACCGTCGACATTCAGCTCGGGATCTCTGCCTTCATGCTCGACGAGCTCGTGGTGGTCGGCAGCCGCGCCGGTCCGCGTACGGTGACCGAGTCGATGGTGCCGGTCGATGTCATCCCCGCCCGGGAGATCGCGCAGCAGGCGGAGACGAACATCGACTTCGCGCTCCGCAACGTGATTCCGTCCTTCAACGTGAACCAGCAGCCCATCAGCGACGCCGGGACCATCATCCGGCCGGCGAACATGCGCGGGCTGGCCTCGGACCATACCCTGGTCCTCGTGAACGGGAAGCGCCGCCACCGCGGCGCGGTGATCACGTGGTTGGGCGGAGGTCTCTCCGATGGCGCCCAGGGCCCCGACATCGGATCGATTCCCGCCATCGGGCTACGCCAGGTCGAGGTGCTCCGGGACGGTGCCTCGGCCCAGTACGGATCCGACGCCATCGCGGGCGTGCTGAATTTCCAGCTGAAGGACGACCGCTCCGGCGGAGCGGTGCAGTTCAAGCGGGGCCAGTTCTTCGACGGTTCCGATTTCGTGGACGGGGGGGGACGGCGTTGGGACGGTGACGGCAAGGCGTTCTCGGTGGCCGGCAACTTCGGCGTGCCGCTCGGCGAGTCGGGGTTCGCGAACATCACACTCGAGTACGGGAACCAGGATCCGACCGACCGCGCGATCCAGCGTTCCGACGCAGCCGACCTCGTCGCCGCGGGCAACTCGGCCGTGCGGACGCCGACCGCCCAGGTGTGGGGAGCCCCCAGGGTTTCGGACGACCTCAAGGCCTGGCTGAACACCGGCTACAGCTTCGACGATGACGAGCAGGTCTACGCGTTCGGCAACATCGGCACGAAGCGGGTGGACGGCGGCTTCTTCTTCCGCAATCCCAACACTCGGGGCGGCGTCTTCTCCGCCGACGGCGGCGAGACGCTTCTGGTGGGCGACGTCCTCCAGGCGAAGGGCCTGGGCTCGGCCGATTGCCCGGTCGTGAGGATCACGAACAACGTCCCCGACCCCGTCGCCCTCCAGAGCGTCTTCGATAATCCGAACTGCTTCACCTTCCAGGAGATGTTCCCCGGCGGCTTCACGCCGCAGTTCGGCGGGGACGTGCTCGACGCTTCGCTGGTCGGAGGGGTCAGGGGCCGCACCGGGAACGGCGTCCTCTGGGACGCCAGCGCGAGCTGGGGCAGGAACTTCGTCGACTACTTCATCTACAACACCGTGAACGCGGCCCTCGGGCCCGAGACCCCGACCTCCTTCGATCCGGGGTCGTACGAGCAGGAAGAGGTCAACTTCAACCTCGATCTCGCCTATCAGATCAATGAGCTGGCGAACATCGCGGGCGGCTTCGAGCAGCGCGAGGAGCGCTTCGCGATCGGCCAGGGCCAGGACGAGTCGTGGCAGATCGGCCCCTACGCGGCCCAGGGCTTCAGCTCGTCGTCGAACGGCTTCCCGGGCTTCAGCCCCCTCGCCGCGGGCGACTGGAGCCGGCGCAACACCGCCGTCTACGCCGACCTGAACCTGGCACGGCCCGGCGCCCCCTGGTCTCTCGGTCTTGCCGCCCGCTACGAGGACTTCTCGGACTTCGGGGGCAAGGCGACGGGAAAGGTCTCGGGCCGGTTCGAGGCCACGGAGGAGATCGCTGTCCGCGCCAGCGCCACGACGGGCTTCCGCGCCCCGACGCCCGGTCAGCAGAACGCCTTCAATGTATCGACGGTGTTCGACACCGAGCTCGGCGACCTGGTCAACCGCGGTACCATTCCCTCGACGTCTGCCGTGGCCGCTCTCCGTGGAGGAAGGCAGCTCGAGCCGGAGTCTTCCGTCAGCCTCGCGGCGGGCGTGATGTTCAAGAGGGACGCCCTGCGCGTGACGGCGGACTACTTCCGCATCGACATCTCCGACCGCTTCTCGCAGACGAGCACCTTCGAGCTGACGGACGCGGAGGTCGCCCAGCTGGTCGCCGAGGGCATCACGAGTGCGGCCAACCTGGCCGAGTTTCGATTCTTCACCAACGACTTCGAGACCCTCACCCAGGGGATCGACCTGGTGGCGAGCTATTCGCCCGACCGTGCGACCGACGTCAACCTCCTCTTCAACTACACGTCTACGGAGGTTACCAATCGGAATCCGGACGTCGTAGACGACGCGCGTGTGGCTCAGCTCGAGCGGGCGCTTCCGCGGTTCCGCAGCATGCTGAGCCTGCGGCGCGACCTGGGACCCGTGAGCGGCATGCTGCGCGGGACGTACTACGACGGCTTCTACGATGCCGAGCTCAGCGACCCCGATCAGCGATACGGCTCACGGTTCATCGTCGACGCCGAGCTGGCGGCGCCCCTCATGGAGAACGCCTCGATCGCCATCGGCGCCAACAACCTCTTCAACACCTACCCGGACCAGAACCCGAATGGACCGGACGTGGGGGCGCGCTATCCCGAGAGCACGCCCTTCGGCTTCAACGGGGGCTACTATTACGTGCGTCTGAGCTACGACTGGCTCTGGCGGTCACGATAGGGACGAAGCGTCGGAGGTAACGCGCTCAGCTTGGACCGAACCGCGTTGTGAGGGGGGCGGCCCCGCGAGGCGAATCACCCTCGGGGGGCCGCGTCTGCACAGGGCCTGGTCGAGGCAATGGCCGGGGATCCCCCCCGAGGACCGGGTGTTCTCCGTCCTGGAGCGGGAGAGGCTGGCGGCGGTGACGCCTACGACGCCGGTCGCTGTCCACGCTATAGCGGAAGCGCTCGAACATCTGGCCGCTCGCCACTTGGAAGCCGCGTCAATCCTCCGCGAAGCGCTCACGAAAGGGGATGGAACATGAGCAACGGCACCGGTCGCGTCTACAAGCGCGCGAACAGCAAGAAGTGGTGGATTGACTACAGCTTCCGAGGGAAGCGCTACCGGGAGTCCAGCGAGTCGGAGCGGTAAGGCGGACGCGGTGGCGCTCCTGCGGCGCCGGATGGAAGAGATGGGGCGCGGCCGGCTGATCGGTCCCACGGCCGAGCGCGTGACGTTCGAAGACCTGCGGGACGGACTGATGCGGGACTATGAAGTGAACGGGCGGCGCTCAATTGACCGGGCGAAGGGCTGTCTTGATCGGCTCGGGGAGTTCTTTGGCATGGCCCGCGCGCTCGAAATCACGACCGACCGGCTCAACTCCTACGTCCTGCACCGCCAGGAAGACGGCGTCGCCCGGGCCACGATCCGGCGGGAGCTGGCGATCCTCCGTCGTGCGTTCACGCTCGCGGTCCGGGCCGGGCGCATCCCGCAGGCGCCCGCGTTCCCGTCGCTCAGCGTGGACAATGCCCGAAAGGGCTTCCTAGACGGAGAGACGCTAGAGCGGGTCGTCTCCGAGCTGCCGGAGCCGCTCCGGCCCGTGGTCCGCTTCGCCGCGTTCACCGGCTGGCGGAAGGGCGAGATTCTGTCCCTGACGTGGGGCCAAGTGGACTTTGAGGCGGGCGTGATCCGGCTGGAGCCGGGGACGACCAAGAACGGGGAGGGGCGGGAGTTTCCGTTCCGCGTGCTGCCGCCGCTGGCGGAGCTGGTGGAGGCGCAGCGGGAGCAGACCCGCGCGCTCGAGCGGGAACAGGGCCGCATCATCCCGCACGTCTTCCACCGGGACGGGAAGCGGATTAAGTCCATGCGGACCGCGTGGGACGCGGCCTGCCGCCGGGCGGGTGTGCCGGACGCAATCTTCCATGACCTACGCCGGACGGCCGTTCGGACCCTGGAGCGGGCGGGCGTCTCCCGGTCGGTCGCCATGAAGCTGACGGGCCATAAGACGGAGGTGGTATACCGTCGCTATGCGATCGCGGACGCGGCGGCGCTGGCTGAGGGCGTCGAGAAGCTCACCAAGCTGCACGCCACCAGCTCGGCCGAGCGGCGGACCGTGGTGCCGATTCGGGAAGGCGCCGGGAGCGGCGGGCCGGTTACGGCTTCCCATTGATGTTATGCTTCAGGCCATGAAGAGACCGCCAAATTTTCCGGCGAAGCTGCCTGCGCTGATCCTCCAAGCCGCCCTCGCGGCGGACCCTGATGAGCCCGACCCCGACACCTTTGAGGA
>JAHWKI010000307.1 GCA_019347975.1 Gemmatimonadota bacterium
TGCGTCGAGGTGTGCCCGGTCGACTGCATCTACGAGGGCGACGACCAGTACTACATCCACCCGGACGAGTGCATCGACTGCGGGGCCTGTGAGCCGGAGTGTCCCGTGACCGCGATATTTCCGGACACCGACGTGCCCCCGGAGTGGACGAGCTACATTGAAAAAAACAGGACGCACTTCTAAGCGCCGCCGCCTCCCCGCCGTCGTCTTCCTCCTCGCCGTCGCCTGCGCCCCCGGCGCACCTCCGTCCCACCCCGCACCAGACGCCGCCGCCGAAGAGATCGCGGCCATGCTCCACGCGTCTGCGGAAGCGTGGAACCGGGGTGATCTGGATGGCTTCTTGGCGGACTACGCGGAGGACGCCACGTTCGTGGGGTCGACCGGCCTGATCCGCGGAGCGGCGGAGATCCGCCGGCGGTACGCGGAAGGATACTGGAGCGGCGGGACACCGCCGGACGCCCTCCGCTTCGAGATGCTGGACGTCCGCGTGACCGGCCCGGCCACCGCCACGGCGGTCGGGCGCTACATCCTGTACGACCGAGAGACGAGCGAAACCACGGGTACAGGGCTGTTCACGCTCTCGCTCGGAAGGATCGAGGGCGAGTGGAAGATCCTGCACGACCACTCATCGGCCGACGAGCAGGACTGACGTGGAAGGCCTGAGGCTCTAGAAGCCCGCCTGGCGAATCGCGTCGAGGGAGAACCCCTCGACCGGGCCGTTCCTCACCTCGTCCTCCACTACCGGACGCGGGTGTCGCGCACGGGTGAAGACAACGGAGGCTGCTACGGCGGCGATGGCAAGCAGACTGACACTGATGGTGCGAATAGATCCTCCCATTCCGCGGGTTCGAGGGGCGAGCGTGTCAAGATTAATGCCCGCCCGACGACTACGCCATGGCTGAAGCGGCAGCCGTACCCGGCTCTCCGCTCGCCGACGGGGAGGTCATCGACCTCCTGCGCGCGCTGGTCGCCACGCCCTCGGTCAATCCTTCCATCGAGGACGGCGGGAGCGGCGAGGGAGCCATCGCGCAGCTTACCGCCGGCTGGCTCGGGGCATGGGGCTTCACGGTCGAGCTGGTCGAGGCCGCTCCGGACCGCCCCAGCGTCCTTGCCCGTCTGCGCCGGGGGGACGGACCTTCGCTGATCCTGAACGGCCATCTCGACACGGTCGGTGTGGAAGGCATGACGACCCCGCCCTTCGCGGCCGAGGTCCGCGATGGACGCCTCCACGGCCGGGGCGCGTGCGACATGAAGGGCGGCGTGGCGGCGCTCCTCGCGGCCGCGCGGAACGCTGCCATCGGCGACTTCGCCGGCGAGCTGATCGTCGCGTTGACGGCGGACGAGGAGGAGGCCGGGATCGGCTGCCGCCGCCTGGTGGACGACGGGCTGAAGGCGGACGCGGCCATCGTCTGCGAACCCACCGGCCTGGCGATCATGCCGGCGCACAAGGGCTTCGCCTGGGTGGCCGTGGACTTCCACGGCCGCGCGGCCCATGGTTCCCGCCCGGACCGCGGGGTAGACGCGATCCGCCACGCCGGGCAGTTCCTCGCCCGGCTCGAGGAGCTGGAAGGCACGCTGACGGAGCGGCGGCGGCATCCGCTCCTGGGTCACGGCTCCATCCATGCCGGGACGATCCACGGAGGCACCGCGCCCTCGGTTTATCCCTCCGCGTGCCGCCTGGTCCTCGAGCGGCGCACGTTGCCGGGGGAGACCGCCGCCGCCGCTCGCTCCGAAGTGGAGTACCTGCTGGGTCGGCTGCGCTCCGACGCGCCTTCCCTGCGTGCGGACCTCGAGGTGACGCTGCACAGGAGCGGCAGCGAGATCCCGGCGGATCATCCGCTCGTCACAGGGCTGACGGGCAGTCTCGAGGCGAGTGGCGTGGACGCGCGGATCGAAGGGATGACGGCATGGGTCGAGGCGGTGGTGTTCAACGAGACGGGGACGCCCGCTCTCTGCTTCGGCCCGGGTCGCATCGAGGACGCGCACGCGACCGATGAGTCGGTGGAGATCGCGCAGGTAGAGGTGGCTCACAGGGTCCTCACCACGTTCGCGCGGGACTTCCTGGCATGATGGCCGAATCGGTGCAGCGCGCCCTTACCGCCTGTCAGGCCTGGCTCGCGGAGCAGGATGCGCCTGAAGCGATCATCGCCGCTCACGAGGCCGGGATCACCAGCTCATCGGACGGCGCTCGCCGGTGGGTGCGAGGGATCATCCAGGACCAGGGCCACGCGGGGAGCTGGGGCAACGGTCTCCTCGATACCGCCGCCGCGCTGCTCACGATCCAGGAGCTGCGCCTCGCGGCCGGACTGGTCGAGCGCGACCCGGCCATCAACGTCGCTCTCGACTGGCTCCGCGGTCGACAGAACGCGAGCGGCACCTGGACCGAAGGATGCACCCCGGAGCGCCACGAGCGCGGGCTCTGCCACCACTTTATGGCGGGATTCTTTTCCCCCGGCCCACCGGACGTTCCCTGCGAGGAGGGGTGGCTCAGGGGCGGCCTGAGGCTGGCCGGCGATCCGGAGATTCGCTTCGCCGGGTCCGCCGTGGCTCTCCGGTGCATGCTGCTGTGGGATGCGGCCGGATCCGATGTCATGCTCCACCTGGCGGGTCTCCGCCGCGTGGTCAGCGGCTGGACGGATCATGTCCCGCCGGGGCTCACCACCGGGAGCCTTCTCGCGGCCGCCCACGCCCTCCTGCTCTCGCCGGACCTGGACGACCGCGCCGCAGCCGATGCCGGCCTCCGCGTGGTGGCCGGCCGGCAGCGGGGGGATGGCAGCTGGGTGGATGCCGACGCGTTCCAGGCCCTCGAGGTCTTCGGCACCGCGGTGGACGCGGGCGTGGCGGCGGACCGGAGCCGGCGAGCCCTGTGGCACGGCGCCCGGCTCCTGATCGCCTCGCAGCAGGCGGACGGGTCCTGGGGCAGGGCCTACGGGCCGCGCCGCGCCCTCATCGCCTGGCGGACGTTCCGCCGCATAGACCCCGAGCGCGACTGACGAAGCCAGGACCCGCACCTCCGCCGCGCCGCGGCGCCTACTCCCGCTCCACGACCATCGCGAAGCCCAGCGCGCCGGCGGCGCACACGCTGATCAGCCCGAGACCGGCTCCGCGGCGCTTCATCTCGTTCAGGAGGGTCACCGTCAGGCGGCCGCCGGTACCGCCGAACGGGTGCCCGATGGCGATGCTCCCGCCCATGACGTTGATCCGGTCCTCGGGGAGGATGCCCA
>JAHWKI010000308.1 GCA_019347975.1 Gemmatimonadota bacterium
AAGCTCTACTACCTGCGGGCGCGGCGGGGCAAGGCGGCGCGGATCCGCGAGAAGCAGCAGCGCTAGGCCGCCCTCCGATGGCGGAGGTGCGGAAGCGGGGGCGGAAGCGGCGCCGCCGCGGCGCTCCACTGACCATCGAGCGGGAGCTGTGGGCGGAAGGGCTGCAGCTGGTCGCCGGCGTGGACGAAGCGGGGCGTGGTCCGCTGGCCGGGCCGGTGGTCGCCGCGGCGGTGATCTTCCGTCCGGAGGTGCGCATCCCCGGCGTGACGGACAGCAAGCAGTTGACGCCAGAGGCGCGTGAAGAGCTCGTCGTCGAGATCCGGCGGCGGGCTCTCGTCATCGGGGTGGGGGCGGCGAGCTGCCGGGAGGTGGACCGCATCAACATCCTGCGGGCGTCGCACCTGGCGATGAAGCGGGCGATCGGTCGTCTGGACCCGCTGCCGGAGCACGTCCTGGTGGACGGGCTGCCGGTCCCCGAGCTGGGCGCCGGCCACACCGCCATCGTGGACGGGGACGCGAAGTCGTTCACGATCGCGTGCGCGTCCATCGTGGCGAAGACGGTGCGGGACCGTATCATGCAGCGGCTGGCGCCGCGCTATCCCGGCTACGGCTGGGACACCAACGTGGGGTACGGCACCCCTGAGCACGTGGCGGCGCTGGCGGACCTGGGTCCGACGCCGCACCACCGCCGGTCCTTCGTTCCCGTCCAGCTGTCCCTCGAGCTCCCGGTCTGACCATGCACACAGAACATCTCCAGAACGTTCATCCGGTGCGGATCATCACCGGCTGGCTGGTGGCCGGGGCGGTGACCTCCATCGCGGTGTTCGGCCTGATCATGCTCGGGCTGATGGAAGGAGAGGGCCCGCGGGACACCGCGTGGGCGGTGCTGGCGGTGGCCGTGGGATTCCTGGTGGGCGGCTGGTTCACGGGGATGCGCACGGTGGAAGCGCCGATCCTCCACGGGATCGCCCTCGGCCTCACTTCGCTGCTGGTCTGGGCACTGGTCAACGCGGTGGCCATCCCGTTCGGGATGGACGAGTGGACGGGGCTGACGCCGTCGTCCACGGTGGCGATCCTGCTGGTGCAGATCGTCGCGGCCATCGCCGGGTGCTGGTGGGGGACGGCCGCGGCGCGGCGCCGCGCCTCGGAGCTGGCGAGCAGTCCCGCCACCGGCGTCCGGGGACGGGAGCAGGATTGAACGCGGCCGTCCGGCGGCGCCGGCGGCTCTCAAAGGACAGGACGGACATGCGACCTCTACCGCTCCACCGGCCGGCTCCGCTGACCACGCTCCTCGCGCTCGCCCTGGCGGCGGGGTGCGCCCGATCGCCGCAGCCGGCGACCGGGCCCGTCCCGGCGACCGCGCCGGTGGCGGTGGTCGCGCTCACCCCGGCGCTCCCGGAGGACGTCCACTCCTTCGCGGAGCCGGACGAAGCGCGGGTCACGCATGTGGACCTGGCGCTGTTCGTCGATTTCGAGCGCCGGTCGCTCACGGGCGCGGCCACGCTCGACCTCGTCCGCCATCCGGACGCCGATGAGCTGGTGCTGGACACCCGCGGCCTCGACATCCGGAATGTGACCACGCCGCTCGGCGACGCTCTGGAGTGGGAGCTGGGCTCCGAGGTGGAGCACCTGGGCCGGCCGCTCCGGATCCGTCTGCCCGACGGGCTGGACCGCCTGGAGGTCCACTACCGGACCGGCGAGGACGCGGCGGCCGTGCAGTGGCTGGAGCCGGCGCAGACCGCGGGCGGTGACGCGCCGTTCCTCTTCACGCAGGGGCAGGCGATCCTGACCCGGACGTGGATCCCGACGCAGGACAGCCCCGGGATCCGGCAGACGTACACGGCCACGGTGACGGTGCCGAACGATCTCGTGGCGGTGATGAGCGCGGAGGCGCTCACGCCCGGAGGGGAGCGGACGGAGCTCGGCCGCGTCTTCGCGTTCCGCATGGACGAGCCGATCCCGCCGTACCTGATCGCGCTGGCGGTGGGCGACCTGGAGTTCCGGCCGGTCGGTCCGCGGACGGGGGTCTGGGCCGAGCCCTCCGTCGTGGCCGCGGCCGCGTACGAGTTCGCGGACATGGAGGCGATGCTGGATGCGGCCGAGTCGCTGTACGGGCCCTATCGCTGGGGCCGCTACGACGTCCTCGTCCTGCCGCCATCGTTCCCGTTCGGGGGGATGGAGAACCCCCGACTGACGTTCGCGACGCCCACCATCCTGGCGGGGGACCGGTCGCTGGTGAGCCTGATCGCCCACGAGCTCGCGCACTCCTGGTCGGGGAACCTGGTGACGAACGCCACGTGGAGCGACTTCTGGCTCAATGAGGGCTTCACCTCCTACATCGAGAACCGGATCATGGAGGAGGTCTACGGCGCCGAGTACGCGGCGATGCTGGAAGCGCTGGGCCGGGAGGGACTGGCCTCGGAGATCGACGCCCTGGGCGGGCCGTGGTCGCCCGAGACCATTCTCCACCTGGATCTGGCCGGGCGGGACCCGGACGAGGGGATGACCGCGATCGCGTACGACAAGGGCGCGGCGTTCCTGCGGACCATCGAGAACGTGGTCGGCCGGGAGCGGTTCGACGCGTTCCTGCGCGGCTATTTCGACGCGTTCGCCTTCCAGCCCATGACCACGGAGACCTTCCTCGGCTACCTGGACGAGCACCTGCTCGCCGGGCGGCCGGAGTGGCGGGAGGCGATCCGCCCGGAGGTCTGGGCGTACCAGCCCGGGCTCCCATCGAACCTGCCGCCGGTGACGTCGCGGGCGTTCGCGGACGCGCGGGAGGAAGCCGATGCGTTCGCGAACGACGCGGCGGCGGAGGATCTGGGCGTCGAGGGGTGGAGCACCCACGAGTGGCTCCACTTCCTGCGCAGCCTGCCCAGGGAGCTCCCGGCGGAGCGGCTGACGGCGCTGGACCGCGCGTTCGGTCTGTCGGAGAGCGGGAACAGCGAGATCCTTTTCGAATGGCTGCGGCTGGCCATCGCGAACCGGTACGAGCCGGCGTTCCCGGCGCTGGAGGACTTCCTCACCCGACAGGGCCGTCGGAAGTTCCTGCTGCCGCTGTACCGTGATCTGGCGGCCACGAGCTGGGGACGGGAGATGGCGCTCCGGATCTACCGCGAAGCGCGCCCGACGTACCACTCCATCTCCAGCGGCAGCATCGACGAGGTGCTGGGGTGGCCGCCGACGCCCTGAGCGTGCGCGGC
>JAHWKI010000309.1 GCA_019347975.1 Gemmatimonadota bacterium
GGCAAGCTCGCCGCCTTCGCCTACGCGTTCGAGCACCTGGAGATCGGCGGCTACGAGCATCTCCGCCGCGTCGCCACGCGCGCCGCTGATCCCGGGACGGTTCAGGCCGTCGAGCGGATCCTGCGCCAGGAGCGCGCCGCCGCGGACAAGCTGGCCGGGGCCTTCGAGGAGGCGGTGACCGCCGCTCTCGAGGCGCAGCGCGCCCCCTGACCCGGTCCCGATCCTCCCCCTCCCCCCGCCCGGGTGAGGTGAGGCTGCGTCCCGCCGTCGCCGGCGACCTCGCCCTCCTCCGCGAGTGGCACCAGCAGCCCCAGGTCGCGGCGGCGGTCGGGGACGACGACTGGGGGTGGGAGGTGGAGCTCGCCCGGTCCCCCGACTGGCGCGAGCAGCTCATCGCGGAGCTCGATGGGCGCCCCATCGCCTTCGTCCAGATCATCGATCCCGCCCGCGAGGAGAGCCGGTACTGGGGTGAGGTTCCGGAAGGGCTCCGGGCGGTCGACATCTGGATCGGGGAAGCGGACCAGCTGGGGAAGGGCCACGGGACCCGGATCATGGACATCGCGCTCGACCGCTGCTTCGCCGACTCTTCGGTCACCGCGGTGCTGATCGATCCCCTGGCGAGCAACACGCGCTCCCACCGGTTCTACGAGCGGCTGGGCTTCCGCTTCGTCGAGCGTCGATTCTTCGGCGAGGACGAGTGCTTCGTGTACCGGCTGTCGCGGGAGGATTGGGCGCGCGGGCGGGTGCCCGGCGCCTAGGACGGCGGCGCGTTCTCAGACGGAGGTGGAGGCCGGCGCCGCCCCGTCCGTGGCCCGCAGCTCCGCCGTGGAGGGCGCAGCGTCGTGCCGGCTCCATCGGAGCAGCATGCCCCGTCGGATGAACTCGGATTTGGCGCGGGTGGTGACGTCCGTCTGGAACGGCCGCTCGAAGCGGTGGTCGTAGACGTAGGCCTTCACGCGGACGAGCGTATAGGGGCCGTCCTGGAAGCGGTCCTCTATGCGAACCACGACCGGCCGGGTGAGCAGGACGTAGGGCGAGCTGTAGGCGGCCTCGGACGCGATATCGATCGCCTCGCGCGGGTCGCTGTCGTGGGGGAGGAAGAGGTCGGTGACCACCTGGCAGTCCGGGTTGCCGGAGTTCGCGTTCCACGCGAGCCCGCTCAGCACCTCGCCGTTCGGGATGGTCACGCGGGTGTCGTCGGGCGTGGTCAGCTTGGTGCTGTGGAGGCCGATGTAATCGATCTCGCCGTACGCCTCGCCGATACGGACCCGGTCGCCGAGCTGGTACGGCCGGTCGATGATGATGATTATCCCGCCGATCAGATTCTTGACCAGGTCCTGCGCGCCGAGGCCGAGGGCGATCCCGATGGACGCGAGCACGGCCAGCAGCGTCGTCTCGGTGGGAGAGATCACGCCGAACAGGATGATCAGCCCGGCGCCGACCCAGATGATGAGACGGACCGCGGGCGCGAGCACGTTGAAGAAGAAGCGGGCGCGGGGCGCCCGCGCGCCGAGCGCCTCGATCCCGAAAACGATGAGGCGGCTGAGCCCGTACGCGGCCGCGAGGACGAGCGCGACGACGACGATGGCGCCGACCGAGATCGTCTCGAGCAGCTCCATCAGGGCGGACAGCTCTTCCTGCGGGGACTGCGCCGCTGCCAGCGCGCCTGTGCTCATGCTCGCCGCTCCGATCATCAGAGGAGATTGCGCCGGAAGAGCGCCTCGCGCACGGCGCTCATCGCCTCCGGCCGGACCCGGTAGCCGGGACGGCTCGGATCCCTGGCAATGATCTGCCGCGCGACCAGCTCATCGATCTGCGCGTCGCTGGCCTCGACCGACTGCTGGAAGACCAGCGCGTGCTCGGACGCGGTGAGACTGCCGTGCTGCATCAGCGCGACCACCGAGAAGAGGTCCGTCAGCGTCAGCCCCGCGATCACCGGCGCCAGGTCGTGCGCCGCCGGGGGCTTGACCGTGAACAGGCCGTCCTCGATCTGCGCGATGTGCCCCAGCCAGATGCTGAACGCCGTGCGGTAGACTCCGCCCGACTGCCGCGCGGCCATCTCGAAGAAGGCCCGCTCCGGGTCGCCGGGACGCCTGACCCGGCCCGCGAGGCCCCCCGCCGCGCGCCCGCCATCCGGCGCCGGCTCGTACCGGAGGCGCAGCCCGGAAAGGTTGTGCCGCACCAGGATCGCCTGCCGGATCTCTTCGGCCGTGGCCGTGCCGGCGTAGATGCTGTGGGAGAACCGGTGCCCCAGGCCGATCGCCGCGTCCAGGAACCGGAACGCGATCTGGTTGATCACCACGATCCAGAGGACCGTCCCGCTGGTCGCGCTGATGAGGCGGCCCAGCGCGCGCGCGGCCTCGTAATGGCCGACGTGCCGCAGGAAGGTGCGCTCCAGCTCCTCGATCACGACAACGCGCCTGGAAGCACCGAGGAACTCCTCGAGCCGGTCAGGATCCGGCGCCCCCACGATGGCGGCGATGGCGGGCGCCAGGTCCGCCGGGTGGAGGAGGCGCTCGTGGAATTCCCCCCGCAGCACCGGCAGCCCCTGGAGCGGTCCGTCCAGCGCGCAGTTGATCAGGCTGGTCTTCCCGCTCCCCCGCTCCCCCGTCACCAGCACCGCCGCGGTGTGTCCCGCCTCCCATCGCGCGCGCGCGTCCGCGATCGCGGCCAGCTCGGGGGCCCGGCCGACCAGGAGCCGCGGGTCCTTCACCGGATCGGGACGGAACAGGTGCCGGTAGAGCGAAGGCAGCTCCGGGTCCGCCGGGTCACCGGAGAACTCGCCCGGCAGGAGCGGGCGGATGGAGATCTCGGACGCGCCGCCGGAGCTGTCCGGCCGCCAGCCGATCCGGTCGAGGAAGCGGTGCGTCGCGCGCCGGGTGGTACCGCCGGCCAGACCGAGCTGCCGGGACGCGGCCCGCGCAAGCGCCCCGGCCGCCGCGGGGACGCCCCGCTCCAGCTCACGCCGCGTCCGGTGGATCCAGCGCTCGGTGCGGCCGCCGAAGAGAGCCACGCGCGCGTCCCGAAAGGCGCGGCAGACCACGGCCGCGGCGCGCATGCCGTCCGGGTCCCGGCCCTGTTCGCTCCGGCGGAACTCGAGCAGCGCGACCGCGTGCTCCACCGCCTCCCGCGCGACCTCGGGCGTGCCGTCGCCGCTGCGAACCGCTCCAGCGGCGAACGCGACCACCTGGCACGCCCGCTC
>JAHWKI010000310.1:0-2028 GCA_019347975.1 Gemmatimonadota bacterium
CGGAACGAGATCACCTCGCCCTGCTCCGTCAGCCGGATCCGGCCGTTCTGCGCCGCCGGCGGCATGGCCGAGATGGCCTGGTTCGCGCGGCCCCCGCCCCGTCCCACGGTCCCGCCACGGCCGTGGAACAGCCGGAAGTCGACGGAGTGCTCGCGGCACACCGCGCCGAGGGTGGCCTGGGCCCGATGGAGCGCCCAGTTGGCCATCCAGTAGCCGCCATCCTTGTTGCTGTCGGAGTAGCCGAGCATGATCTCCTGGAAGCTCCCGCGCGCCTCGAGCTGCAGGCGGTAGACGGGGTCGGCGAAGAGGGCGGCCATGCGGTCGGCGGCGTCGTCCAGGTCGTCGATGGTCTCGAACAGGGGGACGAAATCCATCGCCGTCTCCACCCGCCCGTCCCGCAGCCGCCAGAGGCCCGCCTCCTTCGCCAGCAGCATGGGCTCCAGGAGATCGCTGACCGAGTGGGTCATGCTCACGATGTACGTCCCCACGGCCTCGGGGGACTCCGCTGCGATCTCCCTGATCACCGCGAACGTCTCCAGCGCTTCACGCGCCGCGTCCTCCGGCTCCGCGCCGGCGGGGAGCAGCGGTCGCGGGTTGGCCAGCTCGCGACGCAGCAGCTCCACCCGGGCGTCCTCGTCCAGCTCCGCGTACCTGTCGGTCACCCCGGCCTCCGTGAGGAGCGCGGCGACGGCGGCCTCGTGCACGGCGCTGTGCTGCCGCACGTCGAGCGCGGCCAGGTGCAGCCCGAACGTCCGGACCAGGACGCGGGCGCGCTGCAGGCGCCCGTTCCGGGCGACCGACGCGAAGCCGGTCTCCTCGAGGCACGATCGGATGAGGTCCAGGTCCTCCTGGAGGTCCGCCGCGCCGTAGGATCTCTCCGCCGCAGGGTTCAGCGCGGTACTCATCCGTGACAGGAGCTGGCGGTACGGCTCCCCCGGGAACCGCTCCTCGCCCGCACCCGCTGATTCCTCCTCCAGACGACGCCGCAGCCGCTCCGGGACCGGCGCCAGCCGCTCCGAGATGCTCAGCTCCTCGATGAGCCCGTCCAGCTCCCGGCGGTGCAGCGCCACGGCCGCCCGCCGCTGCCGCTCGTACGTCCAGCGGGTGACCTCGGGCGTCACGTTGGGGTTGCCGTCGCGATCGCTGCCGATCCACGACCGCCAGCGGAGGAACACCGGCGCGTCCACCGCCTCGGCCGCGTCGCCGAACTCCCGGCGGAGCGCCCGCTCGACGTCCCGGTGGATGCGCGGCGCCGTCTCCCAGATGGTGGACTCGAGGAAGTAGAGCCCCTGCTCGACCTCGTCCCGGACCGTGGGCCGCTCCGCCCGGATCTCCGCCGTGGCGAGCAGCAGCGTGACCTGGTCCTCCAGCGCCTGCGCCGCGTCACCGGCCTCGGCCGGCGTCGCTCCCGGACGACGCAGCGTCGCCAGCAGCTCGGCGATGCGCCGCTGCGCCTGCAGCAGCGTCCGCCGGCGCGCCTCCGTCGGATGGGCGGTCAGCGTCGGCTGGATGTCGAGGCGGGCGAGCGCCACGATGACCTCCTCCATCGTGCGCCCCGCCGCCTTCATCCGCGCGACCGCATCGCCGATGGACTCGGGCCGCCGCGAGCCGCCGCTGGACCGCTCGCGGTTCACCCGCAGGATCTCCCGCTTCTCGGCCTGATTGACCAGGTGGAAGAACGCGCTGTAGGAGCGCAGGATCCAGCCGAGCCGGTCGGTGTCCAGCTCGCGGATCCGGGCGGCCGCGTCGTCGCGCAGGGACGGGTTCTCCTCCTCCGCGGCGCGCTTGCAGAGGAGCCGCAGCTGCTCCACCTGCTCGAACACCTCCTCGCCCGCGCGAAGACGGATGGCGTCCCCGAGGAGCCCGCCGAGGAGGTTGACGTCCTCGGAGAGCGGCCGGGAGATGCCGGTCCCCTCGGATTCGAGCGACGGCGGCTGGTGCGTTTGGGTCATGCGTCGTGGGGCGCGCAGCATCCGGGCCGGAAGCGCGGCTGGCGCCGCATCCGCATCACGCGGCTGGCGCCGCATC
>JAHWKI010000310.1:2128-3199 GCA_019347975.1 Gemmatimonadota bacterium
AGCCGCCTGATGCGGCGCCGGCCCCACCCCGTAAACTGGCCGCCGCCTCTCCCGTTCCCTAAACTCCCCCGTGATCCGGATCCGCCGCGTCTACGACACCATCAGCGACCGCGACCGTGAGGCCGTGGAGGAGACGCAGAAGGTCCTGCGGAGCCGGTTCCCCGGCATCTCCTCGGCGCTGGTCGAGCGTCTCCCGGAGGAGCTGCGGCACCCGGCGCCTCTCTTCCGACCGGTCCTCTACCTGGCCGAGACCTCGGCGGGGCGTGTCCGCGGGTTCGCCCTCCTCCGCCACGCGCCGGACGTCCGGGTCTGCTTCCTCGACTTCATCGCTGCGGCACGGGGGGAGACCGGAGGCGTGGGTGGTGCGCTCTATGGACGCGTGCGCGACGAGGCGCGGGCGCTGGGCTGCGAGGGGCTGTTCCTGGAGACCTTCTCGGATGAGCCGGCGCTGGAGCCGGACCCGGACCGTCGCCGGGAGAACCGGAGCCGGCTGAGGTTCTACGCCGCCTGGGGCGCGCGGCCGATCGACGGCACCGCGTACGCCACGCCGGTGGGCGCGGGGGACCCGGCGCCGATCCTGGTCTACGACGGGCTCGACCGGGACGACCCTCCATCGGCCGAGCTGGTCCGGGGCGCGATCCGGGCCATCCTCGAGCGCCGCTACCCGGAGTACTGCCCGCCCAGCTACGTGGACGCGGTGGTCGCGTCGGTGACGGCGGACCCGGTGGCGCTCCGCGACGTACCGCCCGCGGGGACGGCGAGCGCGGTCGCGGCGGAGGTGGAGGCGGAAGCGGGGAGGTCGTCGCTGATCCCCTTCGTCGTGAACCAGGAGCACGAGATCCACCACGTGCGCGAGCGCGGCTACGTGGAGGCGCCGGCGCGCGTGGCGTCGATCCAGAGGGAGCTGGACCGGAGCGCGTCGTTCCGCCAGGTCGAGCCCCGGTCCTACCCGGACCGCCACGTCCTCACCGTTCACGACCCCGAGTACGTCCGTTACCTGCGGAAGGTCTGCGAGGAGACGCCGCCGGACCGCTCGGTGTACCCGTACGTCTTCCCGATCCGCAACGCCAC
>JAHWKI010000100.1 GCA_019347975.1 Gemmatimonadota bacterium
TCGTTGATGAGCAGCACCTTGGGGCCGAGGATCCCGGCCGGGAGCCGGAAGTGGGTCCCGCCGGGGGCCTCGTTGGTGATGGCGGCCCGGAGCCGTCGGGTCATGAGGTCGACCATGTAGTCGTCCAGCAGGCCGCCGCCGTTGAACCGCTCGTCGATCACCGCGCCCTGCTTGTGCTGCTGGGCGAAGAAGTACCGGTCGAAGCTGACGACGCCCTGTCCGCCCGTGTTCGGCACCCACACGTACGCCAGCCGCCCGTCCGACAGCTCGTCGACCCGTCGCCGATTGTCCTCCACCCACGCCCGCTGCCGCAGCGCGTACTCGTTCCGGATCGGCTCGACGACCACCTGCCACGCCCCCCGCATCCCCGGGCGCTCGTTGATGTGCAGCACCGTCTGCCGGTCCGCGGTCCCGTCCAGAAGGCGGTACGGGTCGTCGTCCCTCGTGACCGGGACGCCGTTCACCCCCACCAGGTAGTGCCCCTCCCGCACGTTCAGGCCGGGCCGGTCCAGCGGCGCGGTCAGATCGGGGTTCCAGCTCTCCGACTGGTAGATCCGGTCGATCCGCCACCCGCCGTCGTGGGCCACCAGGTCGGCGCCCAGCAGCCCCACGCGCGTCGTGTCCACGTCCGGGAAGTCGCCGCCGAAGACGAAGCTGTGCCCCACCGACAGCTCGCCGTTCATCTGATCCAGCACGTACGTCAGGTCCGAGCGGTGACGGATGTGGGGGACCAGCGGCGAGTAGCGGGCGTAGACCGCGTCCCAATCCCGGCCGTGCATCCCCGGGTCGTAGAAGTAGTCCCGCTGGTAGCGCCACGCCTCCTCGAACATCTGCCGCCACTCCGCCTCCCGGTCCAGCCGCATCCGGAGCGACACCTCGACCGTGCCCGCCCCCGGCTCCGGCGGCCGGTCCGTCCCGACGACGCGCCACGCCCCGCCCGACCTGAGCAGCAGCTTCTTCCCGTCCGCCGACACCGTCGCGTACTGCAGCCCCTTCGCGAACTCCTTCGCCTCCCGCTCCTCCACCGAGAACCTGTGCAGCACCATCCCCGGCTCGCCGGGCGCCCGCTCCGCCAGGAAGACCGTGCCGGCGGGACCCGCGATGGTCGTCGTGTAGCGGCGCACCGGCACCGGCAGCGCGACCGTGCGGCGGTCCAGCCGCTCGAGGTCGATCCGCACCGGCTCCGGGTCGCCCGCCGGCTTCTCGTCGTCCCCCTCGTCGTCGGCGGAGTCCGCGGCGGCGGGCTCCTCGTCGCTCCGCGGCACGAACGGCGTCGGGTCGCTCTCCCGGAGCACCATGACGTACGCGCCGTAGGACGGCTCCGCCCGCATGGCGCTGGTGTTGGCCCACCCCGCCCCGAGCCCCAGGTCCGTCCCGGCGAGGAAGTAGAGGTGGCGGCCGTCGCGGTCCCAGGCGGGAGCGAACGCGTCCGCCATGGGGTCGGTCAGCGCCGTCGCCTGCCCGCGGTTCACCGACCACGCCATGATCCTGCGGAAGTTGTTCGCGCCCGTCTTCGCGTAGGCCAGCCACCGCGAGTCCGGCGACCACGTGAGCCCCATCCCCCCGCGCTCGATATTGACACCGCCCACATCCGCCGTCGTCACCCGCCCCGAAGCCACGTCGACGACGCGGACGCGGACCTCGTCGTCGACGAACGCGATCCGGGACCCGTCCGGCGACCACACCGGCTCCCACCCCAGCTTCGACTCGCCGATGTCGATCCGCCGGGGCTCGCCCATGCCGTCCTGGCCGCCGATCAGCAGCGCGTAGCCGTCCCCGCCCTCGTCGGAGAACCAGGCGATGCTCCCCCCGTCCGGCGACCACACCGGGCGGCGGTCCGCTGCGTCCGAGCTCCGGCTCAGGTTCCGCGCGTCCCCCCGCTCCACAGGCACCGTGAACACCTCGCCCCGCGCCTCCAGGAGCACGCGCTGCCCCGTCGGCGACAGCGACGCCGACCGCGCCGCGTCGCTCACGTCCTCCCACCGCGCCTCCGCCCACGGGAAGTCGCCGCGGACGGTGATCTCCAGGGCACGCGCCTGACCGGAGCCGGCGTCCAGCGCGTGGAGGAAGCCGTCCCGCTCGAACGCCAGCAGGTCGCCCGTGCCGGCCAGCGCCTTCACGTCGCTCCCCGTGAACGACGTCCGCTGCGCCAGCTCCCCCGTCGCCGGGCGGAACGACCAGACGTTCGTCGTCCTGCTCCGGTCCGACAGGAACCAGATCGTGTCCCCGATCCAGATCGGCCGCGTGTCCGTCGTCCGGTCGCCCGGGATCATCGTCTCGCCCAGATCCGCCAGGTCCAGGATCACCAGCGGCGTGTTCTGCCCGCCCCGGTACCCCCGCCACTCCTCGTCCCAGCGGGACATGCGGTCCACCACCAGACGACGGCCATCCGGCGCGTACGACCCGCTCACCGCCCACGGCGCCGGCAGCAGCTCCGACGGCCCGCCCTCCACCGCCACCGTCCACAGCCGGTAGTACGGCCTCGGCGCCGTCTCCCGCACCGACGCGTACAGCACCTTCGAGCCGTCCGGCGTCCACCCCCGCGCCCTGGACGACCCCGGGTGCCACGTCAGCCGCGTCGGCTCGCCCCCCTCGACCCCGACCACGTAGACGACGTTCGCCCCCGTCCGGTCCGACGTGAACGCGATCCGCCGCCCGTCCGGCGAGAAGTGCGGATCGCCCTCCGTCGCCGGCGTGCTCGTCAGCCGCCTCGCCTCGCCCCCGGACCGCTCCGCGATCCACAGGTCGCCCCCGTGTGCGAACGCGATGTGGGTCGCGCTCACGGTGGGCTGCCGCAGCAGCCGCGTGCCTTGCGCGGTCGCGCCCGCGGTGAGCGCCAGGGTCAGCAAAAGGGAGAGGATGACCGCGCGCGTCGCGGTGTGGATGCGGTGCATGAGATTCTCCGGGGAGCGGAATCGAAACGGGGCGGCGACACGGGAAATTACCCGACGGCGCGCGGAGACGACAGGCGGAACGGCATCGCTCCCTGCGAATGGGATCGAGGAGGCCGGTTGATTCGAGCTTGATTCTCGACTGACCTCCCTCGGCTATCCTCGCTCCCACATTCAACACGAGCGAGGTACGCCATGAGAACGTCGTTTCGCCTCACCGCCCGCGTCCGCGGTTGTCTGATCGCCGTCATCGGCCTCGCCGGCGTCCTCGCCGGCGGCACCGGCCTCACCGCCCAGCAGCTCACGCCCGGCCGGTTCGAGTCGGCGGCTCTGCCGGCGTCGGTTCTCGATTCCGGGGCGCCGGCGCTCGCGCCGGAGAGAGCGCCCCTTGCCCGCGTCGCTCTCGGCACCGCGATGGGCGGCGTCCTGGGCGGGGTCATCGGCGCCGCCGCCGGGGCCGCGTTCGGTGGTCTCGAGGGCGAGAGCGGCGGCTTCATCTCCGCCAGCGAAGCGCTGGGCGCGATCGGCCTCGCCGTCGGCTACCCCGTGGGCGCGGCGATCGGCGCGCGGATCGGGGCCACGGTGGACGGGGCGCGGCCGTCGCTCGGCTCGCTGGTCCTGGCCTCCTCCTTCAGCGCCGTGGCCGGCGGATTGGTCTGGAACCGCGTGGGAGAGGGGTTCGAATCGGCGCACAGCATGAGCTCCTGGTACATGGGCGCGGTCGCCGGGGTCGGGACCCACTGGCTCATCACGTCGCTCGCCGCCCAGCGCGCGCCCACCGTGCCTGCAGGACCGGTCGACGCGCCCGGCGATCCGGGCGTCTGAGCCTTCCCACGATCGGCACCACCGGCCCCCTCTGCTGGGAGAGCGGAAGCGGAGGTCTCTGTCAGTGGCGCTCGCCGTTCCCCGCGAGCTCCACCAGATCGGACGCCGTGAGGTCGTCCGGGTCCACCCGCGCCCGGATGATCCCGCGCGGATCGACGCCCACCGCTTTCGGGTAGGCGGCGATGCGATAGCGCCGCGCTGTCGCTCCCCTCCGGTCCCGGGCCACCCACGTGCGCGACGGGCGCCGCCCGAAGACGCGCTCCAGGGTCCCCCTCGGATCCGCGCTCAGGGTGATGAACGTGAAGCCGTGGTCGGTCAGCGCATCCGCGAGCCGGTTCATGTGGGCGATGCCGGCCACACACGGCCCGCACCACGACGCCAAGAAATCGACGACGACCCAGCGCCCCCGCAGCTCCCGGAGGTCCCGGGGAGCGTCGTCCGGCGCGCTCAGGTACTCCGTGATGGTGAGGGCCGGGGCGGGCTCGCCCACGCGGGCGCGATTCTGAGCGCCGAGCGGCGTGGCGAGGAGCGCGGCGAGGAGCCCTGCGGTCGTGCAGCGATTTGCCAGCTTCACGGATCCACCTCCGTTGCGATTCGACTCGCCCCCAATCTGTCGGATCGCCGCGACGGCCCGGTGGAGGAACGGCACGTGAGATGTTCGGGTCCTGTGGAAAGGACTGCGCCGCCGATTACGCTCGCGACCCCCGACCCGGGCGCCGCGGGCGTAGCAGGGTCGTCGTCGGATCGAGCCCGGACGGTCGCGCCCTCCGATTTGTCCCGGCGGTCCAGCCCGCGATCGTCTCACCCTGCCATGGTGCTGCCCCGCCGCCGGGCGCAGCGTCGGTGCGACAATGAGGCGAGCCGGGATCTCCTCCGGTGCCGCCTCCGTGAGCTCGTGTGCAGTCGGCGACGGGAGGAGACCCGGGCGGGGGTCCGGTTCGGCTGGCGGGAACCCTGAAAAACCTTCGTCTTTCCGCCTCCCTGCAGTCCTGACGGCACCCTGCGCCGTCCGGGCTGCACGATGCCCGCTCGAGCCGCACGAGTGATGACCTGACGCCACTATTCGCCGTGAAAGCTGAACGTTCTCCCGCAACCGGCCGCTCCATCAGGGTTCCCGCCATCGAAGACGGCTTCCCGGCCCCCGCGTCCCCCGCGTCCTCCGCGCCGCTGGACCGCGCCGCCGTGATCCGGGCCCTCGCCGGGCGGCAGCACGGCGTCGTCGCACGGGCCCAGCTCGTCGCCGCGGGGGTGCCGGCCCACGCGATCGATCATCGCGTCCGGGACGGGCGGCTGGCACGCCTCTACCGCGGCGTGTATCTCGTCGCGGGGCCGATCCGGGGGCGCTACGAGCGTGAGATGGCGGCGGTCCTCGCCTGCGGGGAGGGCGCCCTGCTGAGCCACCGCAGCGCGGCCGCCGTCTGGATGCTGCTGCCGCCCGCCGGAGGGGAGCGGATCGAGGAGGTCAGCGTGCGCGGCGGCTACCGCGTCCCCGGGCCGTCGGTCCGCGTCCACCGCGTCGCGCGCCTGGACCGCGCCGATCGGACGGTGGCGCACGGGATCCCGATCACGACGCCCGCCCGAACGATCGTGGACATCACCGCCACCGCGAGCGCCCGCGAGTTGGAGCAGGCGCTAGCGAAGGCGTTGCGGGAGGGGCTGACCGATCGCCAGGAAGTCGCCCGCGTCATCGCGGATGCGCCGCGCCGCCGGGGTCTCGCGACCCTGCGCGCGCTCCTCGAGGCGGGCGCCGCGCCGGCATTCACCCGCTCGGAGGCGGAGGAGCGTTTCCTGGCGCTGGTCCGCAGGGGCCGGCTCGGCGCGCCGCAGACCAACGTGGTGGTGCGGGGGATCGAAGTGGACTTCATCTGGCGGTCGGCGCGCCTCATCGTCGAGATCGACGGACTCGCCTTCCACGGCTCGCCGGCGGCGGTCGAGCGGGACCGGCGCCGGGACCGCGTGCTCACGGCCGCGGGGTACCGCGTGATGCGCGTTACCTGGAGCCAGATCCGCGATGAGCCGGAGGTGCTGCTGGTCCACCTCGCCCAGGCCATGGTCTCGGCGACGCCGTCGCGCGCGGCGAGGCCGGGCGTCGCCGGCTAGGGCGTGGCCGACGCTGCCGGCCGGTGGTGGCCCGCCTGCAGGAAGCGGGCACGCCATTCGGCGCAAGCCTTGACAGCACCGGGCTTCGGCGGTAGCCTCAGCGTTCGCGGTAACGAAACCATGGCACTGCGCACGGCAATGCACGGCCGCTCCAGCTTCGTACTCTTTGACAGCCTTCGACTCGCGGGCCTCCTTATTAGGCCTCCGGGAGAGGGCAAGTGCGCGTCGAGTACGAGCTAGAGCAGCAGCGCACCACCGCGAAAGCGGGCCTTCTCTCGGGAGTTCGGGAGGAGGCCCGCTTCTTTTTCCCCCAATGTCCGCTGGAGGCGAGATGGACCGAGTAACGATCTTCGATACGACGCTGCGCGATGGCGAGCAGTCGCCGGGCGCGTCCATGACGGCCGGGGAGAAGCTGCGCATGGCGCACCAGCTCGACGCGCTCGGGGTCGACGTGATCGAGGCCGGCTTCCCGATCAGCTCGCCGGAGGACTTCGCGTCGGTGCGCCGGATCGCCTCGGAAGTGAGGCGGCCGGTGATCGCCGGGCTGGCGCGGGTGGAGCCGGGGGACATCGACCGGGCGGCGGAGGCGCTGAAGGTGGCGGAGCGCGCGCGGCTGCACGTGTTCCTGGCCACGTCCGACATCCACCTGCGGCACAAGCTCCGCATCTCGCGCGAGGAGTGCCTGGAGCGGGTGGTCGCCGGGGTGCAGCGGGCGCGGGCGCACGTGGACGACGTCGAGTTCAGCGCGGAGGACGCGACCCGGACGGACCTGCCGTTCCTGTGCGCGGTGATGCAGGCCGCGATCGCGGCGGGGGCGACGACGATCAACATTCCGGACACCGTGGGCTATACGCACCCGGCCGAGTACCGCCGGATCATCGCGACGCTGCGGGCGACGGTGCCGGGGATCGACGACGTGGTCGTGAGCGTCCACTGCCACGACGACCTGGGGCTCGCGGTGGCGAACTCGCTGGCCGGCGTCGAAGCGGGTGCGCGGCAGGTGGAGTGCACGATCAACGGGATCGGCGAGCGGGCGGGGAACGCGGCGCTCGAGGAGGTCGTCATGGCGCTCCGGGTGCGCGCCGATGGCTACCCGTTCGAGACCGGCGTGCGCACACCCGAGCTGTACCGCACCAGCCAGCTCCTGAGCTACCTGACGGGGATCCAGCCGCAGCCGAACAAGGCCATCGTCGGCAAGAACGCGTTCGCGCACGAGGCGGGCATCCATCAGGACGGCGTGATCAAGGAGCGGAGCACCTACGAGATCATGACGCCGGCCATGGTGGGCGTTCCGGAGAGCCAGCTCGTGCTCGGGAAGCATTCCGGGCGGAACGCGCTGGCACGCCGCTACCGCGAGCTGGGCTACGAGCTGAGCATCGAGGAGACGGGCCGCGTCTACAAGCTCTTCAAGATGCTCGCGGACCAGAAGAAGGCGATCTTCGACGAGGACCTGATCGCGATCCTCCAGCATGGCACCATGGAAGACGCTCCCCGTGTGCATCGGCTGCGGGGGCTGGAGGTGCGGTGTGGTGAGAAGCGGTCCCGGGCCATCGTCCGGCTGACGGTCGGGGACGGGCGGGAGTGCGAGGCCAACGGCGAGGGGGACGGCCCGCTGGCGGCCGCGTTCGCCGCGGTGGACGCGATGATCGAGTTCCGGACCGAGCTCGAGACGCTCGAAGTCCATTCCGCCACGCCCGGCCGCGACGCGGTGGGCGAGGTCTCGCTCCGGCTGAAGGTGAACGGGACCACGTTCACGGGCCGCGGCGCGTCGACGGACATCGTGGACGCGGCGGTGCGTGCGTATCTGGTCGCGCTCGACAAGGCGTCGCATGCCCGCGAGCTGGAGGCGCAGCACCTCGAGGCCGCCAGCTACCTGTGGGGGGTGTGACGTGACTTCCGCCGGCCGCGGGATCCTCCTCTACGACACCACGCTGCGCGACGGCACGCAGCGGGAGGGGCTGTGCCTGTCGGTCGATGACAAGCTCAGGATCGCGGCCGCGCTCGACGACTTCGGAGTCTCCTACATCGAGGGCGGCTGGCCGGGCTCGAACCCCAAGGACGCGGAGTTCTTCCGGCGGGCCCGCGAGAGGTCGTGGGGCAGCGCCCGGCTGGCCGCGTTCGGCAGCACGCGCCGCCCCGGCCTCACGTGCGAGGATGACGCGAACATCCGGACCCTCCTCGAGGCGGAGACGCCGGTGGTCACGCTGGTCGGCAAGAGCTCCGTCCTGCACGTGGAGCGGGTGCTGGAGACCACGCGCGAGGAGAACCTGCGCATGGTCTCGGAGAGCGTGGCGTTCTTCAAGGCGCGCGGCCGCGAGGTGGTCTTCGACGCCGAGCACTTCTTCGACGGGCACCGCCTGGATCCCGACTACTGCATCGCCGTCGCGGAGGCGGCGGCCAGGGCGGGCGCGGACTGCATCGTTCTGTGCGACACGAACGGCGGAGCGCTGCCCGCGGACGTGGGGCGCGTCGTCACGGAGGCGGCCGCGTCCGTCGGGGCCCCGCTCGGGATCCACACGCATGACGACGGCGGCCTGGCCGTCGCGAACGCGATGGCGGCGGTGGAGGCGGGGTGCGTGCAGGTGCAGGGCACGGTGAACGGGTATGGCGAGCGATGCGGCAACATGGACCTCGTTCCGCTCGTCGCCAACCTCCAGCTGAAGCTCGGCTACCGCTGTGTGAGCGAGGACGCGCTGCGCGGCCTGGCGGAGCTGTCGCACTTCGTCGCGGCCGTCGCCAACCAGCACCCCGACCCGCACGCGCCCTACGTGGGGCGCAGCGCGTTCGCCCACAAGGGCGGGCTCCACGTCGCGGCGGTCGGCAAGCTGGCGGAGAGCTACGAGCACGTGCCGCCCGCGGCGGTGGGGAACGAGACCCGGGTGGTGATCAGCGAGCTGGCCGGCCGGCAGAACGTGCGGCTGCGCGCGCGCGCCCTGGGCCTGTCCGCCGGCGGCCGGGAAGCGGCGCTCGTCCGGCGGATCAAGGAGCTGGAGAGCGGCGGGTTCCAGTTCGAGGCGGCCGAGGGCTCGTTCGAGATGCTGGTCCGCCGCGCGGATCCGGACTACGCGGCGCCCTTCGAGCTCCTGGAGTACCGGGTCGTCGACGAGTACCGGGGCGCGGAGGCGCGGGTTCAGGCCGTCGTGAAGCTGCGGGTCGACGGGGCCGTCCGCCACACCGTGGCGGAGGGGGCGGGTCCGGTGGATGCGCTGGACCGCGCGATCCGCGAGGCCCTGCTCCCCGTCTATCCCGGCCTGGCCGAGGTGCACCTGGTGGACTACAAGGTCCGCATCGTCGACGCGCACCTGGGGACCGCCGCGCGGCCGCGGGTGCTGATCGAATGCGCGCGCGGGGACGAGCGCTGGGGCACTGTCGGGTGCTCGGAGGACATCATCGAGGCGAGCTGGCAGGCGCTGTGGGACAGCTTCGAGCTCCCGCTGCTGCGGGACCGGGAGCGGGACCGCCCGGGCCACGCCGTCGCCGTCTGAATCACATGAAGGGGACACGTCGAATGATCGAAGGCGCACCACGCACGCTCTTCCAGAAGATCTGGGACGAGCACGAGGTCCGGGCCGAGACGGCCGCGGCCCCGGCGATCCTGTACATCGACCTGCACCTGGTCCACGAGGTCACCTCCCCGCAGGCGTTCAGCGAGCTGCGGCGGCGCGGCATTCCGGTGCGGCGGCCGGACCGCACGCTGGCGACGATGGACCATTCCACGCCGACCACGCCGAGACGGGGCAACGGGGCGCTCCCGGTCACCGATGTCCAGGGCGCGGCGCAGCTCGCGCAGCTGGAGGCCAACTGCCGCGAGTTCGGCGTCCCGCTCTTCGCCCTGGGGGATGACCGGCAGGGGATCGTCCACGTGATCGGGCCGGAGCAGGGGCTGACGCAGCCGGGAATGACCATCGTCTGCGGAGACAGCCACACCAGCACGCATGGGGCGTTCGGCGCGCTGGCGTTCGGGATCGGCACGTCGGAGGTGGGGCACGTGCTCGCCACGCAGTGCCTGCTCCAGAACCGGCCGAAGACCATGGAGATCCGGCTCACGGGCCGGCTCGGGGCGGGCGTCTCGGCCAAGGACCTGATCCTGGCGGTGATCGCCCGGATCGGCGTCGGCGGTGGGACGGGGCACGTGCTGGAGTACACGGGCGAGGCGATCCGCGCGCTATCGATGGAGCAGCGCATGACCGTCTGCAACATGTCCATCGAGGCGGGCGCGCGGGCGGGTCTGATCGCGCCGGACGATACGACGTTCGAATACCTGGCGGACCGGCCGCACGCGCCCGGGGGCGACGCGTGGCCGGCCGCCGTGGCCGCGTGGCGGCGGCTGCCGACGGACGAGGGCGCGGAGTACGACCGGAGCGTCAGCATCGACGCGGACGAGCTGCGGCCGATGATCACGTACGGCACACACCCCGGCATGGGCATCCCGATCGACGCGATGGTGCCGGATCCGGCGGGGGTGCCGGACCCGAGCGAGCGGGCGGCGCTGGAGAAGTCGCTCCGCTACATGGACCTGCTCCCGGGACGGCCGCTGCTCGGGCGGCCGGTCGACGTGGTCTTCATCGGCAGCTGTACGAACTCGCGCATCACGGACCTCAGGGCCGCCGCGGAGGTGGTGCGCGGGAGCCGGGTCGCCCCCGGGGTCAGGATGCTCGTCGTCCCGGGGTCGCAGCAGGTGAAGCGGCAGGCCGAGGCGGAGGGCCTCGACCGGGTCTTCCGCGAAGCGGGCGCGGAGTGGCGGGAGGCCGGCTGCTCGATGTGCATCGCCATGAACGGCGACCAGCTCGAGCCGGGGCAGTACGCGGTCAGCACCAGCAACCGCAACTTCGAAGGGCGACAGGGCAAGGGCGGGCGGACGTTCCTGGCCAGCCCGCTCACCGCCGCCGCAACCGCGATCCGCGGCGTCATAACCGACCCCCGCACGCTCGCGCCGGCGCCGGTGGCGGCGGGAGGAGGCCGCTGATGGAGCCGATCCGGACGTTCTCGTCCCGCGTGGTCGCGCTGCCGATGGAGAACATCGACACCGACCAGATCATCCCGGCCCGCTACCTGAAGGTCACCGACAAGGCGGGGCTCGGAGAGGCGCTGTTCGCCGACTGGCGGTACGACGCCGCGGGTCGCCCGCGCGACGAGTTCGCCCTCAACCAGCCGGCCGCGAGCGGCGCCCGCATTCTCGTCGGCGGCCACAACTTCGGCTGCGGCTCGTCGCGAGAACACGCGCCGTGGGCGCTCCTGGGCTACGGCTTCCGCGCGGTCGTCAGCACCTATTTCGCCGATATCTTCGCGAACAACGCGCTGAAGAACGGGCTGCTCCCGATCGTGGTCGAGCCCGCCGCCCACGCCCGTCTGCTCGCCCTGGCGGCCGAAGCGCCGGACCGCGAGGTCACGGTGGACCTCCGCGCCCAGACGCTCACGCTGCCGGACGGCGAGGCCGTAGACTTCCCGATCGATCCGTTCGCCCGGGAGTGTCTGCTCCAGGGCCTGGACCAGCTCGGGTTCATCCTGGCCGAAGAGGCCGCCATCGAGCGCTACGAGGCGGAGCATCCTCCGCGGGTGCGCACCGTCTCGTGAACGAGAGACCCCACGTGCGAGAGATTCGATGAACGCAACGATCGCGGTACTCCCAGGCGATGGCATCGGCCCCGAGGTCACGGCCGAGGCCACGCGGGCGCTGCGCGCCGTCGCCGACCGCTGGGACCACCGGTTCGAGCTGCGCGAGGCGCCGCTCGGCGGCTGCGCCATCGACGCGGCCGGCACGCCACTCCCGGAGAGCACGCTCGAGCTCTGCCGCGCGGCCGACGCCGTGCTGCTCGGCGCCGTCGGCGGGCCGCGCTGGGACGACCCCGCGGCCCGCGTTCGCCCGGAGCAAGGGCTGCTGGGGCTCCGGAAGGCGCTCGGGCTCTACGCCAACCTGCGCCCGGTGCGCGTCCACCCCGCGCTCCGCGCCGCGTCCCCCCTCCGGCCGGAGCGACTCGAGGGCGTGGACCTGCTCGTCGTGCGCGAGCTCACCGGCGGGATCTACTTCGGCGACAAGCGGCGCGAGCGGCTCCCGGACGGCGGCGAGCGCGCCACCGACGTCTGCGCCTACGAGACCGCCGAGATCGAGCGCGTCGTCCGCGCGGCGGCGACGCTGGCCACCGGCCGGCGCGGCCGCCTGACGTCGGTGGACAAGGCCAACGTCCTGGAGACGTCGAGGCTCTGGCGGGCGGTGACGAGGCGCGTGATCGCGGACGAGTTCCCGGACATCACGCTGGAGCACGTGCTCGTGGACGCCTGCGCCATGCACCTGCTGCGCCGCCCCGCGGACTTCGACGTGATCGTCACGGAGAACATGTTCGGCGACATCCTGACCGACGAGGCGTCGATGCTCGCCGGCTCCATCGGCGTGCTCCCATCGGCTTCGCTGGGCGATCCCGTTCCCGGCCGCGACACGCGCCCCGGCCTGTACGAGCCGATCCACGGCTCCGCGCCGGACCTGGCGGGGCGCGGCGAGGCGAACCCGCTGGGGGCGATCCTGAGCGCGGCGATGCTGCTCCGCCATTCGCTCGGCCTGGTCCGGGAGGCGGCCGCGATCGAGGCGGCGGTGGCCGCGGTGATCGAGGACGGGATCCTGACGGGGGACGTCGCCGGAGCCGGCGCCCCGGTCCACCGGACGGAGGAGGTCGGTGCCGCCGTCGTCGGAAAACTCACGGCCGTGAAGGAGGCCCATGTCTGAGCTGCGAACCGGAGCCCAGATCCTGTGCGAGGCGCTGGTCCGCGAGGGCGTCGAGGTGGTGTTCGGGATCCCGGGCGGCGCGATCATGCCGTTCTATCACGCGCTCCCCGAGTACCAGGACCGGCTGCGCCACGTCCTCTGCCGCCACGAGCAGGGGGCGGGTCACGCCGCGGAGGGCTACGCGCGGGCGAGCGGCCGGGTCGGCGTGTGCGTCGCGACGAGCGGGCCGGGCGCGACGAACCTGGTGACGCCGATCTCGGACGCGTGGATGGACAGCACGCCGCTGGTCGCGATCACGGG
>JAHWKI010000311.1 GCA_019347975.1 Gemmatimonadota bacterium
AGGTAGAGGAAGTAGCGGTGGATGTTCTGGAGGATCAGCGGGAGGTGCCGCTCGCCCAGGTACTTCTTCCGCGGCTCACCCACCGCGCACGCCGGCGGGTCCGCCCAGTGCGACTTGTAGTACGCGCCCCGGTAGTAGTAGCACGTCAGCCGGAACCCGCCCGGCATCCACAGGATCCAGAGCGCCGGCGAGAAGATCAGCCACTGGGGATACCAGCCCGGCCGCGCGCCGAACCACGCGTGACCCAGCCGACCGAAAATCTCCGGCGAGTAGAACGGCGAGAGGTACGACCCGTGCCAGTAGTGCTCCCCCTGGAACGCCGCCCACGTCGCGTAGACGATGAACGCCGTGAGCCCCACGAACACCGCGGCGGGCGTGAGCCACCACGCGTCCGGACGGGCGGTCTCCGCGAAGCCGCGGGCACGCCACCGCTCCGGCAGCGGCCGGTCGAGCGCCGGCGGGGCGGACGGGAGAGGCATTCGGGCCATAGGCGCTCCTTTGGGTCGTGCGGGGACGATCGGAAGCACGGCATACGGCGAGACCAAGATGAGGGCGGGCGCCGGGCGGGGCAAACGACCGGCGCTCGCCGCTGCCGGGCGGACCCGGGTCGACTCCGACGGCCTCGTCCCGGTCCCGGTTCGACTCCGAGGCCTGTCGTCCCGGATCTCCATGGACTCGCCCCGATGAGCATGGTATGTCCGGGTCGCGCTCTTCCCGGGCGGCGGACGGGAGGCCGCGACGCGGACGTGAGGCGGAAGTCAGGCCCCGCGTCGTACGTGGGGCCGCGGCGGACGTTACGCCCGGCGGGGGACGGGAGGCCGCGAACGCGGGTCGGGCGCGGCCGCGAAGCGC
Organism: Gemmatimonadota bacterium; assembly: GCA_019347975.1. Classification (GTDB taxonomy): domain Bacteria; phylum Gemmatimonadota; class Gemmatimonadetes; order Longimicrobiales; family RSA9; genus JAHWKI01. The sequence goes on from JAHWKI010000311.1 coordinate 853, forward strand.
CGCGGACCGCGGTTGGTCGCCGGAAAACACGCAGTGGGAGGGTGAGCGGATCGCTCGGGTGCGACTTTCCGGCTCTCAGCGCTGGAAAGCTTGCGTGGCCGTTCCACCGTCTCGCTTCCGGGTGGATTTACCCGCGCAGGAGCAGGAAATCGCGATGGTCCTTCGTAATGACCGCCTCGGTGTAGAGTTTCCGGCGGGCGTCCCGGCCGCTGCTCCGGCGGGAGTGGCGATCGGCGCCACGGGCGGGAGTCCGGAATCCGTGATCAACGCCCTTGCCGGGGCTCAGCACGGCATCGTCACTCGCCGGCAGCTCCTGGCGGCCGGTCTTCCCGCGCACATCATCGAGCGACGGGTGGGATCCCGCAGGGTCGAGCGGGTGCACCAGGGCGTGTACCGGGTCGGCCCGATCGAGGCGCCGTGGGGGCGGGAAATGGCGGCGGTCCTGGCCTGTGGCGACGCGGCCGTGGTCAGCCACCGGAGCGCCGAGTGGCTCTGGGCACGGGGGACGCAGAAGCGGGGAGTGAGGCCGGTCGAGATCCTGGTGCATGGCGGCGTCCGGCGACAGGTGCCGGGAATCCGGGTGCGAACGGTCGGTCGACTCGAGCGGGACGAGGTGACGGAGCTCGAGCGGATTCCCCTTACCACGCCGGCGCGAACCATCCTGGATCTCGCGGCCGTGGCGAGCCCGAGAGAGCTGGAGCGAGCGCTGGCGGTCGCGGAGAGGGAGGGGCGGGTGAGCCGAGCGGAGCTGCTGACGCTGCTGTCGCGACGTCCGCGGCACCGGGGAGCCCGCGGGCTCCGGGCGCTCATCGGCGACGGCTCTCCCGCGGCCATGACCCGCTCCGAAGCCGAGGAACGCCTGCTCCTCCTCATCCGGAAGGCCGGGCTACGCCCGCCGGAGACGAACGTCAGGGTCGAAGGCTACGAGGTCGACTTCTTCTGGCGCATCGAACGGCTGATCGTGGAGGTCGACGGCTTCGCCTTCCATTCCTCCACCCGCCCGTTCGAGCTCGATCGGCGCCGCGACGCGTCGTTGACCGTCGCCGGGTTCCGCGTCATCCGGCTGACCTGGAACCGGATCGTTGGCGAGCCGGAAGCGACGCTGGCGCTCCTGGCCCGGGCGCTGGGATGACACTCCGCGCCACCGGCCGTGGCGTCGTCCTGTCGGCGTTGAGGCTGCGGCGGGGACGGCCCGCGCCGATCCGTTGAAACGCTCCGGGCCGACTGGCCGCGCCCCCGCCGCGGATCGTGGATGGCCGCCGGAAAGTCGCGGATCGGAGGGTAACCTGGATCGGGGGCGAGTTTCCGGCTCTCAGCGCTGGAAAAGCTTCCATGATCGTTCCGCCCTCTTCCTTCACAGGGGATTTCCTCTGGCAGGAGCAGGAAAATCGCCATGGTGCTCCGTTTACACTCCTTTGTGTAGAGTTTCCGGCGCGGGTCCCCTGCCGGGCTCCCCCCGGCGCCACCGCCGGGCCGATGGGGACGGCGAGGGCCTCGAGAGGATCGTCCCATGGAGGCGACGCGGCCGTGGTCAGCCACCGGAGCGCCGCGTGGCTCGCCGGCGGGTGCAGCAGCATTGTACGCGGACAGAGCGCGGAGTCCGCGCGGTTGGAGGCCGGCCACCTCGAGACTGCCTCCACCCCCGCACAGGAGACGCATTCATGGATGTCGGCATGATCGGGCTGGGCAGAATGGGAGCCAACATGGCGGCCCGCCTGCTGAAGGCGGGGCACCGAGTGGTCGCGCACGACCCGTCGGCCGCGGCCATCGCGAAGGTGGTGGCGGAAGGCGGGGTGGCCGCCGGTACGATCGGGGAAGTTCGCGACCGCCTTCCGGCTCCGCGCGCGGCGTGGGTCATGGTGCCCGCGGGCGAAGCCACGGAGCAGGTGATCGCCCGGCTCGGCGAACAGCTGGAGCCGGGCGACACGGTGATTGACGGCGGGAACAGCTACTACCGGGACACCCTGCGGCGTGCGGAGCGGCTTCGGCGCGCCGGCATCGACATGCTGGATGTGGGCACCAGCGGCGGCGTCTGGGGCCTTCGGGAGGGCTACTGCATGATGATCGGCGGCGAGGAGGCGGTCGTGGAGCGCCTCCGGCCCCTGTTCGAGGCGCTGGCGCCCGCCGCCGATGCCGGCTGGGGCCGGGTCGGACCCAGCGTGGCGGGCCACTTCGTGAAGATGGTCCACTCAGCACGGGGACACCGGCCGCTCGATCGCGATGCTGCGGGAGGCCCTGGCCCTGCTCGACGACGAGGCGCCGGCGGAGCGGATCTTCGTCATGAACGACCTCGGCCGGCTCCACCTCGCCCGGGGCGAGTTCACGGAGGCGCA
>JAHWKI010000312.1 GCA_019347975.1 Gemmatimonadota bacterium
GTGAACGTGAAGATCGCCGGGAGCCATCAGGGGATCAGCGTCGGGGAGGACGGGGCGAGCCAGCAGTCCGTGGAGGACGTCGCGCTCGCGTGCAGCCTGCCCGGCATGGTCGTCTGCGTTCCGGCGGACGAGCACGAGACGCGCGCGGCGGTGAAGGCGGCGTACGCCCATGACGGCCCCGTCTATCTCAGGACCGGGCGGCCGAAGGCGCCGCTGATCTACGACCGCGAGCCCGATTTCGTCTTCGGTCGCGCATCACGGGTGCGGGAAGGGTCGGACGTGACGATCATCGCCAACGGCCTGATGGTGGGAGCGGCGATCGTCGCCCACGACCGGCTGAAGGACGAGGGGATCGGCGCGCGTGTGGTGAACATGGCCACGGTCAAGCCGCTGGATATCGACGAGGTCGAGGCGGCGGCGCGGGACACGGGGGCCATCGTGACGGTCGAGGAGCATCTGATCCACGGCGCGCTGGGGGCCACCGTGGCGCAGGCGGCGGCGCGGACGCACCCGGTGCCGATGGAGTTCGTCGGCCTGGATGATACCTACGCCGAGAGCGGGGACCCGGCCGCGCTGCTGCGGAAGTACGGCCTGACCGGTGAGGGCGTCCTCGAGGCGGTGCGGCGGGTGCTGCAGCGGAAGGGCGCCGGAGTCGCGGGCGTCGGCCCCTGACGTTGAGCGCACAGGACGAGCAGAAGCGCCAGGCCGCCGAGCGCGCGGTCGAGCTGGTCGAGGACGGCATGAAGCTGGGCCTCGGCACGGGCTCGACCGCGCGGCGCGTTCTCGAGGCGCTGGCGGCGAGGTGTCGAGCGGGCGAGCTGGCGGAAATCGTTGGCGTCCCCACATCGAAGGACACGGAGTCCTACGCTCGCGAGCTCGGGATTCCGCTGGCGACGCTGGAGGACGAGACCCATCTGGACATGATGCTGGATGGGGCCGACGAGGTGGACCCGGCGCTGGATCTGATCAAGGGGCTCGGCGGCGCGCTGCTCTGGGAGAAGATCGTGGCGGCGGCGACGGATCGGCTGGTCATCGTCGTCGACGAGAGCAAGCTGGTGGACCGCCTGGGGCTGACGTGTGCCCTCCCGGTCGAAGTGGTCCCCTTCGGATGGCGCACCCTGCTCGACCCGCTGCGGGCGATGGGCGCCGAGTTCGACCTCCGGCGGAGGCAGGAAGGGGCGCCGTTCGTCACCGATGGTGGCCACTACATCCTCGACTGCGGCTTCCCGGGCGGCATCGAGGACGCCGAGCGGCTCGAGGCGCTGCTGACCCGCAGGCCCGGTGTGGTGGACACGGGGCTTTTCCTGCGCATGACGGACACGGTGGTCGTGGGCGGCGCGGAGGGCGTGCGCCTCCTCCGGCGAGGGGACGGCCGATGAGCATCAAGATCGCGCCCTCCATCCTGAGCACCGACTTCGCACGACTGGCGGACGGTGTCGCGGAAGCGGAGGCGGGCGGCGCCGACTGGATCCACGTGGATGTGATGGACGGCCATTTCGTCCCGAACATCACGATCGGCGTGCCGGTGGTGGCGGCGCTCCGGAAGGTCACGGACCTTCCGCTGGACGTGCACCTCATGATCGAGGCGCCGGAGCGGTACGTGGACGCGTTCGTGGACGCGGGCGCCGACTGGCTGACGGTCCATCAGGAGGCGACGGTACACCTCCACCGCACGCTCCAGGCGATCCGCCACCGGGGGATCCGGGCCGGCGTCTCCGTGAACCCCGCCACGCCGCTCTCCGCGATCGAGGAGGCGCTGCCGTACGTGGACATGGTGCTGGTCATGAGCGTGAACCCGGGATTCGGCGCCCAGAGCTTCATCCCCACGAGCACGGACAAGATCCGGCGGCTCCGCGAGGCGCTGGACCGAACCGGTCTCGCGGAGGTAGAGATCGAGGTGGACGGCGGGATCGGGCCCGACACGGCGGGGGAGGTCACCGCCGCCGGGGCGACCGTCCTGGTGGCGGGCGCCGCGGTGTACAGGGGCGCCGGCAGCGTGGCCGACAACATCGCCGCGATCCGGGGCGCCGCAGAGAAGGGCTGAGCACGGCCGGGGTGGCGGAACGGCAGACGCGGGGGACTTAAAATCCTCTGCCCGCGAGGGCGTGTGGGTTCGAATCCCACCCCCGGCATGGACGCAAAGCGCGACAGGGCAAGAGGTTGGCGCTCCTTGTTGTGATCACCCAGGCGAACCGATCAGGGCCGGCGTGCGTGGCATTGTGCCGTACATGGCCGAGCACGCTGGACGCGGAGGAAATCCGCTCCAACGCCCGAGTTCAGCGGCGTGCTACCGCATTTGGAGCCCAATGCGCGCGCGCAGTCGCGCGAAGCGCGGATCATGCTGCAGATCTTCGAGCAAAGGGCCCAAGAGAATGTGGTTCAAGGTGCGGCCGGGAACGCCGGAGAGCGCGTGCTCGGCGGTGGCCCGCTCGAGCAAGGCGAATGCCTTGTCGAAGTCGCGGAGGCCGGTATACACCACAGCAACCTGGTACGGATTCCCGTTGCCGTGCCGCCATTGCTCGATCAAGGTCGCCTGGATGCGAAGAGCTTCGTCCCTTTGTCCGGCCCGCGCGAGCATGTAGCCGAGCAGCGCGAGCGCGTGAGGCTCGCCGCGCGCCGCCTGGGGACGCAGCACCGCTCTGGCTTCAGGCCACATCTGCTTACGGGCGTAACACCGCGCCTGGAGGAGCGCTGCCCGCAGGAGCGGCGGGTCCAGGCCCGCGAGCTTTTCGAGGTGAGCGAGCGCCTCGGTACAGCGGTGGTTGTAAAGCAGCGCATGCGCTCGCTGAGCGTGTGCGATGGGTGAAAGGGGGTCGAGCTCCAGAGCGCGGTCGGCGTGCGCCAGCGCCTCGGCGGGCCGTCCGGTCCAGAGATAGAGCGTGACCATCCACTCATAAGTGAGGGCGCGGGTCGGATGGAGCTCGACCGCCCGCTTCAGGTGTCGCTCCGCCCCTGCGGCGTCGAAGAAGCGCATGCGGATCGCACCCAGGGTCGCGTGCCCCTCGGCGAGCGAGTCGTCCAGTGCCACCGCCTTCCACGCGGCTTGCTCGGCCAGTGCATAGTAGCGCTCGCGGTCCGGCGTGGGCACGGCAGCGGCGAGCCGGAGGTATGTTTTCCCCAGACCGGCCCAGGCGGGGGCATACGTGGAGTCCAGCGCGACCGCCTGCCGCA
>JAHWKI010000313.1 GCA_019347975.1 Gemmatimonadota bacterium
CTGGCGCGCGCCATGATCCGGATCGCCGCCGACGAGGCGCCGGGCTGGCGCGTCGTCGAGTCGGAGCGGATCCGCGCCATCGGCCGGTAGGCGCCGGCGGTGGACGGGGCCGCCGGGCGTGAGGAACCTTGCGGCGGCATCGCCCTGCGCTATATCGTCCGGCGACATAGACGCCCCGCAGGAGAGTCATGCCCGAGCCCCTGACGCCCCAGGTCTTCCACATCCTCCTCGCCCTCGCGGACGCTCCTCGCCACGGGTACGCGATCATGCGTGAGGTGGAGGAGCGGACGGGCGGTGCGGTGCGGATCGGTGCGGGCACGCTGTACGGCGCGATCCGGCGACTGCGGGACCAGGGGTGGATCGAGGAGCTCGCGGAGGCGCCGGCGGAGGTGGAGAGGGGCGACGAGCGGCGGCGGTACTACCGTCTGACGGGGGCGGGGCGAGGGGGAGCGAGGGCGGAAGCGGAGCGGCTGGAGCGGCTGCTGGAGCAGGCGCGGTCGAAGCGGTTCCTGCGGCCGGAGGGGCTCGCGTGAGCCGGCGCGGCGGCCCTGGCGAGCGGGCGTACGGGGCGCTCCTGCGCCTGTATCCTGCGGCGTTCAGGGAGGAGTTCGGCGAGGAGATGGTGGCGGTGTACCGTCGTCAGCGACGGGAGGACCGGCGGGCGGGAGCGGCCGGCCTCCTGCGGCTGTGGGCGGGGCTCCTCGCGGATCTGGTGCCGGCGGCGACGCGGGAGCGGCTGGCGGTCGTGCGGGAGCGACGCCGGTCCCGCCGGGCGGCGGATCCGTACCCGCCGCCGTACGGCGAGGCGACGCTGGCGGGGCTGGCGGTGTGGGCGCTCTACGCGGTGACGCTGGCGCCGACGATCGCGTTCTGGGACGCGGGGGAGTACACGACGGTGGCGCACATTCTGGGCATTCCGCACCCGCCCGGTAACCCGCTGTTCGTATTCCTGGCCAGGTCGTGGGAGCTGCTGCTCCTGCCTCTGGGCGTCCGACCCGTGGTGGCGGTCAACCTGTTCAGCGCGACGCTCTCCGCGCTCGCCCACTTCCTCTGGTTCCTGGTGGCGGACCGGCTGCTGCGGGGCGGGAGCGGGGACCGCGTGCTCCGGCGGATCGCGGCGTGGTCGGCGGTGCTGCTGAGCGCGACGGCCTACACGGTCTGGAGCCAGTCGAACGTGAACGAGAAGGTCTACACGATCAGCCTGCTGACGGTGGGGCTGGTGAGCTGGACGGCGCTCCGGTGGCGGGACCGCGCCGCGGACGCGCGGCTGCTCCTGATCGCCGGGTACGTGATGGCGCTTTCGGTCACGAATCACCTCATGGGGCTCCTGGCCGCCCCGGCGCTGCTGCTGTTCGTCGTACGGACCCGCCCGGGGGCGCTCGCGGCGCCGCGCCTGTGGGCGGCGGCGCTTCCGCTGACGGCGCTGGGCCTCAGCGCGATGCTCTTCCTCCCCATCCGGGCGGAGCTCAAACCGCTGGTGCTCGAGGCGGAGCCGACCTGCGCGTCGCTGGGGGAGGCCGCGGTCAGCATCTACACGTGGGGGGCGGAGGGGTGCGACGCGCTGTCGTCCTCCATCCGGCGGGAGCAGTACGGCAAGCCGTCGGTCCTCGCGGATCCCAACGAGCCGACGCTGCCCCGGGGGCCGGGGCTCGTCGCCGCGCAGGTGCTCAACTACTTCCAGTATTTCGACTGGCAGTGGGGGCGGTCCGTGGGGGGCGCGGAGCCGGTCCTGGGCGGAGCGCGGCCCCTCGTGACCCTGCTGTTCCTGCTCCTAGGCAGCCTGGGGCTGCGGACCGTGATGCGGCGGGACCGACCGGCCGGGGAGTACCTGCTCGTCCTGTTCCTCACGCTCTCCCTGGGACTCGTCTTCTACCTGAACTTCCGGTACGGCTGGTCCATCGGATGGGACGCGTTCCCCGCCGCCGAGGACCACGAGGTGCGGGAGCGGGACTACTTCTTCCTGGTGGGGTTCAGCGTCTGGGGGCTCTGCGCCGGGATCGGGCTGGCGGCGGCGTGGGAGCGGCTGGCGGCTGCGCTCGACGCGCGGCGGTCCGGGTCGGGGAGCGCTCGTCGCCTGTCCGGGCGGATCCTGGCCGCTCCCGTACTCGCTCTGGCCCTGCTGCCCATGGCGCTGAACTGGAGCTGGGCCTCCCGCGCGGACGACTGGACGGCGCGGGACTGGGCCTACAACGTCCTGATGAGCGTCGAGCCGTATGGGGTCCTGGTCACCAACGGAGACAATGACTCGTTCCCCCTCTGGTACCTGCAGAAGGTGGAGAGTATCCGGGAGGACGTGACCATCGTCCTGACGCCCTACCTGAACACCCCGTGGTACGTGAAGCAGCTCCGCGCGCTCACGACCCCGTGCGCTCCGGGCGTGTCCGCCGCCGACGACCCGACGCGCATCCTCTGCCAGCGAACGCTGGACCCGGGCGAGATCCCCGCCGCGCTGGCCCGCACCGGCGGACCGCCGGCGGACGGCATCCGCGCGCCGGAGGACTCCATCGTCCCCCTGGACGATGAGGCCATCGACGCCATCGCCGCGACCGCCTACGTGGCGCCCCGGGACCTGCGGCTGAAGGCAGGCGCCGTGGACACGGTCATCCCTGCGGGGACGGTCATTCTCCCCCAGGACTCGTTCATCAGCGCGATCCTCCAGGCCAGCCTCGGGCGCCGCCCCGTCCATTTCATGTCGCCGTCGATCAGCCTCGGAAAGCTGGGCCTCGCGCCGTACGCGGTGCGGCAGGGGCTGACGGTTCGCATCAGCGACGGTCCACCTCGTGTCGGCCCCCGTACCGGCATTGTCGCGCTGCCGGAGAGTGCGTTCGCCGCGGCGACCGCACGCTACGTCGACCTGCCTCGCACCGACACGCTGCTCCGGGAGGTCTACCTCCACCGCGGCCGCATCCGCGATCCCGCTGCTCCGTGGGTCGACCCGGCCACCACCAACATCCCGCTGTACTACGCCTGGGCTCACCTGGCCGCCGCCCAGGGCTTCGGTGCGACGGGCGATCCGCGCGCCGTCGACCACCACATGACGCGGGTCCGCCAGTGGGAGCAGGTGATCGCGAACTGACGCCGCTCCCGCGGATCGCCACGCCGTGATTACATTGACCGCATGCCTGTCCTCGAACAGCCGCGCCCGGA
>JAHWKI010000101.1 GCA_019347975.1 Gemmatimonadota bacterium
TGCGCCTGGAGGACGCCGGGTGCGCCGCGGTGATGCCGCTGGCGAGCCCCATCGGCTCCGGGCTCGGGCTCGTGAACCCCTACTACGTCCGCGAGATCAAGACGCGCCTCGGCGTTCCGGTCATCGTGGACGCGGGGGTCGGGACGGCCTCGGACGCGTGCGAGACCATGGAGCAGGGCGTGGACGGGATCCTGATGAACACGGCTCTCGCCGCCGCGTCCCGACCCGTGCTCATGGCCACGGCCATGAAGCTCGGCGTGGAGGCGGGGCGCCTGGCGTACCTGGCCGGCCGGATGCCGAAGCGGGAGTGGGCCGTCCCGTCCTCGCCGACCACCGGGATGGTCGACTAGCGTCGCCCTCTCACGGCTTCCGGGCGGAGACGCCCAGCGCCGCTGGCTCGCGCCGGATCGACGCGAAGCCGACCTCCCCGAGCCGCTGGGCGACGCGGCCGGGGAGGTCCTGTTTCCGGTTCCGGCTGCCCGGGTCGCCGGTGTAGTGGAACAGGCGGCCGCGCGGCTTGAGCACGCGGTGGAGCTGCTCGTAGAAGGCCGTGGCGTAGAGCTCGCCGGCGATGGCCAGGGTGGGCGGATCGTGGACGACGACGTCGAAGCTGGCACCCGGCAGCCGCTGGATCTCCTCCGCCACGTCACCCTGCCTCACCTCGATCTTCGAACCGGCCTCGAATACGGGCGCGGAGTACGGATTGAGGCGCGCCATGTCGATCACGTTCGGGTCGATCTCGAACACGAGGACCGACTCGGCGTCTCGGGCCGTGTGCAGCGCGGAATAGCCGAGGCCGAAGCACGTCTCGAGCACCCGCCCCCGCACGGGCGAGACGGCCGCCGCCTTCGCGGCGGCGTCCTCCCTCGGGTCCACGCCCTTGATCCGCTGCATCAGGATGCCCGAAATTTCCAGCGCCGGCCAGCCGCGGGTCGCGCGCAGCGTGTAGACCCTCCCCGTCTCCTCCGAGAACCACGTGACCTTCTCGACCGCGCCTTCGAGGACCGCGTACACCGACTCGGGATTCGCTTCCACGTCCGCCAGCTCGCCCACGGCGACCCGCTGTCCGTCTGGAAACGCGACCGCTTCCCCTTCGAGAACGACCTCCGCCTCCGTCCTCCCCAGGTCGAGCGACACCCGGGCCGTCCCCGCGCCAGCCGCCGCGGCCTCGCGGATGCGGGAGGCGGCCGGGCGCGACAGGAGGATCACCGGGAGAGGGGGCCGAACGGCAGGGGGAGGAGCTCTTCCAGCGAGCCGATCGTGATGCGGGCGGTGCCGGGCGTCGTCATCAGGACGCGCGTCCGGGTCCCCGTGACGGCGGCCATCTCGTGGAGCACCTGCCGGCAGCTCCCACACGGGCTCACCACCTGGTCGCCCTGCAGCCTCTCGCCCTGCGCCGCGACGGCCACCGCGGTGAACGCCCGCTCCCCCTCGGCGTTGGCCCGCCCCACCGCCATCCGCTCGGCGCAGATCGTGGAGCCGTACGCCGCGTTCTCCACGTTCGAACCGGTCATGATCCGGCCGTCGCGGGTCCGGAGCGCCGCGCCGACGTGCACGCCGGAATAGGGGGCGTATGAGGTGGCGCACGCCTCGCGCGCCGCATCGACGAGCTCCCGGTCGCCCGGATCCAGGTCGTCGTAGGTCAGTCGTTCCACTCCGTCGGCTCCATCGGCCAGGTCCGCCATCCGCGCCCGCACGCCCCGCGGGTTTCCCGGGGACGCTACGGTATTGTATCATTCGGCGGTCCACAACGGAGCGGCAGAGAGGGGCGAAAACGTGAAGCAGGCCAGGGAACTCCGGGCGCGTGACCGCGCGGGTCGTCTGCGGGGAGTCCGGTAGCGAGGTGCTGGGAGACACGCTGCGACGCCGCAATCCCGCGCCGCCGGCCGGCGCGCGGCCCCGGCCGGTGAAGCCACGCCGGGGCCCCGCCGCCTCCTGGGCGCGCTGGCTCCTGGCCGCGATCGTCATCCTGCTCGGCAGCTTCGGGACCGGCTACCTGCTCGCGACACAGGTGCTCTTCCCCGCGCCCGAGACCGCCGGAACGGGGGTGTCGGTGCCCGACCTGTACGGCGCGGATCGCGAGGGGGCGGAGGGGACGCTGGTCGCCGCCGGCCTCGGGGTGGGCCGGGTGCTCACGCTGCCGAGCCTCGATGTCCCCGCCGGACGGGTTCTCGCGCAGAGCCCGGTCGCCGGGCAGCAGCTCAGACCCGGCGCCACCGTCGACGTGACCCTGAGCGCCGGTCCGCCGGAGCTCCTCATCCCGCCTCTCGACGGGCTGGGGGAGAATGCCGCCCGCGCGCTGCTCGAGGAGGCCGGCTTCGCGGTCGACGTGAAGCAGATCCCCTCGCCGGCGGCGGCGGGGACCGTGGCGCGGACGGATCCTCCCTCGGGGACCGCCACCCAGCCCCCGGCGACGGTCACGCTCTTCGTGAGCATCGGCCCGCCGACCATCGATCCGATGGCGATGCCCCCCGACGACACGGGGGGCACGCCCTGATGCCCATGAGCGAGCGTGCCCGCGACTGGCTAGTCACGGGTGGGTTCCTCGGCGTGGTCGTGGTCCTCGTGGCGGTCGGGTGGCTGAACCGGGGGGAGCGAGGCTACGCACCGGTCGACGCGGGGGAGGAGGCACCGCCCCTCGCGCTGCCGCGGCTCGACGGCGACACGCTGAGCCTCGCCGAGCTGCGCGGCAAGGTCGTGATGCTGAACATCTGGGCGACCTGGTGCGCGCCGTGCCGGATCGAGATGCCGTCGATGCAGCAGGTGTATGAGCAGTTCCGCGAGGACGGCCTGGAGGTGGTGGCCGTGTCCGTGGACAAGGATCCCGGTCTGCGTCGGCCCGATGGCGCGATCCGCGGGGTCGTGAGCGAGTTCGTCGAGCAGCTCGGGCTGACGTTCCCCATCGTCGTCGACCCGACGGGCGCGACGGAGCGGCTGTACGGCATCGATGCGCTGCCCACGACGCTCCTGATCGACCGCAGCGGCCGCATCCGGGTACGAGAGGTGGGCGGGCGCTACTGGGACCGCTCGCCGCAGATCGACATGATCAAGACCCTGCTGGAGGAATAAGTTGTCCCGAAGCGTGCTCCGCTACCTCACAGACAACTGGGCGCTCAAGCTCGCCGCCGTCGCCCTGGCCCTCCTGCTGTGGCTGGCGGTCCGGGCGGGGACGCCCAAGCGGACGATGTTCCGGAACGTCCCCGTGCAGGTGGACCTCCGGGACCCAGGCTGGCGGCTCGTCGGCGAGCCGTTCCCGTCCGCGGTGAGCGTCACCGTCATCGGACCGACCCGTGAGCTCATGGCGCTGGCCGCGGACCCGCCCCGCATCGTGCTGCCGGTGGAGCGGGTGAACGACTCCATCGAGACGCAGGTGGTGCCTCCACAGTGGATCCGCCTCCCGCCCGGACTGGATCTGACCCGGACCCGCATCGAGAGGCTCCGGCCGGACACCATCCGGCTCCGCTACGAGCGCCTCGAGTCGCGCACGCTCCCCGTGAAGGTCACCACCCGCGGCGACCTGCCCGAGGGGCTCGCCCTGGCGCTACCCCTCACCACGAACCCCTCCGTGGTGGACGTGCGTGGGCCACGCCGCCTCCTGGCTGACGTCGATTCCATTCCGCTCCTCCCCGTCGACCTGTCGGGGATCCGCTCCGCCACCAACGTCCCGGCCTCAATCGACACGGCCGCGCTGGAGGGGCTCAGGATCACGCCGAAGGACGTCAACGTGAGCATCCGCGTGCTCCCGACCGACTCCCAGCCGGGGCTCCAGCCGGACAGCGCCCCGCGCCGGCGCAGCACGGCCCGAATCCGCTGATGGGCCGGGCGCCCGGGCCCGTCCTGGGAATCGAGACCTCCTGCGACGAGACCTCCGCCGCCCTCCTGGATGGCGACCGCCTCCTGGCCCACGTCATTCTCTCCCAGGACGTTCACAGGGTCTACGACGGCGTCGTCCCGGAGCTGGCGGCCAGGGCCCACCTCCGCGTCCTCGATGACGTGGTCGCCGCGGCCCTCGAGGAAGCAGGCCTCCGCCTGCGGGATGTCGCCGTCTTCGGCGTCACCGCCGGGCCGGGCCTGATCGGCGCGCTCCTGGTCGGCGTGACGTGGACCAAGGCCGTGGCGTGGGCGCTCGAGCGGCCGATCGTCGGCGTCCATCACATGGAGGGGCACCTGTTCGCCGCCAGCCTCGAGGATCCGGACGCGGTGCCGCCGTTCGTCGCGCTCCTGGTCTCGGGAGGGCACACCCTGCTCCTCTGGGTCCCCGAATGGGGGCGGTACGAGCTCCTCGGCGAGACGCGCGATGACGCGGCCGGGGAGGCCTTTGACAAGGTGGCCCGGGTCCTCGGCATGTCCTACCCCGGCGGACCGCCCATCGAGCGGGCGGCGGCGACCGTCGCCGGCGACCCGTACCCGTTCCCCCGCCCCATGCTCGCGTCCTCCCAGCAGCCCGGAGACGACGACTACTACGCGTTCTCCTTCAGCGGCCTCAAGACCGCGGTGCGGAATCGGGCCGAGGCGCTCGACGCCGAAGGGAGGCTCCCGGCCGAGCGGGACGCCGTCGCGCGCTCGTTCCAGCGGGCGGTCCTCGACGTGCTGGTGACCAAGGCCATGCGCGCCGTGGAGGAAAAAGGCTGTCCTCGCGTCCTCATCGGGGGCGGCGTAGCGGCGAGCCGGGCGCTTCGGGACGCGTTGCGGGACGCCCTCGGCGAGGGGGGGCGGCTGCTCCACCCCAGCCCGCGGATGGCCACGGACAACGGCGCCATGATCGCCCGCACGGCGGCCTTCCGCTTCGGTCGCGGCGATCTGGCCGGTCCCGACCTGTCCGCCCGCGCCGACCTCCCGTTCCCGGGGCTCGTTCGGACCCGATGATCCCGGTGCTCTTCCGCTTTCCCGATGGGATCCCGCTCCTGGGAGACCAGGCGGTCTCCCTTCCGGCGCGCTCGGCCGCGGCGGCCTCGACTGGGTCGGTGGGCTGTTCGGAGGCGCCGCCGCCGGCCTCTGGCGCGCGCGCCGGCCGGGAGTGCCGTACCGGTACTCGGCGGCCGCGGCCGCCTCGGCGCTGGCCCGGTCGTGCTCTCCCTGCTGATCCTCTTCGTGCTGCTGCGCCCGGGGGGAGGAGGGGCGGGTGGCCGGGGGGTGGCGGCTCCTCGGACTCTTCCTCATCCTTCACGGTTGCGGTTCACCGAACGCAGCGAACCGTACCCCGGGCGACGGAGTCGTCGTGATCACGATCCTGCACATGTCCGATCTGCACTTCGGGCCTCCCTACGTCTCGCGCGTGGGAGAGGCGCTGCTGACCGCCGCCAACGCCATCCAGCCGGACCTGATCGTGGCCAGCGGCGATTTCACGCAGCGTGCGAAGGAAGAGCAGTTCGCCGAGGCGCGCGCGTATCTGGACCGGCTGCCGGAGGTGCCCACGGTCGTGGTTCCGGGCAACCACGACGTGCCGCTCTGGCGGCTCTACGAGAGGATCTTTTCACCCTATCGCTGGTATCGGGAGTACATTAGGGAGGAGCTCGATTACGTCCTGAAGGTGGATGGAGCGGTGATCGTCGCGTTGAACTCGACGGCGCCGCTCCGCGCGACCACCAACGGCCGGATCGATGCCGAGCAGCTCGAGTTCTGTCAGAGGGCCTTCGAGGAGGCGCCGGATGACGCGGTGCGGATCGTCGTGGCCCACCATCATTTCGCGCCGGCCCCCGACTACGAGGGCGGTCAGGTCATGCCACGGGCGAAGCGGGCGATCGACGTGTTCACCCAGCTGGATGTGGACCTGATCATGGGCGGGCATCTCCACCGCGCTTACATCGGGAACACCCTCGACCTGTATCCGGGGATCGACCGGGAGCACGGGATCACCATCGTGCAGTCGGGGACGTCCACGTCCCGGCGTGGCAGGGTGCGGGAGCGGGAGAAGAATTCGTTCAACGTGGTGAGAGTGGGAGACGAGGTGGTTCGCGTGACGCACTACATGTTTTTCGAGGACGTGAACGGGTTCGCTTCCGTGAGCCGGCACATCTTCCCGCGCAACCACCAGCGCTTCTTCAGCGACAGCGTCACCCTGGCCGGGGAGGCCGGATCCGGGTGACCCGGTCCTGGCTTCCGCGGGTCGTGTCGGCCCTCGTCCTGTGGCTCGCCGCGTCGCCTCTGGCGGGGCAGGCCGCGCCGGAGATCGTCGATCTCCAGTTCGCCGGTGCCCGGAGCTTCGGCGACGACGCGCTCGCCGCGGCCATCGCCACCGTCGACACCCGCTGCCGCAGCATCTTCTTCGAGCTGTTCTGCTTCGTGGGCGAGGACCGCGCGTTCCTCGATGAGGCGAGGCTCCAGGCGGACGCCCTGCGCCTGCGCGCCTTCTATTACGAGCGCGGCTACAGGAACGCGGGCGTCGTCGCGCGCGTCGAGCCGGTGCGCGACGGGGTCGCCGTCCGGTTCGAGATCACCGAGGGGCGACCGGTCCTCGTCCACCGCATCGAGGTCAACGGCGCGCCGCCGGGCTTCTCCGACCGCGCGCTCCCCCTTCGCCGCCGCGCCCCGTTCGACCTGCTCGCCCGGGAAATCGGGCGGGATACGCTTCTGGCCCGCCTCCATAACGGCGGCTACCCTCGCGCCCAGGTCCTCCTCGGCTCCCGCATCCCGGCCGACAGTCCGTACGCCGCTACCGTGAGTTACGACGTGGTCCCCGGGACCGCGGCACGCATCGGCGAGGTGGAGATCCTGGGAACGGAGGAGTCGTCTGCGGAGCTGGTGCGGAGGATGCTCGCCTTCGCGGAGGGCGACGCGTACGACCGGAGCGCGCTCCTGGAGAGCCAGCGCAACCTGTACGGGCTCCAGATCTATCGCCACGCCGAGATCCGGGCGGACCTCGACGCCGAGCCCGACTCGCTGGTCCCCGTCACCGTTCAGGTCGTCGAGGGGGCCATGCGCAGGGTGCGCATCGGCGGCGGGCTGAACACCGTGGAATGCGCCAACCTCGAGGGGCGGTGGACGAGCCGCAATTTCCTCGGCGGCGGGCGGCGCCTCGAGGTGCGGGGGCGCGTCGGCAACCTGATGGTTCCCCAGTGCGACCAGTACCTGGACGCGGTCTGGAATCTGGACGAAGGCTACCAGAACCCCACCGGACTGCTCTCGGTCGACTTCACGCAGCCGTGGCTGTTCGGACCCCGCAACAACGTCGGCGGAGGCGTTTTCGCGGAGCGCCGGAGCCTTCCCGACGTCTTCGTCCGCTCCGCGGTCGGCGGATACCTCTCCATGGGGCGGGACCTCGGGAGAGGCGCCCGGGCGACGCTGGGCTACCGTCCCGAGCTGACGGAGCTGCGGACGGAGGGGGACCTGTTCTTCTGCGTCAGCTTCATCGCGTGCGCGTACGAGGAGCGGCAGCTTCTGCAGGACCCGCACTGGCTGTCGCCGCTCACCCTCTCGTTCTCCGTCGAGCGCACCGACGCGCTGTTCGCCCCGAGCGACGGGTTCGCGGTGCGGGCGGACCTGGAGCACGCGGGGGCGTATACCGGCTCGGACTTCGCCTACACCCGCCTCCTCACCGAAGCGAGCACGTACACCGGGCGGCAGGGCGGGGTCGTGCTCGCCGGCCGCCTCCGGGCCGGCGTCGGGTGGCCGCAGGGGAACGCCGGCACCGGCAGCCTGGGCATGAACCCCCAGAAGCGATTCTTCGCGGGCGGAGCGAACAGCGTGCGCGGGTTCGCGCCGTTCCGGCTCGGCCCGACCGTCCTGGGGATCGACGCCGTGGAATGGCTCGTCGATGTCGACGAGCCCGGCGGCCTGGTGGACGGCGCCGGCTGCACCGTGGACCAGATCGACGACGGGTCCTGCAGCGCGGCCCCGCTCGCCGGACGACCGGGCGCGTTCGATGCGCGCCCGTCGGGCGGAGAGGTGCTGCTGGAGGGGAACGTCGAGATGCGGTTTCCGCTCCCCCTGGGTGCCGGAAAGCTGCGCGCCGCGGCGTTCCTCGACGTCGGTCAGGTGTGGGCCAGCGCCCTGCTCTTCGAGCCCGCGGACCTCGGCGAGCTGGCCGCCACTCCGGGCGTGGGTCTTCGCTACCTCAGCCCCGTGGGACCGATCCGCGTGGACGCCGGGTTCAACCTCCAGGGGCCGCGCTCCCTGCCCGTGCTGACGACGCGCGTGGAAGAATGCGTCCGCGGCACGCCCGGGTGCGTGGCCGTGGAACGGCCCAGGCTGACCGTGCGGAATACGGACCAGATCGTGGTCCTGAACGACCGGATCGATTACCAGCCGTACACCCGCGGCATCGATACATTCGCGGGGTTCTTCGACCGGTTCCAGCTCCATTTCGCTATCGGACAGGCGTTCTGATCCATGGCCCGCTTCGCCAGAAGTGTCCGAATCTTCCTGATCGCCGCCGCCGCACTGGTGGCGGTCCTGATCGTCCTGCTCGTCGTGCTCACGCGCACGGACTTCGGGGTGGAGCAGGCGGGGCGATTCGCCGTCGAGCGTCTCCGCTCCGCCGTGAACGGTGAGCTCCGCGTCGGCAGCGTGACCAGCCGCGGGCTGCTCCGCGGTGTGACCCTGCACGGCGTCGCCATCGATGATGAGGAGGGGCGACCCTTCCTCCGGGCCGACAGCGCCCGCCTTTCCTACCATCTGCTGACGCTGGTGGGCGGGGACCTGGCGTTCGATCGCCTGGTCGTATATGCCCCCGAAGTGACCATCGAGCGTCTGCCCGGTCAGGACGAATGGAACTTCCGGAGGGTCTTCCCCGGGGACACGCTGGCCCCGGACACGGCGGCCAGCGGGCTGCTCCTGATCGATGACGCGACCATCATGGACGGCCTGGTGGTCGTACGCGTGCCGTGGGAGCCGGAGCTCCCCGTCGATCCCGGTGACACCGCACGGATTCTCCTGGAAGACGTCCCCGGCGGCGTCGCCCGCGTCTTCCGTTTCGAGGAGATCAACGGCCGGCTGCCGCGGGTCGTCTGGGATTCACCCGACGAGGATGCGCAGATCTTCCGCATCGGGCAGCTCGCCACCCGCGCCTACATCTGGGAGACGCCCGTCGAGATCCGGCGCGTCGAGGGGACCATGACGCTCCGCGATTCGGTCCTCTCGTTCCAGGCGCCGAGGGTCCAGCTGCCCGGCTCGGAGCTGGACATGGTCGGGCAGATCATTCTCGCCGAAGGCGGGAACCGCTACGACATCGAGGCCGAGGGCGACGACGTTTCCTTCGCCGACTTCCAGTGGCTGTACCCGCCGCTGCCCGACGAGGGGGGCGGGTCTCTGAAGTTCCGCATCCAGAGTCGGGGCGCGCACGACATCCTCTGGCTGGCGGAGGATGCCCGCCTCCGCACCGGCGGAACCGAGGTGGCCGGGTCCTTCGGCGTGGTGACGGGCGACTCGCTCTACTTCACCAACGTGAGCCTCGAGGCGTCGCCGCTCGACCTGCAGCTCCTCCAGAGCTTGCTGCCGGGAACGCTCCCGCTGGAAGGGCTGCTCATCGGGACCGTCGAGGTGGACGGGCCGATCTCCGCGCTCCGCACCCGCGGCGACCTGCGGTATCGGCGGCTCGGCGGCCGCCCGGCCGGCTCCGCCGCGCGGTGGGTGGGCACCGTCCGCGCCCGGGAGCCGTACGCCGTCTCCGGCCTGGAGGCCGATCTCACGCGCGTCGACCTGGGCCAGATCGCGGAGCTGTTCCCGTCGCTCCGGCTGCGGGGGCTGGCGACGGGGAGCGTGCGGGCAGACGGCTCCCTCTCGCGTGGCCTGCGGCTCACGGGCGAGCTCGCGCTGGACCGCAACGGCAGCCTTTCCACCGTGCGGGGCGGCGGACAGGTGGCGGTCGGTGGGAACCGGTCGAAGGTCGATCTGCGCTTCGAAGCCGAGCCCCTGGCGCTGGACCTCCTGGGCAGCCAGTTCCCCGCGCTGGCCCGGCTCACGGGAGAGGCGCGCGGGCCCGTGACCGTCACCGGATCGCTGAACGACCTCCGCGTCGATGCCGACATCGTCACTCCCGCCGGAGCCGTCGTCCTGCACGGCACGTTCGCCCTGGCCGGACCCCGGCCGCGCTTCACGGCGGACGGCGCGGTGACCGACTTCCGCCTGGACCGCCTCGTCGGCGGGCTCCCGGCGACCACCATGACCGGCCGCTTCGACGTCGATGCCGAAGGGCAGCGGCTCCAGGATCTCGAGGGGCGCGCGGCGCTGGACGTCTTCTCCGCGGTGGTCGACGGTATCCCGGTCCACACCGGCAGGGTACGCGTTCGGGCGATCGATGGCGTCGCCTTTGTGGACACGCTGGACGTTCGGAGCCTCATCGGCGACCTCGCCGCCAGCGGCAGCCTCGGACTGGCGGCCGACCGCACAGGGCAGCTCCGCTTCGCCGTCGTCGCCGACACCCTGGCCCCTCTCGAGCGCCATCTGCTGCCGCCCCTCGAGGTGCCCGATACCGCCTTCTTCCCGCCGGCTCGCCTCGCCGGCCTCATCACCGCCGAGGGGACCCTGTCCGGCTCCCTCCCGAGCTGGACCGTCGCCGGGCGCGCCACCGCGACGCAGGGCGTATACGGAGAGGTCCGCGCGCGTCGCGTCGAGGTCTCGGGCGACTGGACCCCCGCGGCGGACCGCCTCACCCTGACCGGGAGCGTGGACTCGCTCACCGCGGGCACGCGGTTTCTGCCGAGGGGGCACGTCGAAGGGCGGTATGAGCGCGGGTCCGGCTCGCTCGCCGTCACGGCGCTCGGGCCGGGCTTCCAGAGCCTCGAGGCGGCCGCGGGGTTCACGCGCGTCGAGGACGGTGCGCGGTTCAGCCTCCGCAGCATGGCTCTGGAGACCCGTGACGGGCGCTGGGAGCTGGCCGACTCCGTCGCCGGCCGGGCGGGCAGCAGGGGGTTCGGCATCGAGCCCACGGTCCTCATCCGGAACCCGGATGGCGCGCGCATCGAACTGGCCGGTCTGCTCCCCTGGACGGACGCGCGGGGAACGGCTGCTTCGGCGACCGCCGCGTTCACCGCGAGCGTCGAGAACCTCGGGATCGGTGAGGTCCTGCGGATCGCACAGGCGGACACGGCCATCGACGGCGTCCTCACCGGTCGCCTGACGGTGAGCGGAACGGCGGCCTCACCGGTGATGGCCGGCGTGGTGACCGGCCGGAGGTTCCGCTACCACGAGGCGACCGTGGACAGCCTGGCCGCGGACCTCCGCTACCGGGACCGCTCCCTCACCGGCCATGTCGCCGCGTGGCGGGGTGACGAAGAGATCCTCCGCGGGGAAGGCGCGATCCCCCTCGACCTCGCGCTCCTCGAGATCGACGGGCGCCGCCTCGACCGCCCGATGGAGGTACGTCTCACCGCCGATAGCGTCCCCGCGGCCCTGGTGGCGTTCCTGGCCCCTGGATTCACTCGGGTGGAGGGAACGCTGAATGGCGCGATGGTCCTGGGCGGCACGCCCCTCGCCCCACGCTTCCAGGGTGAGCTCCGGATCGTCGACGGGTCCGGCTACTTCACGCATTCCGGTGTCCATTACAGGCGCGTGGCCGCCACGGCCAGCATGCGGGACACCGAGCTGGCCATCGACGGCACGCTGAGGACCGGCGGCGGCTCGGCCCGGATCCGCGGCGTGCTCGATCTCGAGCATCCCCGCGACCCCCGCTTCGATCTGGAGCTCGTCGGCAGCCGGCTCGAGGTGTCCCGGCGCCGGGACGTGGTCGCCCTGGCGGATTCGGCGCGCGTTTTCCTCCGCGGCCGCTACTCCGCGCCGGTGTTGAGCGGATCGGTGCGCCTGACGGAGGGCGAGCTGAACCTCGGCGAGATCCTGCGGCAGTACCGCATCGTGCAGCTCGAGCCCTGGTTCTACGAGGTCTTCGACAGCACCGCCATGGGGTTCCGCCCCCCCGCCATGTCCCCGTTCCTCGCCAACATCCGCGTATCCGACGCGTCCGTCACCGTAGACCGCGGATTCTGGCTTCGCGGGCCGGAGCTGGATGTGGAGGTCTCCGGGCAGCTGGGCGTGGAGTACGACCGGGTCGCCGAGGACCTGCGGCTCAGCGGCACCCTCCAGGCGGTACGAGGCACCTACGAGCTCAGGGTCCTCCAGAACGCCGACTTCAGGCTCCTGCGGGAGGTCCCCGGGAGACGGTTCGACATCCGGAGCGGGACCATCGACTTCGTCGGGACGCCCGGGATCGATTTGAACCTCGCCATCACCGCGACGTATCGGCTGCGCCGCAACCAGGGCGAGCCCATCGACGTGGTGGCGCAGGTCGCCGGCACCCTGCAGACGCCGCGCGTCCGCCTCACCAGCGAGTCGGACCTCCCGATCAGCGAGTCGGATCTCGCCAGCTACATCATCTTCGGCCGCTCCCTTTCGGAGCTCAGCCAGTCCGAGACCGACGTCCTGTCGACCCGCTTCGACCGCGCGGGCGCTCTCATCATGGATGCCTTCCTCGCCCCCACGGTCTCGGGTCTGGCCTCCTCCACGTTGCAGTCGGTCTTCGGCTTCGACTACGTGGCGGTCACCACCCTCCAGAACCCGAAT
>JAHWKI010000314.1 GCA_019347975.1 Gemmatimonadota bacterium
TCCTCCTTGAACGGAATCATACCCGAGCCGAGATAGGCAGTTCAAGGACGGCGTTTCTTTCGTGGAGCGAAAGGTGGCGGTTTGCGGGCACCGGATAACAAACGGTCGGCGCCTCCGCGGCCTGCGGCCGCTCCGGAGAACCCGCCGCGGCCGTGACTCGAAGCTGGTGAGGTACTCGTGGTTTCGAAGATGATGGAGCGCTGGAGGTTGCGGCGCGGCGGGTCGCCAGCCTGGAAACGTTATAAGCAAGTGGTCCTTTGACTCGGGGTACATAGCCTAAAAGGCCCAAGCTAAACGTTCATTATGTGTGTAGTTTGGTGGTGTGCTCGTTAGCTGCCGGCACGGAGGTCGAGTATGAAGCACGCCCTAATGATCACGCTCGCCTTAGCTCTCTTTCTCGCCGTCACAGATTCGACGCCCGAATCCCACGTCACTGCGGCATGGCCGAGGCTCATCATGTTTTATGGTGGCGTCCTCGAGCGACCAGTTTACCTCACTGATCACGCTGAGGTCATGCGCTTCATGGACGCCGTATTGACCTCGACGGCGACGGCCCGAGACATGGTCGCCAATCGCCCCCATTTCGAGGTGGCCCTGTACTGGCACAATCCAACCTGGGAGCCGTACGCCGGCGATACGGCCCTGCTGAAGACTCTCCCTCTCCCGTCTATACCCTGGTCTGGACTACGGCCACCGCCGAGGGCACTCGGTCCATTCGAATCATTCCCACCGGAGAATCGACCAAGATTAGTACAGCCCGCCCGGCTGTACCTTGGTAACGACGAGCACCCCCCGCTGTTCGACTACTTCTCGGCGGGCGCCAATGCCGGGCTACGTATGATTGCTGCGAGTGGTCTCGATATCCTAAGAAATCACGCTGTGCCCACGCACGAGTCTCCGCGTGACAACTGATCACCCACGCGACTTCAGCTGGGGCGCTGAGGTGTTCATGCGGCAGACTCCTCTCGGTGTGACCTAGGCTCTTTGGAGCGCGTGCAGGTGGATTCTGTCCGACTACGGACCACCAGCGTATAACATCGCGTTCACGCCTGCGCGGCTTCGCCGCTCCGGCCCTTCGGGACAGCCGCGGCTCGGGCGGCGCTGCGCGCCTTCCTCGCAGCGGCCGTCGTGAACGCTGGAGCGTTATACGCCAGCACCGGAAGCGCGTCGGCGTCAGGATGTTGATGACGCCACGAGAACTGCGCCTGCCCTCTTCGTGTCCCTTCCCGTGCCCCAGGTTCTATCCGCAGAGGGGCAGCATGAAGCATTCCCGTCGCCTCTGATCATCGCTCCGCAGGAGAGCCGTGATTACCCGCGGTTGCTGCTACCTGCGATCGGGGCTGGCTTGGGAGTTACAGGAGCCACGTACCACGCTCTTACCACCGATGCGGATTACTACTCGGTGTTCAGCTGGGCCTACGAGTCGCTTGTCTTTGGCGGGGCCGGCGCACTCACTGGTTGGATCATTGACTGGTTCGTGCAGGAGTCAAAGAAGCCGTAGCTATGAGCCAGCTGCCGGATTGGTGGCGGCGTAATACAAACGGTTGGCGCCTCCGCGGCCTGCGGCCGCTCCGGAGAACCCGCCGCAGCCGTGTGGGAGCTGGTGAAGTTGTCGTGGTTTCGAAGGTGATCACGCGCTGAAGGCCGCGGCGCGGCGGGTCGCCAACTTCGTGCGCTCAGAACGCCTCGAACACCCGCACCACGCCGAAGGCCACCAGGGCGTTGAAGATCGTGTTCCCCGCCAGCACCGCGGTGAAGATCCCGATCAGGGGATAGCGCAGGAACGCCAGCGGGATGACCAGGACCTCGTTGGGCACGGGGGCGAACGCAGCGTAGAGGAACATGACGACGAACGGGAGCACGCGGTGCTGCTCCCTGAGCCGCTCCAGCCGCGCCATCATCCCCCTGGCTCTCGGCGCGAACACCTCCCGCGTGGTCCGACCGAGGAGATACCCCACCAGGTCTCCCGTCGTCATCCCGAGCGCGATGGTCGCCACCGTGGGGATGGGCTGAAACCCGACCTCCATGAAGAAGGGGAAGAAGGCGATGACCGGGATCGGGACGATCAGGTTGAACCCGCTGATGGCGGCGCCGAGGAAGAGCCCCGGATAGCCGAACCGGCGGGCCAGCTCCCGCACGAAGTCGTGCTCGGCGGCGTAGAGGTTCGCCCAGACGATCAGCGCCACGACCAGCGCCAGCGCCCCGAGCTGGACCGCGCGCCTGCGGTAGAGGGACCGGGGGCCGTGGTCGTGGCCGCCGGGCGTCGTCGTCTCCTCCCCCTCGCTCACGCCAGCTCCCACTCCCGCTCCAGCGTCTCCAGCGTCTCCGGGCCCGGGATGGGCTGGGCGAGGTGGAAGCCCTGGGCGGAGCGGCAGCCGAGGATGCGCACCATTCGGAACTGCTCCGGCGTCTCCACGCCCTCGGCCACGACGTCCATGCCCAGCTCGTCCGCGAGGGCGACGATGGTCCGGACGATCTCGCTGTTCTCGCCGTCCGGTCCGATCCCGCCGATGAAGGACCCGTCGATCTTGAGGGTATCCGCGGCGAAGCGGTGGAGGTAGCTGAGGGAGGAGTAGCCCATGCCGAAATCGTCGATCATGAGCGGCACCTCCAGCTCGCGCAGGCGCTGGAGCGTCCGCATCGTCGCTTCCGCGTGCTCCATCACCACCGTCTCCGTGAGCTCCAGGCGGAGCGCACCCGGCGGTATGCCGGTCCGCTCCAGCACTCCGGCCAGCTGCTCGATCAGATCCGGCTGCGACAGCTGCGTCCCCGACAGGTTCACGGTCACGAACAGCCCCCGACGCGGCGCGACGTGGCGCCACAGCCGGACCTGCCGCGCCGCCTCCTCCAGCGCCCACCAGCCGATGGGCGTGATCAGCCCGGTGTCCTCCGCCAGCGCGAGGAAGGACTCGGGGAGGAGGAGACCCCGCTCGGGATGGCGCCAGCGGAGCAGCGATTCGAACCCCATGACGCGGCCGTCGCTCAGCGAAACGATCGGCTGGTAGTGCAGCTCGAACTCCCGCCGCTCCATTGCGCGGCGCAACGCCGTTTCGAGCTCCAGCGCCGCGACCG